>JAEMRT010000141.1:0-9953 GCA_016463225.1 Sphingopyxis sp. | reverse complement strand
CAATCAACATTCGCCTGAGTTTGGAAGTTGCCGTATCAAGGCGATATCGCGCGCGCTGCCTTGATGCCTTTTACATCCCGGAGGCAGGTGGCGCCAACAGCCCCAACCAGGCAACTAAGATAAGAATGGTAACGGCGCAGCCGGTCTCGATTGCGAGGCTGCGGCGGAGCGACCCTATCGCCGAGGAGGTGTTGCCTGTCTCGATCGCCGCCGCGAGCGACGGCGTCAGAAAGTAGCGATTGGCCGCCGCCAGCAACAGCATCAAGCCGAACAGCAGCAGCTTTGCCACCAGCAGCAGGCCATAGAGGCTGGTAAACATTGATCCCAGATTGGAGGGGCCGATCAGTATCCAACTATTGATCAAACCCGACACGATAAGCAGCGCCACGACCACCGATCCGACCTTCGCAAATCCATCCAGCGCGCGGTGCGAGAGGTGAATGTGATCCACCGCCATGCGCGCGGCAGGGCGGAAAACGAGGAGGCAAAGCGCGAACAACGCGCCTACCCAGATGCCAGCTGCCCAGAGATGGATGATATCGGCACCAAGATGGACCCATCCCCGCAAGCCTTCGTCGGCAGCGCCATGCCCCGTCCAGGCCAAGGTCGCCAGAGCGACAGCGGCGGTCGCTGACAGCGACCACAGGGCGAAAGCGGGACGCCGCCAACCGACGATGGAAAAATAGAGCACGAGCAGGAGGGCCGCGACCCGTACCTGCCAGACCGTCCCGATCGCAGTGCCCGATATGAGAAGATTGACCGTGGCGCGGTCTACCTGATCGAGTGGCACGCCCCCCATCGAGGCCGCCAGGACCATCATGCCCAGGATAGATAATACGATACCGGCCAGCGCGATTGTCGCCAACACCGACCGGAAACGCAGGACCGAGCCGGATGCCCGCTCAGTCCCGCGCAACGTGTAGAGGCCGAACATCGGCAACCCGAAGAGGAGCATGAGATCGAGGAAAAGTCCCAGCCTCACTGCGATCGCTATGATGTCCGGCACGGTCTTACTGGACCTTGAAGGTGTAGCTGCCCTGGATGCGATGGGTGTCAGCAGAGACGACGTGATAGTCGACCTTGTAGGTTCCAACCGGCAACGGCTTGGCAAGCGTCGCGACGAGCGTCTTGCCATCGGCGCCCACGGTGGCCTTGACGCCGTTCATCTTCATCGGCGCCATCTTCATGCCTGGCATTTCGGTCATCGTCAGGTCGAGCCCGGAAAATTGTGCGACGAGCGCTTCAGAAAAGACGAGCTGAATTCTGGTCGGGGCGGCGACCACGGCATTTGCGGCAGGGGTGGCGGCATTGAGCTTAGGGTGAGCCTGCGCAGCGGTAGCGGTGAGGACAGACGCCGCCATGGCGACGGCAAAGATTGTTTTACGAAACATCGATTTCTCCATGGGCGGCGAGACTGCCGACACATCGAATTACGCACCACGCGGCGCCACCCCTCATCAGGCGCGCAAGAATTCTGCAAATCAGAACCCCGGCGGGATTTGCGAATGAGATCTGCGCGACAGATGAGGGATCGAAGCTTGCAGTGCGTATGGACAATTGGATGGGTGTGAGAACCACCCGGATCCAAGGGACGCTGCCGCTCGGGAGGAAGCTATGGAGAATGCTAGGACGACTTGGCTGCGCAGGCACTTTCCAAGTGTAGGTTTTATCGCTGCGACAGCGCTGGTCGGCGGCGCGCTAGCGGGGATCGTCGTCTATGTGGGTGCCTATGACATCGGGGCGGATTCGCCGCACACCAAACCGGTCTATTGGCTGATCGAGCAGCTCCGAGATCGTTCCATCGCCGTGCGATCTCGTGATGTGAATGTCCCGGCCAACCTTGGGGACGTGAAGCGGCTGCAGAGCGGGGCGGGGCTCTACACCGAGATGTGCAGCGGCTGCCATCTCGGGCCAGGACTGGAAAAGTCCGAAATCAGCCAGGGACTCTATCCGAGGGCGCCGGAGCTTTCCCGCGAGGAGCAAAGATCGCCAAAGGAGCAATTCTGGATCATCAAGCATGGGGTCAAGCTGACCGCGATGCCAGCTTGGGGTAAGACCCATAGCGACGAACTGATCTGGGATATGGTGGCTTTCGTAAGGCAACTTCCGCGTATGTCACCCGCCCAATATCAGGCGGCAATAGCCAGTGCGCCCGAAGACCATGACGCGATGATGAAGGATATGCCCGGCATGACGAAGACGGCGCCATAGCGTTGCGGCTGCTCCGTCGCTGTTGCTCAGATCTGCCCGCTATGTGCGATGCTTTGGCGGACAGGCTGATAGAGGGGAAAGTAAAGAACACGTCCTGGGCCGTTGCCCCGGATTGATTGAGGATTGGACTTTTCGATGGATACCGACCTGGACCGGCTGCTGAGCCGCTTACGCAACGAACCGACGCATCCGGGGCTGATTGGTCTGGAGGATGCTGTGTTCCGACGCATAGCGGCATTGCCGCAGGTTTCGACCGCGTCTCAATTCCGTCTCGGTGCGGTCGCGGCTTTCGGAGCGGTACTGCTGGGTATCGCCAGCAATGGCTTTACGCCGCGTGCCGAGGCGTCGGTCACGCTATCGCCTTTCGGGCCATCAAATCCGCTTGCCCCTTCGACGCTGCTGGTAGGTTCTCAATGAAGCCCAAATTGCTCCTCCTCGTCGCCATCGTCGCCTTTGCATCGGCGGTTGCGGGCGTGTTCCTGGGCCGCTACTTTTTCCCGCAGCCCAAGGCAGCCGGCGTCGAGCTCCACGATGTCTTGCACAGCAAGCTCGATCTGGATGATCGTCAGAAGGCCAAGATCGAGCTGCTAGAGCAGGGTTTCGCCGTGCGTCGGCGCGCGCTGGAGCTTGAACTGCGATCGGACAATGCGCGTCTCGCAGCCGCGATCGAGGTCGAACATGGCGAAGGGCCGCGTGTGACCGCGGCCGTCGATCAGTCGCATCAGGCAATGGGCGAACTGCAAAAGGAAACGCTCGGGCACATCTTCGCCATGCGGCAAATCCTTCGCCCCGATCAGGCCAAGACCTTCGATCAGGCGGTGGTTCATGCGCTCACCGACGATGCACGGTGAGTCTGGATCTCCAGGCGTGTTCGGACGGTGAACTAGCGGCACTGACGCTTGCCGGTCGGCAGTCGGCTTTCGCCGAGATTATGCGTCGGCACCAGACAGCGATATTTCGACTGGTGCGCGGCCTGGTCGGGAATGCCGAGGAAGCACTTGATCTCACGCAGGACTGCTTTGTATCCGCGTTCAGCCATCTGCGGAAATATGATGGTGCGCGTCCGTTGCGCGCCTGGCTATCCCGGATCGCGATTAACAAATGTCGCGATTGCCGCCGCCGCCAGAGGGTGCGGCAGCTCTTCACATTTGGCTCCGCGCCGTCGGATGATGAGATTGAGCAAGTGCCGGATGACGCACCCTCCGCACATGCCAGTGCTGAATCGAAAATAGAGGTGGAGCGACTGTCGGCGGCGATCAGCGCATTGCCTGCCACGTTGCGTGAAGTCCTGATGCTCAGGACCGTCGAAGGGCTCAGTCAATCAGAGGCCGCCAAAGCGCTTTCCGTCAGTAGCAAGGCTGTGGAGACGCGCCTGTATCGCGCGCGCGCGCGCCTCGCAGAAATACTCGCTGAGGAATGAGGGGTGCGCGCTGCTCGCGCGTAAGGATAAAGAGATACCGCGCTTAAGCGTCTTTTCAGACCCAAAGTGCTGCACGTTGAACAAGGAGATATTATGTCCCCCGGATTGAACCGCCGCGACCTTTTCCGCGGCGCTGCGCTGGCCGGCGGTGGCCTCGCATTGTCGGCATGGCTGCCGGCATGGGCTCAACCCATTTCGTCCGGGATTGCCAAGCCACTGCCAACGGTCAGCGGGAACGATATCACGCTCAAGATCGCGCATCAGATGATGATGATCGACGGCCGACAAAGCCATGCCATCGGCATCAATGGCACTGTGCCTGCGCCCCTCATCCGTCTGCGTCAGGGCCAAAACGTCCGCCTGTCGGTGATCAACGATCTCGAGGAAGACAGCTCGATCCACTGGCACGGCCTGCTTTTGCCGTTCCAGTTCGACGGCGTGCCCGGCATCAGCTTCCCCGGCATCAAGCCCAAGTCGACCTTTGTCTATGAGTTCCCCATCGTCCAGGCTGGCACCTATTGGTATCATAGCCATTCGGGGCTGCAGGAGCAGTTAGGTCATTACGGACCGATTGTCATCGACCCGGAAGGCGAGGATCCGATTCAGTCGGATCGAGAGCATGTCATCGTGCTCTCCGACCATAGCCAGATGCATCCGCACGCAATTTTCCGGAAGCTCAAGCAGGTCGGCGGTGGCTATTTCAATTATCAGCGGCAAACGCTGGCCGGTTTGCTGGCCAAGGAAGACCAACCCCTCAAGGACCGACTTGACTGGGGCAATATGCGGATGGATCCGACCGACGTGTCCGATGTCACGGGCTCGACCTATACCTATCTCGTGAATGGGCATGGCCCACGGGACAACTGGACCGCGCTTTTCAAGCCAGGTGAGCGCGTTCGCCTGCGTTTCGTCAATGCCTCCGCGATGACGACGTTCAATGTCCGGATTCCCGGTCTCAAACTTACGGTTGTTCAGGCCGACGGGCTCAATGTCAGGCCGGTCGAGGTCGACGAGTTTCAGATCGCGGTTGCCGAGACCTATGATGTCATCGTTACTCCGACCGATGATCGCGCCTACACGCTGGTCGGTGAATCCGTTGATCGTTCGGGCATGGCACGCGCCACACTGGCTCCGCGTGAAGGCATGACGGCCGAAGTTCCGCCGCTCCGCAAGCGGCCCCTTGCCGATATGAAGGACATGGGCATGGGGGACATGGATATGAGCGGCATGTCCGGCATGGACCACGCAGCAATGGGGCATGACATGTCTGCCGGCGGAGCTGCCGCGGGCGGGATGGCAGGCATGGATATGGGGGCCGGCGCGTCGATGCCAAGCATGCAAAAACCGGCGGATAGTTCCATGGCCAACATGCCCGGAATGGGCAGCGGGTCCGGTGATACAATGGGCGGCATGGCGATGGGCGGAATGGGCGGCATGAACATGCGCGACGCCAGCAAAGCGCCGCAGGTTAAGATGGGACCGGGTGTCCAGACGATCTCGCCCATGCCGATGGATCGCACGGGAGAACCGGGACAGGGTCTCGAAGACGTTGGCCACCGGGTTCTTGTCTATCGCGATCTCATGGCGGTGGAGCGCAACCCCGATGTTCGCGCGCCAGACCGCGCGATGGAAATCCACCTGACCGGGAATATGGAACGCTATATGTGGTCGTTCGATGGGGTGAAGCTCAGTGACAAGCGCGAGCCCATTCCCTTTATCGAAAACGAAAGGGTCCGCGTCACGCTCGTCAATGACACGATGATGTCGCACCCGATCCATCTTCATGGGCATTTCTTCGAGCTGGTGACCGGGCATGGCGAGTATTCGCCGCGCAAACACACCGTCAATGTCGCACCAGGAGGCAAGGTAAGTTTCGACGTCACCGCAGACGCAGTCGGCGACTGGGCGTTTCACTGCCATATGCTCTATCACATGCATGCCGGGATGATGCGCGTCGTCTCTGTCCGTCCCCGGGGAGATGCCGCATGAAGTCGCTTCTCCTTCTGATCGGCGCGGCCCCGCTCGCCTTGGCGACCCCAGTCAGCGCGCAGTCGATGCAGAATATGCCGGGCATGAACATGCCTGCTGCTCAGCCAGCGGCGAAGAAAAAGCCGGTGGCCAAGCCAGCAAGCCAGCCCAGGCGCGCCGCTGCGCCCACGGCTAAGGGCAAGCCTGCCACCCCGAAGCGCCGGGCACCGGCAGCAAAACCCAAGTCGGCGCCGCACGACATGTCGGGCATGGGGGCTATGTCCGGCATGGAGATGCCCGGTGACAAGACGCCTCCAACGGCTGACCCGCATGCCGGCCACGACATGTCCGGCATGCCTGGCATGACCATGCCCGATGGGGCGGGCGGTACGATGAAACACGACATGCCCGGCATGGACATGCAGGCGGCACCCGGCGGTCAGCCGATGCAGCACGATATGTCGTCGATGCCCGGCATGGCGATGGATGGGCCGATGGCAGCCCATGGCGCTGGTGGCACCAGTCTCATGCCCGGCAACGCCCCTGCACCCCAACCTCCTACCGACAACTATGCCGACCGCGTCTACAAAAACGGCGAGATGGCGGCTTCGCGTACCATGCTGCATAAGGAACATGGCGGCTCATCCAGCTCGATGATCCTGTTCAATCTGGCGGAATATCAGGTCCGTAACGGCCGCGACGGCTATCGGTGGGACGGGGAGGCGTGGTTCGGCAAGGATCTCGATCGGCTGGTGGTCAAGACAGAGGGTGAGGGCGTTCTTGCTGGCAGAAGCGGCACCTACATGGAGACCGCAGAAGTTCAGGCGCTCTACAGTCGTGCACTCGACCCTTATTGGAACCTCCAGGCGGGTGTCCGTTACGATTTCAAACCCAACCCATCCCGTACTTATGCGACGATCGGTATTGAGGGGGTGGCGCCTTACTGGTTTGAGACCGAGGCTGCCCTGTTTCTGTCGAACAAAGGCGAGGTGTTGGGGCGGATCGAGGGCTATTATGATCAGCGTATCACGCAACGCCTCATTCTCCAGCCGCGCCTGGAAGTGAACCTTTCAGCACAAAATGTCCCGGAGACGCGGATTGGAGCGGGCATCACGAACGCCGAATTGGGACTGCGTTTGCGTTACGAACTGCGCCGCGAATTTGCCCCCTACATCGGCGTTTCTTACGACCGAAAGTTCGGGCGGACGGCGGACTATGCACGCTCAGACGGAGGGGACGTGAAGGCGGCCAGCTTTGTAATCGGTGTTCGGACCTGGTTCTGAGAAGCGCCAAACTCCGCTTCCACATCGGGGCTAGCCGCGTTCATCGCTGGTTAGCCCTGGTTATCGGCGTCCAGCTGCTGCTTTGGTTTGCGAGCGGTCTTGTCATGAGCCTGTTGCCGATCGAGCGAGTCCGCGGTGAACATCTCGTCGAGCGATCGTCGCCGGCGATATTGGAACAGTCGAGATCGCGCGCGCCGTTGGACCTAGTGTTGCGCGCGGCGACCAGACCCGTGCGTGAAGTCCGATATCGCGCGCTGCTCGGCCGCGAGATTGCGGAGGTCGAGTCTATCGATGGGACGATCTCACTCCACGATGCAGAAACAGGTCGTCGACTTGGTCCCGTGAACGCTGCGATGGCTCGCGCGGTGGCGATACAGGCCTACCGTGGTACGTCGGAGCCGCCGAGCGTGCGCCTGGTTGTGGCGTCGACCCCAGAATTCAAGGGCGTCCTGCCGGCCTGGCGGGTGGACTTCCCTGACCGCGAAGCGACCCGCGTCTATGTTGCCCAGAATAGTGGTCGGATCGTCGCTGTGAGAAATGGAACGTGGCGCCTGTTCGATTTCTTCTGGGCGCTCCACATCATGGATTGGAAAAACCACGAAAATTTCAACACGCCGTGGTTGATGGCGTTTGCCGCAGGTGGTCTCGCATTGGCGATCGCGGGTTCGGCACTTTTGTATCTTCGGTGGCCGCGAAAGCGACGCCGCACGGGTTGAATAGTCAAGCAGGATCGGGGCGGGGGCCAAAGGAGACGACCAATGATGAAAAATGCCTATGCGAGCCTCGCCCTGCAGACCTTGGTTGGCGGCGTCATCATGTATCTGGTGATGTTCGTCATGATCGACAGCTTGGGGAGCTTCTACAACAACCTGAATATGCTCTACATGACGCTAATGATGGTGGCGCCCATGGTGGTGCTGATGGTCCTCGCGATGGGCCATATGTTCCCGTCGAAAAAGGCAAACGCGGCCCTTATATTAGGGTCAGTTGCGATATTCGCCGGATCATTTGCCCTCATCCGCACGCAAACAACGATCGGCGATACAGCATTCCTCCGATCGATGATCCCGCATCATTCGGGCGCGATCCTGATGTGCCGCGAGGCCTCCTTGAAGGATCCGGAAATCGTTCGTCTGTGCAGCGGCATCGAGGAATCTCAGCGCCGCGAAATCGATGAAATGAAGGCTATTCTAGCCCGCAAGTAGGCTTCGCGCTCCCGTTCCCGTAAATTTTGTGCCGCCTCACGAGGGAAATGGCGCGCCCATGCGTATTATCAATGCGGGGCGCTGAGGAGAGAATTGTGAAGAAAATAGTCCCCATCATCATCGCTGGATTGGTGGCCGCGCCGGCGATCGCCCAAATGCAGGGCATGGACCATAGCAAGATGGACATGCGCCAGACCATGAACCCCACGCCAGCCAATCCTTACCCGCCTGCAGAAATGGAGATGCATCAGAAGATGATGTCCGCCACGGGCAGCGATGCAACGGAGACCTGGGTGCGCAAGATGATCGAGCATCATCGCGGTGCGATTGCGATGTCACGCATCGTTTTGCGCGACACCAAGGACGCGCAGGTCCGAATGATGGCGAACAAGTCAATCACCGAGCAAACGCGAGAAGTGGGCGAGCTTCAAGGCTGGCTGAGAGCCCACAACAAGCGCGCCCAATAGACCTTTCCTCCCCCGCCCAGGGGCGGGGGAACCAATAAGGGATCGTATGACACTCAAATTTGCCCTCGCTGCGTTCATAGCAGCCTTCTCCGTCGCCAGCGCCGAAGCTGCCCCGATCATCATGCATCGTGACCCTGGTTGCGGTTGCTGCGAACAGTGGGCGGCCCAGGTGCGCAGACAATTTGGACAAAGCGTCAATATCGTCGACGACCAGCAACGCGGCCGCTTTCAACGCGCTCAAGGCGTGCCCGCTGCGCTGGCATCATGCCATACTGCAATTGTCGATGGCATAGTTTTCGAGGGCCACGTTCCCATTGCCGACATGAAGCGCGCGATCGCGAAGCGCCCGAAGGGCGTAAAGGGATTGGCCGTAGCGGGCATGCCGCTGGGTTCTCCGGGGATGGAAGTCCCCGGCCAAAAACCACAACCCTACTCTGTCATCGCCTTCGGATCGGCGGGTCAGACGGTATTTGCCCGACACGGCGGGTGACCATCTCGTTGATCTTTGATGCTACGAGGCGTAATAAATAACGGCTGTGAAACGCGTTTTGCAACTTCTTCTCCTTCTGGGAGCCATGGTTGGCTTGATTGGCCAAGCGGCGGCCTTTGCGTCCGCTCCGCCTGCGATGTCCGCCCCAATGGCCACGTCTGTGCAGGCCGTGGCTGGGATGTCGGAAGACTGCATGAAGATAATGGCACAGCAGCAACAACCTGCTCAGAAGCCTTGCAAGGGCATGACCCTGGAATGCATCGCGGCCATGGGCTGCGTCGTTCCGCTGGCCGTTCGTAATGACGCGCCTATGCTGGAAGCACGCGAAGCCAGTCCAGCTCTGCCCTTCTGGGCAACCATCACTGTCCTGCACGGCAGTGACCTCACTCCCGAACCGGAACCACCGACTCTCCTTGGCTGATCGACACCGGCTGCCAGGCTGACAGGATTCTTGCGTCTATCGCGCATCTGAAAATCCTGTCTGACCCGCGGCTACCACGATATTTTGCCCAAGGATTACAGTCATGAAGAACCGTGTTTTCTATGCCCTGCTGGGCATTGCGCTTGCCGCTCCCGTTGCCGCTTTCGCCGGCGAACCCAACACAAACTCGCAGTCTGGCCATTATGAATGGCGTCAATCGCCAAACTATGGCCCGCGTGCGCCATCTATGAGCCCCCGTCGCGTCTGGGTGCCCGATGCTCCGCAGATGGCGAACTGCAACTGCGACATGATGAAGATGAGCGCGGCGGACTGCATGAAGGAGATGCATAGCATGGCATCGCCTTCGTCGGCTCCCTCGGCCGGCTAGGCACAGCCTCTGGCCGTGTAAGGTCGCATAGACGGCCAGGCCAGCAGTGGCGGCGGGATTGCCCCCATCCCGCCGCTACTGACATGCCTGCCAGAGTGCG
>JAEMRT010000008.1 GCA_016463225.1 Sphingopyxis sp. | reverse complement strand
GCGGTGAAACGCTGACCCTCGAAACGGGCAAGGTTGCCCGTCAAGCCGACGGCGCGGTTGTCGCGACGCTGGGCGAAACGATGGTGCTGTGCGCCGTGACCGCTGCCAAGACGGTCAAGGAAGGGCAGGATTTCTTCCCGCTCACCGTCCATTATCAGGAAAAATATTCGGGCGCAGGCCGCATTCCAGGCGGCTTCTTCAAGCGCGAGCGCGGCGCGACCGAAAAGGAAACCTTGGTTTCGCGTTTGACCGATCGTCCGATCCGTCCGCTGTTCCCCGAAGGTTTCTACAATGAAATCAACGTCATTGCCCAGGTCCTGAGCTATGACGGCCACAACGAACCCGACGTCCTTGCGATGGTTGCCGCTTCGGCTGCGCTCACCATCTCGGGCGTGCCCTTCATGGGTCCGATCGGCGCCGCGCGCGTCGGCTATCTCGATGGCGAATATATCCTGAACCCGACCGACGCACAGGTTGCCGAGGGTGACCTCGACCTCGTCGTTGCCGCGACCTACGACGCCGTGATGATGGTCGAATCCGAAGCCAATGAGCTGTCGGAAGAGATCATGCTCGGCGCCGTGCTGTTCGCGCACGATGCGTGTAAGGATGTCGTCAAGGCGATCGTGAAGCTGGCTGAGCAGGCCGCCAAGGATCCTTGGGACATGGCCGAACAGAGTGATCTGACCGCCGCCAAGGACAAGCTGAAGAAGCTGATCGGCAAGGATATCGCCGCCGCTTACAAGCTGACCGACAAATCGGCCCGTTCGAACGCGCTGAATGTAGCGCGTGCTGCCGGCAAGGCTGCTTTCGCCGACGCCGCGCCGCAGGACCAGATGGCCGCCGGCAAGCTGATGAAGAAGCTCGAAGCCGAAATCGTGCGCGGCGCCATCCTGAAGGACGGCAAGCGCATCGACGGCCGCACGACGACGCAGATTCGTCCGATCGTCGCCGAAACGCATTTCCTGCCCCGCGCCCATGGCTCGGCGCTGTTCACCCGCGGCGAGACGCAGACGATCGCGACCTGCACCCTGGGCACCAAGGACAGCGAGCAGATGATCGATGGCCTGAATGGCCTGTCGTACTCGAACTTCATGCTGCACTATAACTTCCCGCCCTATTCGGTCGGCGAAGTCGGCCGTTTCGGCGCACCAAGCCGCCGCGACATCGGTCATGGCAAGCTGGCTTGGCGTGCGCTGCACGCGGTGCTGCCGACGAAGGACGAGTTCCCCTACACGATCCGCATCACCAGCGACATCACCGAGTCGAACGGCTCGTCGTCGATGGCGTCGGTTTGCGGCGGTTCGCTGGCCATGATGGACGCCGGCGTGCCACTCAAGCGTCCGGTTTCGGGCATCGCAATGGGTCTGATCCTCGAAGGCAAGGATTTTGCGATCCTGTCGGACATCCTGGGCGATGAAGATCACCTTGGCGACATGGACTTCAAGGTGGCGGGTACGTCCGAGGGCATCACCACGATGCAGATGGACATCAAGATCGCGGGCATCACGCGCGAGATTTTTGAAGCCGCGCTGAACCAGGCCAAGGAAGGCCGCGCGCACATCCTCGGCGAAATGGCCAAGGCACTGGGCGAAGCCCGCACCGAACTGTCCGATTATGCCCCGCGCATCGAAACGATGCAGATCGACAAGGCGAAGATCCGCGACATCATCGGCACCGGCGGCAAGGTGATCCGCGAGATCGTCGCGACCACCGGCGCCAAGGTCGACATCGACGACGAAGGTCTGATCAAGATTTCGTCGAGCGACCCGGCGCAGATCGAAGCCGCACGCAAGTGGATTTCGGGCATCGTCGAAGAAGCCGAAGTCGGCAAGATCTATGACGGCAAGGTCGTCAACCTCGTCGACTTTGGTGCGTTCGTGAATTTCATGGGCGGCAAGGACGGCCTGGTTCACGTCAGCGAAATCGCCAACGAGCGCGTCGAAAAGGTCTCGGACGTTCTGGCCGAGGGTCAGGAAGTCAAGGTCAAGGTGCTCGAGATCGACCAGCGCGGCAAGGTTCGCCTGTCGATGCGCGTCGTCGATCAGGAAACCGGCGCCGAGCTGGAAGACACCCGCCCGCCGCGTGAAGGCGGCGATCGCGGCGACCGTGGTCCGCGCGGTCCGCGCCGTGATGGCGGCGGCGGCGATCGTGGCCCGCGCGGCGACGGTGCTGGTCGCGGCGACCGTGGACCGCGCCGCGATGGTGGCGGTGATCGTGGCCCGCGCCGTGACGGCGGTGCCGGTGGCGATCGTGGCCCGCGCCGCGAACGCAACGAAGGTCCGGAAGATCAGGGCCATGTGCCCGACTTCCTGAAGGACTAAGCCTTCGGTTTATCGAACAAGGAAAGGGGCTGCCGAGAGGCGGCCCCTTTTTTGTTGCGCTGCCGCCGCAAAGGCGGTGCTTGCGGTTGGTGTCCTAAATCACCACGACCTCAGTTTCCGTTCGTGTCGAGCGAAGTCGAGACACCCATCGGTGTCGCGCAACGACGAAGGGTGTCCCGACTACGCTCGACACGAACGGGACCATGGATCAGATTATAAGCCCGTCGCGCTATTTGCGCGCCGCGGCGCTCTGGTCGCGGATGGCCTTGAACTCGCTGCCCGCTTTCCAGTCGGGCCAGCGACCTGAGCGAGCGAGTTCGTCGCCGATCGTGTAGAACAGCGAAATATCCTGCACCGCGCCGTCGAGGTTCCAGTCCGGACCCCAGGCGTCGCAGGCCTGATGATAGCATTTGCCGGTATAGGCATCGACCCACGCCTGTCCGGCGGGTTTGCCGCCGTTGACGAGGTCGGAGGCACCGGCGATGCCCATCATCAGCAGCACGGGGACGCCGCGCTTGGCCATGCTGAAATGGTCGGCGCGGTAGAACAGGCCGCGTTCGGGGAGGCTCTCCACCGAGACGGTGCGGCCTTGGGTCGCCGCAACGCGCGCTAGGTCGTCTTCGAGACTGCCCTGTCCCTTTCCGACGAGGACGACGTCCTTTGCCTTTCCGGCGGTCTGGAGGATGTCGAGGCCGAGGTTGGCGACGGTCTTTTCGACCGGGAAGATCGGGTTGGCAGCATAAGCTTCAGACCCTAGGAGCCCACGTTCCTCGGCGGTCCAGAAAGCGAAGACGATGCTGCGGTCGGGCGGCGGCGCGGCTTTGAAGCCGCGGGCAATTTCGAACAGCCCCGCGACGCCGAGCGCGTCGTCGTTGGCACCGGCGCGATAGATGCGCCCCGCCTCGTCGGGCGCGCCTTCGCCATAGGCATCCCAGTGGGCGCCATACATCACGACCTCGTCAGGGCGCTGCGTGCCGGAGATTTTGGCGAGGACGTTCTGGCTTTGCACGACGGCTTGCGTCACCGGGATCGCGGCGTTGAAGCTGGTGCCGAGGTCGACGGGTTTGAAATCCTTGCGGCGCGCGGCCACGCGCAGTTTGGCGAGGTCTTGTCCGGCGTCGGTGAATAATTTTGTCGCCGTCTCGCCCGAGATCCAGCCTTGCAGCGCGAGGCTCGTCACCGTTTCGGGCGGCACGACGAGGCCGTAATTTTCACCGCCGGGGCTTTTGACGACGTTCCAGCCATAGCCGACGCCATCGGTATCGTGAACGATCAGCGCGCCGATCGCGCCGCGCCGGGCTGCCTCTTCGAACTTGTAGGTCCAGCGCCCGTAATAGGTCATCGTCCGGCCGCCGAACTTGCCGAAAGCATCCTCGCCCTTGGCTGCGACAAAATCGGGGTCGTTGATCACGAAGACGGCGACCTTGCCCTTCAGATCCTGACCTTTGAAGTCGTCCCAGCCGCGTTCGGCGGCGGTGACGCCATAGCCGACGAAAACCATCGGGGCATTGTCTATAACCGCCTGATCCTTTGGCTGGAGCGTCGAGACATAGATGTCGGTGCCAAAGGTGAGCGGCGTAACCGCACCCTTGCGGTCGAACGCGAGCGTGGTCGCAGTGCCGAGGCGGGTGTGCAGCAACGGCACCGGCTGGGTCCAGCCGCCATCGACCCCCGCGGGTTCGAGCCCCAGCGCCTGCAAACGTCCGATCAGATAGCCGATCGTTCGTTCCTCACCGATCGTTCCGGGCGCGCGGCCTTGAAACTGGTCGGAGGCGAGGGTGCGCACGGTTTCGGTCAGGTTGGCGGGTTCGATCGCCGGGGCGGTCTGCGCAATGGCAGGGAGCGAAACGGCAGCAAGGAGCGCGGCGGCGGCAAGGCGTAAGGTCATGAGGCTGGGGCTTCCCGGTTGATGAGCCGTCAGCCTAGGCGGTTTCGCCGCGACATTGAAGCGCGCAGACCCGGATGCGCGTTATCAGATATTCAGAGACGCCAGGACAGCGGGGAGCAGCGCCGCGGTGGCGCGTTGGCGGGTGCTGGGGTCGCTGCCGAACACATCTTCGACCGCCAATTTTGCGAAACCGTGAACGAGCGACCAGGCGGCGACGGTCGGGGCGAGGGCGGGATCAAGCGGGTCGGCGATGGGGGGCTGGTCGGCGCGGACCACAGCGTCGAGCATCGCAAACGCGCGGCGACCGGCGGCGAAGAAGTCGGGATCGGCGGCGTCCACCACCGCTCGCCGCCACATCAGGTCGAACGCCGCCGGGTGCGCGAGCGCGAAGCCGACATAGGCCGCTCCCTGCGCTTCAAGCCGGGTGCGGCGATCGCCCGGGATCGCGGCTGCCGCGGCGAGGACATCGCCGAGTTCGGTAAAGGCTGCGGTGGCAACGGCGGTGAGCAAGCCGCGCGCATCGCCGAAATGATGCCCGGGCGCGGCGGGTGAAACCCCGGCGCGGCGCGCGGTTTCGCGGAGTGAAAAGCCATCGACTCCGCGTTCGGTAATCACCGCTTCGGCCGCCGCGATCAGCGCCGCGCGCAAATCGCCATGGTGATAAGGACGCGATTTTTTTGCCATCTTGACATTGTTTAGATTGCTGCTCACAACGCCATCTTTGCAGTGTTTAGATGAGGGTGGCAAGATGGTTGAACCGGCGACACTTTTTTCACTGGCGGGCACGCTGGCCCTGCTCGGATGGGTGGCGCTGCTCGTCGCCCTGTTTTTCCGGCGCGCGCGGCCGGGGGTCTGGTCGGTCACTCAATATGTCATTCCCGGGCTGATCGCGGTCGCTTATGGCCTGCTGTGGTGGGGTGGGCGCGGCGCCTATGCCGACGGCGGCTTTGGTTCGATCCCGGAAGTTCGCGTCTGGTTCGCCAATGACTATCTGTTGACGGCGGGATGGCTGCATTACCTCGCCTTTGATCTGTTTATCGGTACCTGGATTTGCCGCGACGCCGAGACGCGCCGGATTCATCCGCTGCTGGTGCTGCCGACCTTGCCGTTGACGTTCCTGTTTGGCCCGTTGGGACTGCTGTTGTGGTTCGTGGTGCGTGCGGTGGTGCGGGTGACCGGCAGCAAGGAATGATTTGATCGCAAGAAACGGGGCGCTGGCGGGGCGGCTGCGTGGCAGGCGTCCTGCATGACAGAGACGATTGATACTGAAATTGCCGCGCGCGTCGCCGCGCTTGACTGGCCCGCCATTACCGCATCGCTCGATCGGGACGGGTGGGCGGTCCTGCCGGGGCTGCTCGCCGCGGACGAATGCGATGAAACCGCGGCGCTGTATCGTCAGGAGGGGCTGTTCCGCAGCCATGTGCAGATGGCACGGCACGGGTTTGGGCGCGGCGAATATCGCTATTTCGCTTATCCGCTGCCGCCGCTGGTCGCGGGCTTGCGCGGCGCGCTTTATGCGCGGCTCGCGCCGGTCGCCAATCGCTGGCACGAGCGGATGGGGCGCGATGAACGCTTTCCCGCGGATCACTCAGACTATCTGGCGCGATGTCATGCCGCCGGGCAGGTGCGGCCAACGCCGCTGCTGCTGCAATATGGACCGGGCGATTATAATTGCCTGCACCGCGACCTGTATGGGGCCGAGGTGTTTCCGTTGCAGGTGGTGGTGTTGCTGTCCGCGCCGGGCGACGATTTTGCCGGTGGCGAGTTTGTGCTGACCGAGCAGCGGCCGCGGATGCAGTCGCGCGCCGCCGTGGTGCCGCTAGGCAAGGGCGATGCGGTGATATTTGCGGTGAATGAGCGGCCGGTCGCGGGCAGCCGCGGCGATTACCGGGTGGCGATGCGCCATGGGGTGAGCGAGCTTCGGTCGGGGCGGCGCCATACGCTGGGGGTGATCTTTCACGACGCGGCATAATATCGTCCGCCGGGTGGACATGGTCGCTGCGGCGGTTAAGCCGGTGCTTTCCCACGACATCAGCGAGGATAGCGGCGATGGATTTTTCCCGGCTTCAAGTGAGCAGCAAGATCGGCGACGACTGGGTCTATCCGCAGCGGCCATGCCTGAATTTCGGCTGGCTCGAGGTCGATCGCGACCCCGCGCACCGCATTTATTGGGAGGAATATGGCAATCCGGCGGGCGAGCCGGTGATGTTCCTGCACGGCGGCCCCGGTGGCGCCTGTGCCCCCGCGATGGCGCGCTTTTTCGATCCCAAACGCTATCGCGTGATCCTGTTCGACCAGCGCGGGTGCGGCAAGAGCGAGCCCAATGTCGCGTCGGCGGGTCCGGCGATAGCGCTGACCAGGAACACCACCGCCGACCTGATCGGCGACATCGACAAATTGCGCGATCACCTAGCGATCACTGGGGCCATGCATGTGTTCGGCGGCAGTTGGGGCAGCACGCTGGCGATGGCTTATGCGATCGCGTTTCCGGCGCATTGCGCCAGCCTGATCCTGCGCGGCATCTTTCTGGGTGCGGCGGAGGATCTCGACTATCTGTATCAGGGCAATGCCGCGACGTGGCAAACCGACCCCTATGGCCTGACCGCGCCGGGTGCGTATATCAAATATCCCGATGAGTGGGCGGCGCTGCTCAACATCCTGACCCCCGCCGAGCGCGGTGATGTCATGGCGTCGTACAAGGCGATTTTCGACATGGTCCCGGCCAGCGCGGCGGAAAAGGCGCGGCAAATGGAAGCGGCGGTGACCTGGTCACTTTGGGAGGGGGTGATTTCGAACATGATCCCCGAAGCCGCCGACACGGGCAAGTTCGGCGAGGCCGACTTCGCGCTGTGTTTTGCGCAGATCGAGGCGCATTATTTCGCCAACGCGCTGTTCCTACCCGCGGGGCATTTCTTCGACAATATCGGGGCGCTGGCGGCGATCCCGATCCATATTGTCCATGGCCGCTTCGACGAGGTTTGTCCGCTGACGCAGGCATCGCGACTGGTCGCAGCGTTGCGGGCGGCGGGGGCCGAGCCGCTGTCTTATGTCGTCACCAACGCCGGACATAGCGCAATGGAGCGCGAGAATGCGCTGGCGTTGACCGCGGTGATGGACGGGTTGGCGCCGCTGGTCCGCGCATAGGCCGCGGCGGCGCGCCTACGCCGCCTTGCCGTGCGTCACGTCCATGCTGACCGATCTGCCGGCATCGATCTCGGCGGCTTTGGCTTCGACCAGCTTGACGATATGGCCGATCATGTCGGCGTCGGCGACATGGTGGTCGGTGACCCCCGACAGATAGACCATATGCTTTCCATTGCCGCCGCCGGTAATGCCAATGTCGGTTTCGCGCGCTTCGCCGGGGCCGTTGACGACGCAGCCGAGGACCGAGAGCGACATCGGGGTCTTGATGTGGCCGAGCGCTTCTTCGAGTGCCTGGACGGTGCGGATGACGTCGAAGCCCTGCCGTGCGCAGCTGGGGCAGGAGACGACGCGAACGCCGCGAGTGCGCAGGCCGAGCGATTTCAGGATTTCATAGCCGACGCGCACTTCTTCTTCGGGTTCGGCGGAGAGGCTGACGCGGATCGTGTCGCCGATGCCGGCCCACAGCAAGTTGCCGATACCGAGCGCCGACTTGACGGTGCCGCCGATCAGTCCGCCCGCTTCGGTGATCCCGAGGTGGAGCGGGCAGTCGACCGCATCGGCGAGCTGCGCATAAGCGGCAACCGCGAGGAAGACGTCGCTCGCCTTCACCGCGACCTTATAGTCGTGGAAATCATGGTCCTGAAGTAGCTTGATATGGTCGAGCGCGCTTTCGACCAGCGCCTCGGGGCAGGGCTCGCCATATTTTTCGAGCAGGTCTTTTTCGAGGCTGCCGGCGTTGACCCCGATGCGGATCGCGCAGCCGTTCGCCTTGGCGGCGCGGACGACTTCGCCGACGCGCTCCGGCGATCCGATATTGCCGGGATTGATGCGCAGGCACGCGGCGCCCGCGTCGGCCGCCTCGAGCGCGCGCTTATAGTGAAAATGGATGTCGGCGATGATCGGGATGCGCGCGGCGCGCACGATTTTGCCGAGCGCTGCTGTCGATTCGGTGTCGGGGCACGAGACGCGGATCAGGTCGGCGCCGGCTTCTTCGCAGCGGCGGATCTGGTCGATCGTCGCGACCGGATCGCTGGTCAGCGTGTTGGTCATCGTCTGCACGGTGATCGGCGCGCCGCCGCCGACCGGGACATTGCCGACCATGATCTGGCGGCTGGTGCGCCGCGCAATGTCGCGCCAGGGGCGCAGGCCGGGGTTGTGATCGCTCATGGGTTCGGGCTCGATCGAAAGGGGACAGGCGCGCTCTTTAGCGGTCCGGCGGGCGATTGGCAAAGCCAAGCGCATACAACGCGGCTGTTGCGCGAAAGTCACACTCTGGCGCTGAATCGGGGCCGCGCGCAATTTTTGTTTGTGCATTGCAGCAAAATCGGCAATTTCGACACGTTCGTCGTTACAGGCCCGCACCAAAGAGGCGTGAACACGCAACGCAGGCTGGGACGATCCGTTGTTCTGTTTAGGGGGATCACCCATGAAGTTTCTTACCAAAGCGTGTTTCGGCATGCTGCTCGCCGCGTCGGCTCTTTCGACGCCCGCCTTTGCCCAGGAAGAAGAAGCCAGCGGCCCGTTTTCGCTTGCGGGCGGCATTTCGGTCACGTCGGACTATCGTTTCCGCGGCATTTCGCTGTCGAATGAAAAGGTCGCGGTTCAGCCGACGCTGACCGTCAGCCACGAAAGCGGCTTCTATGCCGGCGTTTGGGGTTCTTCGCTTCCCGACAGCCCCGCTTACGGCAAGTTCGAGCTCGACCTGTACGGCGGCTTTGCGACCGAAATCGCTTCCGGCACCACGGTCGATGTCGGTGTCACCTATTACACCTATCCCGGCAGCCACGACGGCGGCGCGCCGACCGATTATTTCGAAGGCATCGGCAAGCTGTCGCACGACATTGGCCCCGTCTCGGTGACCGGCCTGGTTGCTTATGCGCCCAAGCAGAATTCGCTTGGCGACGCGGACAATATCTACCTGAACCTCGGCGCCGGTTTTGGCATTCCCAACTCACCGGTCACGCTGACCGCAGGCGTCGGCTACAACGACGGATCGCTTGGCCTGGTGTCGCCCGATGGCCAATATATCGACTGGTCGGTTGGCGCCTCGTTCGCGGCCGGTCCGGCGACCTTCACGGTCCAGTATATCGACACCGACGTCAAAAAGTCCGGCATCAAGGCGCTCGATACGCTTTACGATCCAACCGTGGTCTTTACGCTGGGCGCATCTTTCTGATCGCCTAGCGGGTCAGCGACCACGCGCTAAGGGGGCGGCTTCGGGGGAGGCCGCCCCCTTTTTCGTGCGCGGAAGGTGGGCGGACGCAATCCGACGCAACGCGCTTGACCGCGTCGATGAACCGTGCAAATTCATCGACCAGTTGAAGCAGCAAGAGTATCCCCCATGACTCAGAGCGTTTCCGTTCCCCCCATATCGTCTTCAAATCCGCCCGCTCGCAGCGAGCGCAGTCCCGGCGTCAAGCTCGTCATCGCGGTGTTGATCGCGGTGGCCTTGATGGTCCCCCTTTTGATGATTTACGGCCTGCTCTGGGATCGCCAGCAGCAGGCCGAAACCGCGCAGGCGTCGATCGGTCAGGGCTGGGGCGGGCAACAGACGATCGCCGGGCCGGTGATCGTCATCCCCTATCGCGCCACCGAAACGACAACGGTCACCGAAAATGGCAAGGATGTGACGCGGACGGTGAACACCATCCGCAACCTCTATCTCTCGCCGCAGACCAACAAGGCCGATGTTTTCATCAAGCCCGAGAAGCGGAAGAAGGCGATCTATGAAACCGTCGTTTATGAAAGCCAGATTTCGGGAAGCGCCGATTTCGTGCTGCCTGCCGATATCGCGCGCTTTGGCGTTGCGCGCGAGGCGTTGATGCTCGACCGCGCCGAAGTGCGGCTGGGGGTCAGCGACGCGCGCGGGCTGGTCGATGGCAACAGCGTCTCAGTGAACGGCACGCCGCTCGCGCTCCAGCCGGGTAAAGGCCTGCTCTCGACCGGCAATTCGGGCACCTTCGCCTTTGTCGACTGGACCGCGACGGCGCCGCTGAAGGTCGATTACAGGATTGGCGTTCGCGGGCTGGGCGATTTCAAGCTGATCCCGCGCGGGGTCGATACGCGCTGGACGGTGAAATCGACCTGGCCGAACCCGAGCTTCGGCGGCGATTTCCTGCCCGCAAAGCGCGATGTGAAGGCAAGCGGCTTTACCGCGACCTATGCCATCCCGAACCTCGCATTGGGGCAGGCGCAGGTGCTGACCGGCGATCTGTCGCCGCCGGTCACCAGCAACTATGGGGGCGACAACGGTCCGCGCTATGCCGAAGTCGTCGATGTCGCCAATGCCCCCGCGGCCGAGGACAACACATCGGGCGGGGTCGCCAAGGCCGTGGCGATCAGTCTGATCGAGCCCGTCGACCTGTACAGCCAGGTCGATCGCGCGATCAAATATGGCTTCCTGTTCATCGGCTTTACCTTCGTCGCCTTTTTGATGTTCGACATTATCGCGGGCGCGCGGGTGGCGCCGGCCGAATATCTGCTGACCGGGATCGCGCTGGTGCTGTTCTTTGTGCTGCTGCTCGCCTTCGCCGAGGTGATCGGCTTCACCTTCGCCTATATGCTGGCGTCCGCGGCAATCATCGGGCTGCTGGCCTTCTACAGCGCGGCGGTGCTCAAGAGCTGGAAGCGCGCACGTTTCCTCGCGGCGCTGCTGATCGGGCTTTATGCGCTGCTCTATGTGCTTCTGAACCTCGAAGCCTATTCGCTGCTCATCGGATCGGTGCTGATGTTCTTCGCTCTCGCCGGGGTGATGTACATGACGCGCAGCATCGACTGGAGCGGGCTGGGCAAGAAGGATGAGGTGGCGGTGGCGGCCTAAAACACCTCTCCCTTTAGGAGGGGTGGCGGAGCTTGCCAGCTTGCTGGCTAGCAAAGCCGGGTGAGGGGTTTGACGCTGGATTATTCAGCAAAGTTCGAACCCCTCACCCGCTGCGACTAGGTGGCGGAGCCACCAAGTCTCGCTGCCCTCTCCCGATGGGAGAGGGTTTCAGCTACCGCCAGCGCAGATTGTCGCGTGAGAGATCCGACAGGGTCTTGGCCCCCATCAATTTCATCCCGCGCTCCATTTCGGCGCGCAGCAGCGCGATGGCGCGCGCCACGCCATCCTCGCCCGCCGCAGCGAGCGCATAAAGATAGAGGCGACCGCCCGAACAGGCTTTCGCGCCGACCGACAGCGCCTTCAGCACATGCGTGCCGCGGGTGATGCCGCCGTCGCAGATGACCTCGATCTTGTCGCCGACCGCATCGACGATGTCGGCGAGCGCGTCGAAGGGGGAGATGCTGCCGTCGAGTTGCCGCCCGCCATGGTTCGACACCATGATCGCGGTGGCGCCAATATCCACCGCGCGTCGCGCATCCTCGACCGCGGCGATGCCTTTCAGACAAAAGGGGCCGTCCCATTGCTTGCGGATCGCTTCGGCGCGTTTCCAATCGAGGCTCTGGTCGAGCATCGAGGTGAAATAGTCGGCGACCGATTTGGGGACGCTCGAACCCTCGGACACATGCGTCGCGAGGTTGGGCAGGCTGAACTTTTCGCGCAGGACATAGTTGAGCCCCCAGCCGGGTTTGGCGGCGTAGCTCAGCATATTGGCGGGGGTGAAGCGCGGCGGCGAAGTGAAGCCCGAGCGCAGGCAGCGTTCGCGGTTGCCGCCGACGATCGTATCGACGGTCAGCGCGACGGCGTCGAATTTCGCGTCGCGGGCGGCGTCCAACATCGCGCGGTTCAGTCCTTCGTCCTTGTGGACATACAGCTGGAACAGCTTGGGGCCATCGGTAAGCGCCCCGGCTTCGGCAAGGCTGATCGTCGCGAGGCTGGAAATGCCGGCGACGGTACCGGCGTTTGCGGCGGCGCGGAGGACAGCCCGCTCGCCTTGCCAGTGGAACAGCCGCTGGAGCGCGGTCGGTGAGAGGAAAAGCGGCATCGCCATCTCGCGCCCGAACAGCGTGGTGCGGATGTCGACGCTCTCGACCCCGGCGAGGACGCGCGGGATGAGGTCGCAGTCATCGAACGCAGCGCGGTTGCGGCGGCGAGTGACCTCGTCGTCGGCGGCGCCGTCGATATAATCGAACACCGGCCAGGGCAGGCGCCGCTTCGCAAGCGCGCGGAAATCGTCGATGTTGTGGCAGTCGGTGAGTTTCACTTTTGATGTTTCCGTTCGTGTCGAGCGAAGTCGAGACACGCGAAGGCGAGCGCAAACGCGGCGTGTCTCGACTTCGCTCGACACGAACAGGAGTAGAGGTTCGCGCCGGGCATCAGAACACCGTCCGCGCCGCCACGGTCCCCTTGGTCGCAAAACTGAAGCGCGGCTCGACCGCCAGCTTCGCATCAAGGATATGCGCCGCAACGCGCTTCCCCACTGCGGGGCCGTTCTTGAACCCGTGCCCCGATCCGCCACCGACGAGCCAGACGCGCTCCTGCCCCGGAAAGCGGTCGATCAGATAATCGCCGTTCGAGCTGTTCTCATATTGGCAGACGCGTGCCCCGATCAGCGGTGCTGACGCGAGGCCGGGGAAGCGGCGCGTCAGATAGGCGCGCGCCTCGGCGATGCCCGCGGGGCCTGGCTGGCGCTCCATCGTGTCGGGATCGATCACCGGGCCATGGACGTCGATCGCGATCTTGAATCCCGCGCCTTCGAGGTCGGGGATGCCATAGACGATGCGGCCGTTGTTGAAGTCGGCCCACACCGGCAGTTCGGGTGGGGCGAAGCGCGTGTCGCCCTGCGGCGCACCGAAGTGATAGACCTCCTGCCGCGTCGCGACGATTTTCCCCATCAGCTGTTGCGGAAAGAGTTCGGCAAGCCACGGGCCGGCGGCATAGACGAGGTGGTCGGCGGTGCCGCCGTCGGGAAGGCTGTGCTTTTTGATCCGCTTCGAAAAGAGCGGCGCGGGCATGACGACGCGTTCGACCTCGATCTGCGCGTCGGCGATCACCTCCTGCACGCCGCGCCCGGCGATCAGCGCGCCGGTTTCGGTTTCGAGGATGCCGGTTTCGCCCTGATAGAATTGCATCTGGCGATATTTGTCCTGCAGCCAGCGGACGTCGCCATGCTCGTGCCCAACCCGGTTCGCCTGCAGCCATGCCAGCGACTGCGCGGTATAGGCATCGCCCTGCGGCGCGAACCACAGGACGCCGGTGTTGTGAAAGATCGGGGCGCTCGCGGTGTCGGAGAGCGCCTTCCAATAGGCCAGCGATTCACGCGCCATCTCCGAATAGATGGTGTCAGCGCCATAGCCCATGCGGATGACGCGGCTTTCGCCGCCCGACGAGGCACGCGCATGGCCGGCGCCATAGGCGTCGAACAGCCGCACCGTCTTGCCCGCGCGCAACAGGTGCCAGGCGGTCCATGCGCCGAACACCCCCGCGCCGATGATCGCGACGTCGACATGCTGGACTTTGGGCTTGGCGGGTTTGCGCTTCTTGGGCTCGACAGCCGCCGCGGTTGCCGCAACCGGCAGCGCGGCGAGGCCGGTCAGCAGTGCGCGGCGAGTGGGCGTGTTATCGCCCGCCACCGGGCGCCTCTTTCTTGTAGTAGCGATAACCGCCGATCCAGGTTTCGAGCGGGGTCATGCGGCGGATCTCGTCGGGGCTGGCCAGCATCGGGTCGGCGTCGACGATCAGAAAATCGGCGCGCATCCCTGGCATCAACGTGCCGATGCGGTCCTCGGCGAACCCTGCGTAAGCCGCGGTACGGGTGAAACCGTCGAGCGCGGCCTCGCGGCTGACTGCTTCTTCGGGACGCCAGCCGCCGAATGGTTGGCCCGCGGCGTCGGTGCGCGAGATCGCAGCGGCGAGCCCGGCAAACGGGTTGGCGCTCTCGACCGGGACGTCGGACCCGAAGGCCAAGCGGACGCCGGCGGTCTGCAGGCTGCGCCAAGCGTAGGCGCCCTTGAGGCGATCGGGGCCAAGGCGCGCTTCGGCCATCAGCCGGTCGCTCGTCTGGTGGACGGGCTGCATCGACGCGATGACCTTGAGACTGGCAAAGCGCGGGATGTCGATGGGGTCGATGATCTGCGCATGTTCGATGCGCCAGCGCCGCTCGCCGGGCAGGTCGGTGGTGAGGTCAGTGATCGCGTCGAGCGCTTCGGCGTTGGCGGCGTCGCCGATCGCGTGGATCGCGACCTGGAATTTGTCCATCGACGCGCGCACCATTTTGTTGCGCAGCTGCGCGGGGGTGAGCAAAGGCAGGCCTTTCTGGCCCGGCGCGTCGCTATAGGGCGCCTTCAGCCACGCGCCGCGCGAGCCGAGCGCGCCGTCGAGGTACAGCTTCACCCCGACCATGCGAAGGCGGTCGTCGTAGAGCCATGGCGTCGGTTCGGACCCGGCGATGATCGCCATATTGTCGATGTCGCCGCCATAGCTCAGGATCCGCACCGCGAGCTGCTTCTTGTCCCCGGCGCGGCGGAACGCCTGCCAGTCGAGGATCGACGTCCCCATGTCGGCGATCGCCGTGACCCCCTGTGCAAGCAGCTTTTGCTGCGCCAGATACAGCGCGCGGTCGAGGTCGCGCGCCAGCGGTTTGGGCTTGGCGCTGTCGATCAGGCTCATCGCGGCGTCGACGAAGACCCCGCCCGGCTTGCCGCCCGTCATTTCGATGCGGCCGCCGTCGGGCGATTTGCTGGCGGCGGTAACCTTGGCTGCAGTCATTGCTGCCGTATTGGCCCAGCCGGCGTGGCCGTCGACGCGTTCGAGCCAGACCGGGCGGTCCGGCACCGCGGCATCGAGATCGGCGGCGGTAGGGAAGCGGCCGAGACCCCATTTCTCCTGGTTCCAGCCTGAGCCGATGATCCACGGCATTTCCGGATTGTCGGCGGCATATTTGCGGATCGCCGCCTGCGCTTCGGCGAGCGAATTGGTGCCCGAGAGGTCGAGCAGCATCAGCTGGAAGCCCAGCCCCATGACATGACCGTGCGCGTCGATCAGCCCGGGGATCAGGGTGCGGCCCTTGCCGTCCTCCCTGAAATCGGGGCGTTCGGGGCGCTTGTCCTTGCGGTCGAGCAGATCCTTGACCTTGCCGTCCTTGTCGATGACGAGCCCGGTGAAGCGGACCAGCTTGCCGTCCTTGTCGAGGGTGATGCCGTTGACATTGTCGACGAGGGTGTCGGCGTGCACGGGCGCGGTGAGCGTTAGCGCCAGCGCAGTTAGGAGGAGGCGGTTCATTTTGGCAACCTTGTTACGAGCGAGCTGGTGTCGCGGCGACCGTGTCCGGCCTTTTGCACATCGGCGTAGAATTGATCGACGAGTCCGGCGACGGGGATCGTCGCGCCGTTCGAGCGCGCTTCGTCGAGCGCCAAACCCAGATCCTTGCGCATCCAGTCGACCGCGAAACCGAAGTCGAATTCGTCCCTGGCCATCGTGTCCCAGCGGTTGAGCATCTGCCAGCTTGCCGCCGCGCCGCCCGACACCGCCTCGAACACCTTGTCGGTGTCGAGCCGCGACGCCTGCGCGAAACGCAGTGCCTCGGAAAGCCCCTGCAGCACGCCCGCGATTGCGATCTGGTTGACCATCTTCGTCGTCTGCCCCGCGCCGGGGCCGCCGATGTGGACCATGCGTGCGGCATAGGCCTGCATCACCGGTTCAGCGGCGGCAAACGCGGCCCTGGTGCCGCCGCACATGATCGATAGCGTGCCGTTTTGGGCGCCCGCTTCGCCGCCTGAAACGGGAGCGTCGACGCAGAGCAGGCCAAGCCCGTCGGCCTCGACCGACAGCTGGCGCGCAATGCGCGCAGAGACGGTGGTGTGGTCGATGAAGAGCGCGCCTTTGCGCATCGCCCGAAACGCGCCGTCGCGGCCGAGCGTGACCTGCGCGAGATCGTCATCGTTGCCGACGCAGGTCAGGACGACATCGGCGTCCTGCGCGGCCTCTGCCGGGGTCGCCGCCGCCGCGCCGCCATGCGCCGCAACCCACGCATCGGCTTTGGCGCGGGTGCGGTTATAGACGGTGAGATCATGACCCGCCCTGAAAAGGTGGCCTGCCATCGGTCCGCCCATGACGCCGGTGCCGATGAAGCTGATGCGCAATTTTTGTTCGCTCATAGGTACGGTCCATAACCATGGTTTGCGCGGTGCGCCAGATAGGCTAGGGCGAGCGGCATCATGAGCACGACCGCACCTTCCATCTCCGCCGCCGATCTCCCGGCGATCACCCTCGACGATGTGCGCGCGGCGGCGGCACGAATTGACGGCGCGGTAATCCGCACCCCGACGCTCCATTCGCAGACATTGTCCGAGATGGTCGGCGCCGAAGTGTGGCTGAAATTCGAGAATCTGCAATTCACCGCGGCATATAAGGAACGCGGCGCGCTGAACGCATTGTTGCTGATGGACCCGCAGCAGCGCGCGCGGGGCGTCATCGCGGCGTCGGCGGGCAATCATGCGCAGGGGCTGGCCTATCATGGCAAACGGCTCGGCGTGCCGGTCACCATCGTGATGCCCAAGACGACGCCGCAGGTGAAGGTGTCGCAGACCGCGAGCCACGGTGCCGAGATCGTGCTGTTCGGCGAAAAATTCGACGATGCCTCGGCGCATGCGCGCGAGCTGGAGATTGAACGCGGGCTGACCTTTGTCCATCCGTTCGACCATCCGCATGTCGCGGCGGGACAGGGGACGGTTGCGCTCGAAATGCTTGAGGATGTCCCCGAGCTCGACACTCTGATTGTGCCGATCGGCGGCGGCGGGCTGCTCGCGGGCATGGGCACCGCGGCGCGCGGGATCAAGAACGACATGCGCCTCGTCGGGGTGCAGGCCGAACTCTATCCGTCGATGTACGCCGAGCTCAACGGCGTCGACATGGCGTGCGAAGGCGACACGCTGGCCGAGGGTATCGCAGTCAAGGAGCCGGGGAGCTACACGCGCAAGCTGGTTGCCGAACTGAACGATGACATCGTGCTGGTCGCCGAACGCCATCTCGAGCGCGCGGTCAGCCTGCTCCTCCAGATCGAAAAGACGGTGGTCGAGGGCGCGGGCGCCGCAGGGCTCGCGGCGATGCTGGCGCACCCCGAGGAATTCGCCGGGCGCAAGGTCGGCTTGGTGCTTACCGGCGGCAATATCGACACCCGCCTGCTCGCCAATGTGCTGCTGCGTGACCTTGCGCGCTCGGGCCGCATCGCGCGGCTGCGCATCCGGTTGCAGGATCGCCCCGGCGCCTTGTTCAAGGTGATGAAGCTGTTCGACGAGAAGCAGGTCAACATCATCGAAATCTATCACCAGCGCATCTTCACCACGCTGCCCGCCAAGGGGCTGATCACCGACATCGAATGCGAAGCGCGCGACCGCGAGCATCTCGACAGCCTTGTCGCGGCGCTCCGCGATGCGGGTTATATGGTGACCACCGTCGAGCTGGCATGAGGGAGTTTACGCGCGATTTCGTCGCCACCCCCGACAGCATCGACGAACTTGGCCATGTCAACAATGCCGTCTGGGTCCAGTGGATCCAGCAGGTCGCGACCGGCCATTGGGATGCTGCGGCGCCGCAGAACCACAAGGACGCCTATATCTGGGTCGTCGTGCGCCACGAGATCGATTATCTGCGCGCGCTTGGCCCCGGCCAAACGGTGACCGCGCGGACGTGGGTCGCCGACCAGCCGCAGGGTGCCAGGTTCGATCGCTTCATGGAATTCACCGGTGCCGATGGCAAAGTGCATGTGCGGGCGCGGACGGTCTGGGCGCTGCTCGACAAGGTGAGCGGGCGGCCGCTGCGCGTGACTGCGGAAGTAGTAGCGCCGTTTCTGGATTAGAGCGACTTCGGCTCGACGCGTTCGCGAAGGGGCCGCTCTTTGAGTGCCCGCAAGGTTTTCAATATCATCGCATGCACATCGCCGGTCTCTTCGAAGAGGCGTCGGTACACGTCCGAAATTTCTTCGCTATATCTGTCCTGCAACGCCATTTGGGCCTGACCTTTTTCGGTCAGACGAAACAGCTTGCGGCGTGCATCGGCGGGATCGCGATGCTGGGTCACCAGCCCCAGACGGACCAGCGCCGGGCATTTCTGGATCACCAGCTGGTGCGACTGCCCAAGCGTTCGCGCGAGCTCGGCCGCCGACGCCTCGCCCGCCTGCCGCAGCGCCGTGAGCAGCGAGCAGGATCGCACCGGGATGACGATGCCCGCCGCATCGAACAGCTCGCGCGTTTGATCCTCGATCGTCTGGCTCAGGGCCTCGCTGAGGCGACCGAGGAACGAGATGTCGTCGAGATTGGTCGAGAGGTCAGTCGAGGCGGGCATAGCTGTCGGTCGTTCCATCGCGGTTGATGCGTTCGAGCGCGACAATCTTGCTAGCCTTGCGGACAATGCGGAAGCGGAAATCGTCGACGCCCTCGACCGCGAACAGATCGTTGCCGAGCGGCTCCAGCGTGGCGCGGAAACGCTCGCGCCAAGTGTAGAGCAGCTTGCCGTCAACGATAGCGATCTGCCGCCCTTCGTAGCGGCCCGCGATCGCTTTCAGCCCGGCGGGCGCAAGCTGGACTGGCTTGGCGCGCGCGGCGAGTGATGGTGCGAACCAGTTGGCATCGGCTTGTTTCGCGGTGTCGGTTTTTGCCATATCGGCGAGCGCCAGGCGATGCGCGACGATCAGGGCGTCGGCGGACGCAACTTGATGATCGGGGGTGACGCCGCGTCCTTCGAAGTCGCCGCGATCGACAGGGTCGTGGATCTGGCCGATCGGCACCTGCACGAAAAAGTCGGTCCCGACGGGCTTGCGATCGACCGGATGCGCGCCGCCCGCGGTGCGTTCACCGACCAGCGTCGCGCGGCCGAGCTTTTGCAGCGAATAGCCGAACCATTCGGCGGCCGAAAAGCTGGTCGATGAGGTCAGGACATAGACGGGCCTGCCGGTCAGCCGTTTCGCGGGAATGGCGGGGAGCACCCATTGGCCGCGGGCGACGCGGCGGCCGTCGTCGGTGTAATAATAATCGAACAGCTCCTGGTCCTTGTCGCTCCGGAAAAGCTGGCTTGCGAGCAGCTGCGCCATCTCGAGATAGCCGCCATTGTTGTAGCGCATGTCGTAGATGACCGCGTCGCTGTTCTCGATGAACCGCATCGCCGCGCTGGCAGCGTCATAGCCGAGTTCGGGGTCGGCGAAATGCGACATCCCGACATAGGCGACATTGCCCTCAAGGCGGCGCAGTTCGGTAAAGCCGAAGTTCTTCCGTGCTTCGTCACGCCGATCGGCTTCACGCAATTCGGCGGCGCGTGCGGGGTCTTTTCGTGCGGCATAGTCGGCGGCAAAGGCGGGGTCGACGCCGACGAAGAAATGCAGGTCTTTGCTGGCCGCGAGCAGGTCTTTGGTCAGCGCCTGCGCGAGCGCGTCCTTGTCCAGCGCATCGTCATAATCGCCCTTGTCGAGATGCGCGCGAAGCGTCGCAGCAAGTGTCTTGGCCTTGTCGGCGAAGACATAATTGGCCTCCAATGTCTGCCCAAGCTGCTCGACGACCCTTTGCCGGTCAGCGGATGTGAGCGGGACTTCGCCCGTCGCGCCAACGCCGAGTAACCATGCCGCCGCGATGATCGTGGCCGGTCCGAATTTTTTCATAGGAAGCATCAATGATCACCTGCGACTCAGTTATACAATATATTGCGCAATATATTGTATATTACCTAGTGGCAAGGCTTCTCCGTCAGACTTTGCGCGCCCGGCCGCGACATGCGCAGCGGCGGCGGCGCCGGCAGGGCGCGGCCATGGTTCGATAGACAAGCGTTCGTCTGACCCGTAATATTCGCGACGGATGTTCAGGGGAGGGCTGACCATGTCGAACTTTTCATTGCCACAACTTGACCGGGTTTTTTTGACCGACGCTGGCCTCGAAACCGATATTTTGTTCAACAAAGGTGTCGACTTGCCTTATTTTTCGTCGGTGACCTTGTTCACCTCGGACGAAGGTCTCGATGTGCTCGAAGCCTATTATCGCGACTTTCTTGATCTCGCGCGGCGGATGGGAACCGGGCTGATCCTGGAAAGCGCGACGTGGCGAGCGAGTCCCGACTGGGCCGAACCGCTCGGTTTTTCGGTCGCCGAACTCGATGGCCTGAACGGCGCCGCGATCGACCTGCTGACGAGGCTGCGCGCCGAATATGCTGACGTGCCGGTGGTCGTCAGCGGCTGCCTCGGCCCGCGTGGCGATGGCTATGACCCGGGCAAGCTCATGAGTGAGGGCGAAGCGCAGGCTTATCATGCGCATCAGGCGGCGGTGCTCGCCGCGGCGGGGGTCGCCATGCTGGCGGCGATCACGATGACCAATGTCCCCGAAGCCGTGGGCGTTGCGAACGCGGCAAAAGCGCTGGGAATACCCGTCGCCATCAGCTTCACGGTCGAGACCGACGGGCGCCTGCCGACGGGCGACGCGCTGGGCGATGCGATTGCTGCGGTTGATGCGGCGACGGGAGCCTATCCGGCCTATTATATGATCAACTGCGCCCATCCGACGCATTTCGATTCCATCCTCGAGGATGGCGCTGCATGGACTTCGCGCATCGGCGGGGTGCGTGCGAATGCATCGTGCCTGAGCCATGCCGAGTTCGATGCGATGACCGAACTCGACATCGGTGACCCGGCCGATCTTGCCGCGCGCCACCGCGCGTTGATCGACCGGTTCCCGAATATCAGGGTATTGGGCGGCTGCTGCGGCACCGACCTGCGTCATGTCGCGGCGATTGCGGAGGCGTGTCTCGCGTAGGGTTGTTGCCAGCTGATCCGAGCGGGCATAGGCGTGGGTGATGCTGATCCGACCCGTCACCCCTCACGATGCCGCCCAAATCTGGGCGATCATCGAACCGACGATCCGGGCGGGTGAAACCTACACGCTCGATCGCAATATGCGTGAGGATGAGGCGCTCGCCTATTGGCTGGGCGCTGACAAGGCGGCGTTCGTTGCCGAGGCTGACGGCGTCATTCTTGGCACCTATTACCTCCGCGCCAACCAGGCCGGCGGCGGGCGGCATGTGTGCAACGCCGGTTACATGACCGGCGCGGCGGCCACCGGGCGCGGCGTCGCCCGCGCGATGTGCCTTCATTCGATCGATCATGCCCGGGCACGGGGCTTTCGGGCGATGCAGTTCAACTTCGTGGTCAGCAGCAACGTGCGCGCGGTCGGGCTGTGGCAGTCGCTGGGGTTCGACATCGTCGGGCGACTGCCCGGCGCGTTCGATCATCCGCAAGACGGGCTGGTCGATGCGCTGGTGATGTACCGGACGCTTTAGAGCGTCAGGCTACCTCTTCCTTCAGCGCCTTCACAATCGCCGCGACCGAGGTGGGTGCATAGGCGAAACCCATATGGCCGCAGTCGACTTCGACCTGGCGGTCGCTCTCGTCGGGCTGGCCGCGCGCGCTGTTCACGGCGACCACGCCGTCAAACGCCGACCACAGCGCAAACGTCGGCATTTCGGGGCGCGGGGCGGGGTGGAAGTCGATCGGCGGATTGTCGACCGGGTGGCGCGCGACGAGGTGATAGAGCCGCCATGCGCGGTTGGCGCGGCGGCTGCCCGAAAAGGGTGAACCGAGGGTGACGACGCGCGCCACCTTGTCCGGATGGTGCTTGGCATATTCGCGCGCGTAAATGCCGCCGAGGCTCCAGCCGACCAGCGCCGGGGCGCGGCCGGTGCGGTCGATGATCCATCGCACGCGGGTGTCGATGCGGTCGATGATGTCGGGGGTCGCACCGCGGTTGAAGCCGAGGCCCCAGGCGTAGCAGCGAAAGCCGGCGCGGCGGAGGTCGGCGCGCAGCGCCTTGGTCGCCCAGTCGCCCGACAGGAAACCGGGGAGTACCATCACCGGCGGATGGTCGCTGTCGGGATTGGGTTCGGGCGGCATGGGGCGGATGCGACCCCACAGCGCGTGCGCCAGACTCGTCACCTCGCGCCACAACAACCCCAGCGGCGGCAGCGCGTCAGGGTCGGGGATGCGCGCGGGCCATTCGGCGCGCCGGGTGAGGAGGCTGCGGATCATCATGGACCTATAGCCGGGAGCGTCCCCCGGCGAAAGCCGGGGTCCATAGGCCGGGGTTTGGACCCCGGCTGGCGCCGGGGAACGGCTATTTCTTCGGGACCAGCTTCACCAGCTTGCCGTCCTCGCCGTCGATCAGCAGCCATACCGTGCCGTCGTCGCGCACCTCGACCTCGCGGATACGGGTACCAAAGTCCCAGCGGTCGGATTTGGTCAGCTTGTCACCGTCGATCTGCATGCGGATCAGCCCTTCGCCCGACAGCGCGCCCATCAACAGGCTGTTCTTCCAGCCGGGATAGAGGTCGCCATTGTACCAGGCGAGGCCGCCGGGCGAGATCGATGGGTTCCACCACAGTTTCGGCGCGGCAAATTCGGGGCGGGTCGGATGGTCGGGAATGTCCTTGCCATCATAATGATCGCCGTTCGACACGATCGGATAGCCATAGTTGGATTTCGCCGCGACCAGATTGACCTCGTCGCCGCCCTTCGGCCCCATTTCCTGGTTCCACAACTGCCCAGTGCCGTCGAAGGTGAGGCCGAGGATGTTACGGTGGCCGAGCGACCAGATTTGCGCGGTCACGCCGCCCTGCGCCGCGAACGGGTTGTCGGCGGGGACGCTGCCGTCGGGGTTCAGGCGGACGATCTTGCCCAGATTGGCCTTCATGTCCTGCGCCGGATCGAATTTCTGGCGCTCTCCCGATCCGATGAACAGATATTTGCCGTCGGGCGAAAAGGCGAGGCGGTACGAATAATGGCCCTTGCCGGTGACTTTCGGCGACTGGGTCCAGATCGTCTTGAGCCCCTCCAGCCGCGGCGTGGCGCCCTGCACCAGCCTGGCCATGCCGACGACGGCCCCGAAGGTGCCACCTTCGCCGGGTTCGACCCAGCTGAGATAAACGGTGCCGCTGGTAGCGAAATCGGGGGCGACGATGATGTCGCCGAAGCCGCCCTGACCGCCATAGGCGACCGCGGGGACGCCGGCGACGTCGAGCGTCGGGCCATTCTCTTGCCAGAGTTTCAACCTGCCGGCTTTTTCGGTGATCAGCGCGGCGCGGGTGCCGGGGACAAAGGTCATTGCCCAGGGCTCGTTGAAGCTGGCAACCTCCTGCACCGTGAACGGCGCGTCGGCGACCGGGGTCGTCGGATGCTCGCCAGAGGCGGTCAGCGCCGTAGGATCGGCCGCTTTGCTCGACGCGGTGCTGGCGGAGCAGGCGCTGGCGGCAAGCGCAGCGGCGAGGGCGAGGAGCGGCAATGATTTCATGGAACGAGGCTCGCTTTGCTGGGGAAGGGCGCGCCAGTCTGGCGCGGCGGCGCGGCAAAGTCGAGAGGACTTAACGGCTTGCCGCCTCACGTCGCGCGGTGATGATTTCGACGCTGTCCATGATCGCGGCAACGGCTTCGCTGGCCGGCGGTGCGTCGGCGCGTTTCTGCGTGAACTGGCCGCTGTTCATGATCTCTTCGAGCGCGGCGCGGGCGCGCGACACGCGGCTTTTCATCGTGCCGAGCGCGCAGTCACAGATGCTCGCAGCTTCTTCGTAAGACATGCCGCCGGCGCCGACGAGGATCAGCGCCTCGCGCTGGTCCTGCGGCAATTCCATCAGCCCGCGTTGCAGGTCGGCCATTTCGCCGCTGTCTTCCTGACTGGCAGGGGTGGACATCGTGCGTTCGACCGCGGTTTCGTCATATTCGCCGACGAACTTGTTGCGACGCATCTGCGACAGGAAGGTGTTGCGCAGGATGACAAAGGTCCACGCCTTGATCGACGTCCCGCGTTCGAACCGCTCGCGCGACGCCCATGCCTTGACCATCGTATCCTGCGTCAGATCGTCGGCAAGATCCGGACTTCCCGACAGGCTGCGGCCATAGGCGCGCAGATGCGGAATGACCGCGGCGAGCAATATCTTGAATTCGGCGTCGGACAGGCTGCCGCCGGTCGGCGCCGCAGCGGCGGGCTCGGCCATTATTGCTTCGATCGTTTCTGATCGAGTTGCGACAACAGGTCGAGCATGTGATCGGGCAATTGTTCGGAAACGATGTTGCCATAGATCATGCGAAGCTTTGCGCTGACGGGTTCGGGCGCCTGACGACCGGTCAGCGTGCGATGCCATTCGTCGCTGTCGGTGCCGGGAAAGCTGCCCTGCTTGCGATTTGGCGCATCAGCCCCCGGGGGCGGGGTGCCCGTGCCGTTCGTCCTGTTGTTGCCTTGCGTAGCCATGTCGCAGCAACGACGAAAACGGCTACGGGTTCCCACCGGCTTTGATTTTTGCGACGAATACGTTGCCAAGATGCCACACTCGCCCTATTCGAGACGTCGCGTAGGCGACCAGGCTTGCGGCGAGGGGTTATATTTTGCCTTTCCCGCATGGCGGAAGGCTGGAGAACGTCGCTTGCTTTCCGTCATCTATATTAGCGTTGCCGATCCGTTGATCGGCGAACAGGATATTGCCGCGCTTCTGGTTCAGGCCCGCCGCAACAATCAACGCGATGCGCTGACCGGCGCGCTGATCTTCAACGGTCATAATTTTCTGCAACTGCTCGAAGGCCCGGCGGACAAGGTCGACGCCTGTCTGGCGGTGATCCGCAGCGATCCGCGGCATAGCGGGATGGTGGAAATCCGCCGCCGACGGATCGATGATCGCGCCTTCGCCGAATGGTCGATGCTGTACGATCCGAACTTTCGCGGCCATGACGACAGTCTGTCGCGTCTGGCCGCGAGCGGTCGGCTCGACCCGCAAGATGCGCTGATGATGGAAAATTTCATCGCGCTCGGGCGGCGGCGGCCACAGGGTGCAGGCACCGTCGATTGATCACGGCCGCACGCTTTTTGCCTACATCCGGCGCTTCGGGTTTGCATCAGCGGTGCGACGCGCTAAGCCTCAAGGCCATTGCCATCGTAACCGCCAAAACTAAGGCTATGTTATCAACGACCTGACGCCTCCACTGCTCGATCCCCAACCGCTCGACGATGCCAGCTTCAAGCGCGAACTGGCGGCGATGCTGCCGCATCTGCGCGCTTTTGGGCGCAGCCTGTGCGGCAACGCGGACCTTGCCGACGATCTGGTGCAGGAAACGATGCTGAAGGCGTGGAAGGCGCGCGCGCAATATGTGCCGGGGCCGGCCAGCATGAAGAGCTGGGCGTTCGTGATCCTGCGCAACTGTTTCCTGTCACAGATGCGGCGCAAGAAATTCACCGCCGAATATGACGAGCAGGCAGCCGAACGGCTGCTCGTTGCACCCGATGATCAGGACGACAGCCTGCATCTTGCCGACGTGCAGCGTGCGCTGTTGATGCTGCCGGTCGATCAGCGCGAGGCGCTGGTGCTGATCGGGGCGGGGCAGTTGTCCTATGAGGAGGGCGCCGCGATCTGTGACTGTGCGGTCGGGACGATGAAGAGCCGCGTTTCGCGCGCGCGCGCTGCGCTGCAAACCATATTGGAAAGCGGCACGATGCCGCTGCGCAGCACTGACGAACTGGCGTCGAGCGACGTGTTCCGGTCGATTATGGACGATGTCGACCATCTGACCGCAAACGGTCCCGGGCGGGATTAGTTTTGTTACGCCGCCAGCTGCGGCGTAAACAGCAAGCTCTGGCTGATGGCAGCGCGCACCGTGTTCTCGCGGAACGGCTTCGAGATCAGGAAGGTCGGCTCGACCCGGCCCCCGGTCAGCAATCGCTCGGGAAAGGCGGTGATGAAGATCGCCGGCACGGGGGCAATCGCCAAAATCTCCTGCACTGCGTCGATCCCCGACGATCCATCAGCGAGTTGAATATCGGCGAGGACCAGTCCCGCGTCGGTCGCTTCGAACGCGGCAACCGCGTCGGCATGCGTGGTTGCGATCCCGGCGACCTTATGGCCGAGGGCGCGGACGATCTGTTCAAGTTCCATTGCGATCAGCGGTTCATCCTCGATGATCAGCACCGACGTGCGCGATTCGCGGTCGAGCTCGCCCACCGCATCGGCAAGCAGGAGCTCGACCGTCGCGCCGTCGGTTCCGGTGATCGCGGCAGCTTCGCTGACTGAAAAGCCTTCGAGCGCGGTCAGCAACAGGATCTGGCGGCCCAGCGGGGTCATTTGCGCGAGCCGCTGATTGGCGGCGCGCACGAACGGATCCTCGCCATCGTCGTCGCCTTCGCCATCGTCGATATAGGCGCTTTCCCAGATCCGGTGAAAATTGCGATAGAGGTCGATGCGGGTGCCATTGCCCGCGCTGAATTCGTCAGGGGCGGCGACGATCACCTCGAGGGTCGTGTGGACGAAATTGTCACCATGCTGCTGGCTGCCCGTCAACGCGCGCGCATAACGGCGCAGATACGGCAAATGTCCGCGAAGCTCTTCACCCAATGGCATTATGTACCTCCCGCTGTGGTCGGTCATACGCGTCCCGATTGGTGACGGTTCCGCGAAATTGAGTCAAAAATGCACGACGCACGGCTGCAACTTGTCATCGTGCGATGCGTAGAGTCAGCCGGGACGCTTCGACGCTCTCGGTAAGTCAGTGGAATTACGCCGCTTTCCCGATCCGATGGCAAACAGACTTTTGTAGGGACCATATTCATGGCAGAGCGGCCCGCAGGATCCGGAGGACGCGAGGGGCATCAGTTGGCGGACGGAGGTTATGCGAGTCCGGATCAGGCAGAGCGCCTGCGCCTCGATACGCTTCGCGAATACCGGATCATGGATACCGGTCCGGAAGAAGCGTTCGACCGGGTGACCAAGATGGTCGCGGACCTTTATGACGCGCCGATTGCGCTGGTTTCGCTGGTCGATGACTGCCGCCAGTGGTTCAAATCCTCCTATGGCCTCGACGTCCCGGAAACGCCGCGCGACATCAGTTTTTGCAAATATGTGATCGCCGAGGACAAGCCGGTGGTCATCGTCGATGTGTTGGGTGACGAGCGCTTTCGCGACAATCCGCTGGTCACCGGCGATCCGTTCATTCGTTTCTACGCCGGGGTACCGCTGCGCGCCTATAACGGGACCATATTGGGCACGCTGTGCGTGATCGATCGCAAGGAGCGGCCGGTGCTGGTCGAGCGCGAACTGGAACGGCTCGAGGATTTCGCCGCGATTATCATGGCAGAGGCCGACCTGCGGCGCATCGTCGCCGAACGAGACGAAGCGCGCCAGACGCTGGAGCGCGCGCTCGATTTTTCGGGCATTGCCACCTGGCGCTATGACGCGCGGACCGGATCGATCAATTGGGGCGGCGCGGCTGCCGAGCTTTGGGGGGCGGACTTTGATACCGCGCTGGCCGATATCGACGGCTTTTATGAGCGACTTCTTCCCGATGACCGCGACATGGTGCGCAGCGTGCTGGGCGGATCGGTCGAGAGCGGTACCCATTATGCGACTGAATATCGCATCCAGCACCCCGAGCGCGGGGTGCGCTGGATCGCGGTGCGCGCCGACTGGGACGTCAACACGACCGACGCGATCCTGACCGGGATCAGCATCGACATTACCGAACAGAAAAGCCGCCAGGAAAATGCCAATCTGTTGATGCGCGAGCTGCACCACCGGATGCGCAACCTGTTCGCGACGGTCAGCGCGATCATTTCGTTGACCCGCCACGCAGCCACCGATGTCGATGATTATGTCGAGCGCATCACCGGGCGGCTCGACGCGCTCAATCGCGCGCAGAATGTCCTGCTCGGTGCGAATTTCATGACCGGGTCGATGCACGCGCTGCTGCGCGAGGTCGAGGCAGCGTTTCCTCGCATCCGCTGGTCGGGCCCCGACCTGCTGCTGCCCGAAAATGCGCTGGTCGCGATGGCGCTGGTGTTCAACGAACTGGCCACCAACGCGGTCAAGCATGGCGCGTTGTCGGGCGCTGCGGGGGACGTCGATATCCAATGGACCCAGGATCCGGAGGGCAGCGATCCGCGGCTGTTCCGGCTGACCTGGACCGAAACCGGCAATGACGGGCCGATCGGTCCGCCCGAGAAAACCAGCTTCGGCACCTTGTTGATGGAGCGTAGCGTCCGCAACAATCTGGGCGGCACGATCGAGCGCCATTGGGAACCGACCGGGCTGGTGCTCGACATTACATTGCCGGCGCGGTGGCGCGACGCCTGACCGCGCCGGAGTGGTTTGTTCCTGCTATGTTCCTATGCTATGTATAGGAAATGTCCGGAAAACCGATTCTCGAAAAGCTCAGCATATTGGCCGACGCCGCCAAATATGATGCGTCCTGCGCGTCGTCGGGAACGGTGAAGCGCGATTCGACCGCCACCAAGGGGATCGGGTCGACCGAGGGCATGGGCATCTGCCACAGCTATGCGCCCGACGGGCGCTGTATCTCGCTGCTCAAGATTCTGCTGACCAATTTCTGCATTTACGATTGCCGCTTCTGCATCAATCGGGCGTCGAGCAATGTGCCGCGGGCGCGGTTCAATCCGCAGGAGGTCGTCCGGCTGACGCTCGATTTCTACAAGCGCAATTATGTCGAGGGACTGTTCCTGTCGTCGGGGATCATCCGCTCCGAAGATTATACGATGGAGCAGCTGGTCGAGGTCGCGCGCATTCTGCGCGAGGAACATCGCTTTGGCGGCTACATCCATCTGAAGACGATCGCCGGGGCGGCGCCCGAATTGATCGCGCGCGCCGGGCTCTATGCCGACCGCCTGTCGACCAATGTCGAGCTGCCGACCGAGGCGGGACTGTCAAGCTTTGCGCCCGAAAAGAAACCCGCGACGATCCGCAAGACGATGGCATCGGTGCGCGTCGGCGCCGATGATGCGATCGAAGCCGCGAAAGGGCGGTTGCTCAAAAAGGCGAAATCGCCGCGCTTTGCGCCCGCGGGGCAGTCGACGCAGATGATCGTCGGCGCCGACGCGTCGTGCGACGACGATATCCTCGCGACCGCGACCAACCTTTATTCGGGCTATCAGCTGCGCCGCGTTTACTATTCGGCGTACAGCCCGATCCCCGACGCGAGCAGCGATCTGCCGCCGGTGCGCCCGCCGCTGATGCGCGAACACCGCCTTTATCAGGCCGACTGGCTGCTGCGCTTCTATGGCTTTCAGCGCGCCGAGATCATGGAGGGGGCGAGCGGCGGGATGCTCGATCTGAGCATCGATCCCAAGCTCGCGTGGGCGCTGATGCGGCGCGACATTTTCCCGGTCGATATCAACCGCGCCCCGCGCGAGCTGCTGCTGCGCGTGCCGGGGCTGGGAACACGCGCGGTCGACCGGATTGTGGCGGTGCGGCGGACCGGCAAGCTGCGGATCGGCGATCTGGCAAAGCTGACCGCGTCGGTGAAGAAAGTCCTACCGTTTATCGTCACGCCCGACTGGCGGCCGGGATCGCTGACCGACAGCGCCGGCCTGCGCGCGCGCTTTGCCCCGCCCGCGGAGCAATTGTCGCTGGCGCTATGAGGGAGGTCGTGCTCGCCCGTCCCGGCGATTTTGCCGAATGGCGCGATGCTGCGCGCGCTTTGCTGGCGGGTGGCGTGCGGCCGGAGGATGTTAGCTGGCGCGGTGTCGATGAAGGAGCGTCGCTGTTCGGGGACGCGGCGCCGTCCACATTGGGCGGCGCCGTGTCGCTGCCGCGTGAATTGCTCGCCATGGCCGATCGGGTGATCTGCCACCGCGATGCCGGGGTGCCGGCGCGGCTATATCGCATCGTCTGGCGCGCGCTGCGCGACCGGCAGCTGCTGGCGCGGCGCACCGATCCCGATATCGACTGGCTCAGCAAAACCGACAAGGCGATCCGCCGCGACATTCACAAGATGCACGCCTTCGTGCGCTTCCGGCGCTTGGGGAAGGAAGCGGGGCGCGAGCGGTTTGCGGCGTGGTTCGAACCCGACCACTATATCCTGCGGCTGACCGCGCCCTTCTTTCAGCGCCGCTTTTACGGCATGGACTGGGCGATCGTCACCCCCGACGCGCGGGCGATCTGGCACGACGAGACGCTGACTTATGGAGCGGGTGGGACAAAAGACGAAGTACCCGACAGCGACGTCGTCGAGGATCAATGGCGCACCTATTATGGCGCGATCTTCAACCCGGCGCGGGTCAAGATCGACGCAATGCGCGCCGAAATGCCCAAGAAATATTGGAAGAACCTGCCCGAGGCGCAGGATATCGCGCCGCTGCTCGCGGGCGCCGCGGCGCGGGTGGAACGGATGCGCGAGACCGCCGTTTCGCTAGCAAACCCGCAAACCGACAAATGGCGAACGCGCGTGCCTGAAGTTCTGGCCCTGACTGATGAGATAGATACGCTGGACGATCTCGCCCGCGCGGTTGGCGGCTGCACGCGCTGCCCGCTCCATTGCAACGCGACGCAGTCGGTGGTCGGCGAAGGCCCGGCGGCGACGCGCATCATGCTGGTCGGCGAGCAGCCCGGCGACCGCGAGGATCTGGAAGGGCGGCCGTTCGTTGGCCCCGCGGGGCAGGTGCTGAACGAGGCGCTCGACGAAGCCGGTCTTGATCGGCAGCGATTGTTCCTGACCAACGCGGTCAAGCATTTCAAATTCGAACCGCGCGGCAAGCGGCGCCTGCACCAGAACCCGACGACGGGCGAGATCGACATCTGCCGCTGGTGGCTCGACAAGGAGCGCGCGCTGGTGCAGCCCGACCTTATCGTTACGCTCGGCGGCAGCGCGCTGCGCGGGGTGACGGGCAAGAGCATGCGCGTTACCTCGATGCGCGGCGTGGTGCATGAACTCGCCGGAGGTACAAAACTGATCGCGACGATCCATCCCTCCTTTCTGTTCCGCCTGCCCGATCGAGCGCGCGCCGCGGCCGAGCGTGCGGCGTTCGTCGCCGATCTGGCGCGGGCGCAGAAGCTCGCGGCCTGATGGCAAAGGCAACGCCCTGGCTCGAACCGCATCCGCACGGGCTGTATGTGAAGCCCGCCGACCTGTGGATCGATCCGTCGCGCGCCGTCGAGCGCGCGGCGGTCACTCACGGCCATGCCGACCATGCGCGGAGCGGCCACGGGTCGGTATTTGCGACCCCCGAAACGCTGGCGATCATGGCGCTGCGGTACGGCGTCGATGTCGAGGCGAGCCATAATCAGGCGTTTGGCTATGGCGACGGTTTCGAGCGCGGCGGGGTGCGCTTCAGCTTTTTTCCGGCGGGACATGTGCTGGGCAGCGCGCAGATCCTGATGGAATATGCGGGCGAGCGGATCGTCATCACCGGCGATTACAAACGCCGCCCCGACCCGACCTGCGCGCCGTTCGAGGTCGTGCCGTGCGACATCTTCATCACCGAGGCGACCTTCGGCCTGCCGGTATTCCGCCACCCTCCCACGTCAGATGAGATCGCCAAGCTGATCGGCGCGGTGCGCGCCGAACCCGATCGCTGCGTGCTGGTCGGCGCCTATGCGCTGGGCAAAGCACAGCGCGTGATGGCGGAGCTCCGCGCCGCCGGATGGGACGCGCCCATCTATATCCACGGCGCGATGGAAAAAATGTGCGCGCTTTACGCCGCGCATGGCGTCGATCTGGGCGAGCTGCGGCTGGTCAGCGAGACCGACAAGGCCGAGATGGCGGGGCAGATCATCGTCGCACCGCCATCGGCGCTGAACGACCGCTGGTCGCGGCGATTGCCCGATCCGGTCACCGCGATGGCGTCGGGGTGGATGCGGGTTCGCCAGCGCGCGCGGCAGCGGATGGTCGAACTGCCGCTGGTGATTTCAGACCATGCCGACTGGGACGAGCTGACGACGACGATTGCGGAGGTAAACCCCAGCGAGACGTGGATCACCCACGGCAGCGAGGACGGCCTGCTACGCTGGTGCGAACTGCATCAACGCAAGGCGCGCGCGCTACATTTGGTCGGCCGCGATCTGGAGGAGGAGGCGTGAAGGCTTTTGCCGCCTTGATCGACCGACTTATTTATACGCGCTCGCGCAACAGCAAGCTGGCGCTGATCGCCGATTATCTGACGCACACCCCTGATCCCGATCGCGGCTGGGCGATCGCGGCGCTGACCGAGAGTTTGGATTTCCCCGCGGTGAAATCGGCGATGGTGCGGACATTGCTCGCGACGCGGATCGACGAGGAATTGTTCCGGCTGTCGCGGCACTTCGTTGGCGATACGGCCGAGACGGCGGCGCTGCTGTGGCCCGACGCACCGGGCGCACAAGCAGACCTCACGGTGGCGGCCGCGGTCGACGCTCTCTCCGCCACCACGCGCGCCACCGCCCCTGAAATCCTTGCTTCGCTCCTCGACCGCCTTGATGCCGACGGGCGCTATGCCTTGCTCAAGCTCGCGCTTGGCGGGATGCGGGTCGGGGTGTCGGCGCGGCTCGCCAAACAGGCGTTTGCCCAAGCGTTCGACGTGCCTGTCGACGATGTCGAGGAGCTGTGGCACGCGATCGCGCCGCCCTATGCACCGCTGTTCGCATGGGGCGAGGGAAGGGCGGACCGCCCCGACCTCGCCGACGTCGCCTTCTTTCGCCCCTTCATGCTCGCGCATCCGCTGGAGGACGCGGCCGTCGATCTCGCCGACTATGCCGCCGAGTGGAAATGGGACGGCATCCGCGTTCAGATCGTGCGCGGTGGCAGTGGGGGCGGCGGCCAGACCCGCATCTACAGCCGCGGCGGCGAGGAGATCAGCGCGGCGTTCCCCGAACTGGTCGCGGCGTTTGATCAGGATGCGGTGATCGACGGCGAACTGCTCGTGCGCGGTGATGTGCAGGGGGGCGAAGCCGCGAGCTTCAATGCGCTGCAACAGCGGCTTGGGCGCAAGACCGTATCGAAAAAGATGCTCGCCGAATCGTCGGCGTTCGTGCGCGTGTACGATCTGCTCGCGGTCGATGGCAATGATCTGCGCCCTCTCGCGTGGACCGAAAGGCGGCGGCAATTGGAGGCGTTCGTACCGCGGCTCGCCGATAGCCATTTCGACCTGTCGCAAGTGATCGACGCCAAGGATTTCGACGACCTTGCGACCCGCCGCGCGGGTGCGCGCGATGCCGCGATCGAGGGGGTGATGCTCAAGCGCCGCGATGCGCCTTATGTGGCGGGGCGGCGCGCAGGCCTCTGGTACAAATGGAAGCGCGACCCGCTCACCGCCGATTGTGTGATGATGTACGCGCAGCGCGGCAATGGGCGCCGCGCGAGCTTCTATTCGGATTATACGTTCGGCTGCTGGTCCGACGCGGGCGAATTATTGCCCGTCGGCAAAGCCTATTCGGGGTTTACCGACGAGGAGCTGAAATGGCTCGACAAGTTCGTGCGTGACAACACGCTCAACCGCTTCGGGCCGGTGCGCGAGGTCGAAAAGTCGCTGGTGCTCGAAGTCGCGTTCGATTCGATCCATAGCAGCAAGCGCCACAAATCTGGGCTGGCGATGCGCTTCCCGCGCATTTCGCGCATCCGCCGCGACAAGCCTGCCGAGGAGGCCGACCGGATTGCGACTTTGCTGGCGATGGTGACGTAAATCTCGCCGTCATTGCGCGCGAAGCGAAGCAATCCAGAGCTGTTTACGCGCACTCTGGATTGCTTCGCTTCGCGCGCAATGACGAGAAGAAAAATTCCCCGCCCAAACATTGCAACCCGCCGCCCCGATACCGAGTTACAGCCCTCATCCCCTCTGAAAAACAACGGAGACTGCCATGACGATCGCTCTTCCCCCGCTGCCCTACAAGCAGGACGCGCTCGAGCCGCATATTTCGGCCGACACGCTCGCGACGCATCATGGCAAGCATCACAAGGCCTATGTCGACAAGGTCAATGCCGCGATCGAGGGTACCGAACTCGCCGACAAGCCGCTCGAGGAAATCGTCCACCATGCCGAGGGCGCGGGCAACAAGGGCCTGTTCAACAACGCCGCCCAGTCGTGGAACCATGCCTTTTACTGGAACAGCCTGAGCCCCGACAAGACCGCGCCCGAAGGCGATCTGCTCACCGCGATCACCCGCGATTTCGGGTCGCTCGACGATCTGAAAAAGAAGCTCAAGGAAACCGCGGTCAATCATTTCGCATCGGGCTGGGCGTGGCTGGTGTCGCGCGACGGCACGCTGTCGGTGACCGACACGCACGACGCCGGCACCGAGCTGACCCTCGGGATCAAGCCGCTCATCGTGATCGACGTGTGGGAACATGCCTATTATATCGACCGCAAGAATCTGCGCCCCGCTTATGTCGACGCGGTGGTCGATGAGCTGCTCAACTGGGATTTCGCGGCAGAGAATTTCGCGCGCGACACGACCTGGACCTATCCGGTGTAGGGTACAAAAAAACGGGGCTGATGTCCTATCGCAACCGCGGTGCGTCTTCTATAGCGCCGCCATGACGATCAGCCTCTTTGAACTCTTCAAAATCGGTGTCGGACCGTCGAGCTCACACACTGTGGGCCCGATGGTCGCCGCCCGCCGTTTCACCGTCTGGCTCGACGAGCAAAATCTGTTCGATCGGACCGTGCATGTCGAAGCCGATCTTTACGGGTCGCTGGCGCTGACCGGCAAGGGCCATGCTGCCGATACCGCGATCGTCGCGGGTCTTGCCGGGGAAATTCCCGCCAGCACCAGCCTGGCCGCGATCAAGGCGCATTGGGACCGCGCGACCAGCGAAGGTTTCCTCTATTTGCTCGGACGCCAGCGCGTCCGCTTCCAGCCCGCGCGCGACCTGCATTTCCAGATGCGCCAGCGCCAGCCGTTCCACAGCAACGCGGTGAGCTTCACCGCGCGCGATGCCGACGGCGAGATCCTCGCCAAGCGGATGTATTTCTCGATCGGCGGCGGCTTTGTCGTCGACGAGGAGGAAGCTGGGCGCAACAGTCGCGGCGCCGAGGATGAGGTCGAACTGCCCTTCGCCTTCACCTCGGGCGCCGATTTGCTGAGCATGGGCGCGGCTTCGGGCAAGAGCTTTGCCGAAATGATGCTCGAGAACGAGTTGGTCCATCGCCCGCTGGCCGAGGTTGAGGCGGGGCTCGACGCGATCGCCGGCGCGATGGATGCGTCGATCGACGCCGGGTGCTGCAGCACCGGGATTTTGCCGGGAGGCCTGAAGGTCAAGCGCCGCGCGCCGCAGATCGCCGCCGACATCCGCAACCGCCACGAACAGAATCTGACCGACCCGCTCGCGATGATGGACTGGATCAACCTGTGGGCGATGGCGGTGAATGAGGAAAATGCCGCGGGCGGCAAGGTCGTCACCGCGCCGACCAACGGCGCGGCGGGGATCATCCCCGCGGTGATCCGCTTCTACCGCCGCGGCTATCGCGGCGACGACGCGGGCGTGCGCACCTTCCTGCTCGCCGCTGGTGCAGTCGGTGCGCTCTACAAACGCAACGCCAGCATCTCGGGTGCCGAGGTCGGCTGCCAAGGCGAGGTCGGCGTTGCCTGTTCGATGGCGGCGGCGGGGCTGACCGCCGCGCTGGGCGGGACGAACGCGCAGGTCGAGAATGCCGCCGAGATCGGCATGGAGCACAACCTCGGCCTCACCTGCGATCCGATCGGCGGGCTGGTCCAGATCCCGTGCATCGAACGCAATGCGATGGGGTCGATCAAGGCGATCGACGCCAGCCGCATCGCGATGATCGGCGACGGCACGCATGTTGTGAGTTTGGATACGGTGATCGCAACGATGCTGCAGACGGGGCGGGACATGCGCGACAAATATAAGGAAACGTCGAAAGGCGGACTTGCGGTCAGCGTCGTGGAGTGCTGATAGCCAAGCGACATTGAGGAGACCAAGCCCATGAAGACCCGCGCCGCCGTTGCGTTCGAAGCCAAGAAGCCGCTCGAGATTGTGGAGTTGGACCTGGAGGGTCCGAAGGCGGGCGAGGTGCTGGTCGAGATCATGGCGACGGGCATCTGTCACACCGATGCCTATACGCTCGACGGGTTCGACAGCGAGGGCATCTTCCCGAGCGTGCTCGGACATGAGGGCGCCGGCATCGTGCGCGAGGTTGGCGCCGGCGTGACCAGCGTCGTTCCCGGCGACCATGTCATCCCGCTCTACACCCCCGAATGCCGTCAGTGCAAAAGCTGCCTGTCGGGCAAGACCAACCTCTGCACCGCGATCCGTGCGACGCAGGGCAAGGGGCTGATGCCCGATGGCACGACGCGCTTTTCGTACAAGGGCCAGCCGATCTTCCACTATATGGGCTGCTCGACCTTCTCGAACTTCACCGTATTGCCCGAGATCGCGGTCGCGAAGATCCGTCAGGACGCGCCCTTCCAGTCGAGCTGCTACATCGGCTGCGGCGTGACCACCGGGGTCGGCGCGGTGATCAACACCGCCAAGGTTCAGGTCGGCGACAACGTCGTCATCTTCGGGCTCGGCGGCATTGGGCTCAACGTGATCCAAGGCGCTCGTTTGGCCGGCGCTAACAGGATCATTGGCGTCGACATCAACCCCGACCGCGAGGAATGGGGCCGCAAGTTCGGCATGACCGACTTCCTCAACACCAGGGGCATGAGCCGCGAGGACACGGTCGCCGCGATCGTCCAGCTGACCGACGGCGGCGCCGACTACACCTTCGACGCCACGGGCAATACCGAAGTGATGCGCACCGCGCTCGAGGCCTGCCACCGCGGCTGGGGCACCTCGATCATCATCGGCGTCGCCGAGGCGGGCAAGGAGATTGCGACGCGTCCGTTCCAGCTCGTCACCGGGCGCAACTGGCGCGGCACCGCGTTCGGCGGCGCCAAGGGCCGCACCGATGTGCCGAAGATCGTCGACATGTACATGACCGGCAAGATCGAGATCGACCCGATGATCACCCATGTCATGGGGCTGGAGGATATCAACAAGGGCTTCGATTTGATGCATGCGGGGGAAAGCATCAGGAGCGTGGTGGTATACTGAGGACGTTGCTCCCTTCTCCCATGGGGAGAAGGATACTGAGCCTTAGCGGCTGTGCCGGTTAGGTGGAGTTGGATGAGGGGTTGAGGTCCATCGGCCGGCCGCGCCGAACCCCTCGCCACTGCGACTAGGCAGCAAGCTGCCAAGTCTCGTTGCCTCTCCCGATGGGAGAGGCCGTCGGAAAGCCCTGTTTGGGTGGGAGGAAGCATTTGACCGGACCTTATGTCCTGACCTTCAGCTGCGTCGATGCGGTCGGTATCGTCGCCGCCGTGACCGGGCTGCTCGCCGAGCGCGACGGCTTCATCCTCGATAGCCAGCAATATGCCGACCTCGATTCAGGACGCTTCTTCATGCGCGTCGCCTTTCGCGGCGCGGGTCCGCGCTTTCCGGGTGACCTCGCCGGGGTGCAGGCGGCGTTCGCGCCGACCGTCGACCGCTTTGCGATGGACGCGCGGATCAGTGACAGCGCCGCGAAGCCGCGCTTCGTCATTGCGGTGTCGCAGGGCAGCCATTGCCTTAACGACCTGCTCCACCGCTGGTCGACCGGCAACCTCGCGATCGACATTGTGGCGGTGGTGTCGAACCATGAACATCAGCGGCGGCTGAGCGAATGGCACGGGGTGCCGTTCCACCATTTCCCGGTCAGCGACGCCAATCGCGCCGAACAGGAAGAACGCATCCTCGACCTGATGGCGCGCAGCGGCGCCGATTATCTCGTGCTGGCGCGCTATATGCAGGTGTTGTCGCAGGACATGTCGGCGAAACTGGCGGGGCGTTGCATCAATATCCACCACAGTTTTCTGCCCGGGTTCAAGGGCGCGAAGCCCTATCACCGGGCGCAGGAACGCGGCGTCAAGCTGATCGGCGCGACGGCGCATTTTGTGACCAGCGACCTCGACGAAGGCCCGATCATCGAACAGGCGGTGGAACGCGTCGATCACCGCGATAGCGTCGAGGATCTGATCCGCATCGGCCGCGATGTCGAGGCGCAGGTGCTGGCGAAAGCGGTGCGCTGGGTCGCCGAACAGCGAGTTCTGATCGACGGGCGCAAGACGGTGGTGTTCCGCTGACAAGGCTGGCAGAACATCGGTATTGATTCGCAACGAAAAGAGGAGAGAGCGATGTACAGCCACAATATGGTCGGCAGCAACGACATTGAAAAATCAAAGAAATTCTATGACGCGACCTTTCAGGCGATCGGTGGCAAGCCGGGGATCGAGGACGACAAGGGCCGCCTGATCTATATGCACAATGGCGGGCTGTTTCTGGTGACGCCGCCGATCGACGGTCAGCCGGCGACCGCGGGCAATGGCTGCACCATCGGTTTTGCGATGGAAGACGGCGATCAGGCGAAAGCGTGGCATGACGCCGGCGTCGCCGCTGGCGGCACCAGCATCGAAGACCCGCCGGGCATCCGCGAAGGTGGCTTCGGCCAGCTCTACCTCGCCTATCTGCGCGATCCCGACGGCAACAAGCTGTGCGCGCTGAAGCGCCTGTGAGCGGCCGATAAGATTTATGCGCGGCGAAGCGGGGCTGCTGGCGGACTTATGCGCGCTGTCGATCCCCTTCGCCGCCCATGAACATGAAGCGGTGTTCACCGTCGCCGAGAGCGATGCGGTGCATGCCGCCATGCCGGGGGCGCATACCAAAAATCTGTTCCTGAAGGACAGGGGCGGTGCCTTTTGGCTGGTCACCGTGCCGTCCGATGCGCGTGTCAATCTGAAGGCGCTGCCGGCTGGGATCGGGTGCAAACCTGTCAGTTTTGGCAAAGCCGAGGACATGGAGCGCCTGCTTGGCATATCGCCGGGATCGGTGACCCCGCTCGCCGCGATCAATGCCGCGCCGGGAAGCATCACCGTAGTACTCGACGCTGCGCTGGCGGACGCCAGTCCGGTCAACGTCCACCCGCTCCGCAACACCGCGACGCTCGCGATGGCGGGCGCGGCGATCCTCGATCTGCTGCGCCATTGGGGCCATGCGCCGGTCGTCGCGGCGATTCCGGCGCAGGCTTAGCGCGCCGCCATTGCCATCCACATCGCCCCGATCAGCGCGAATGAGCGCGTGTCGCCGGTCAGGCCGCTGTTCATCTTGTTCATGACGTAGCTGTACGTCGCGCGGGCATCCATATCGATGATGATCACCGACCCACCATAGCCGCCCCAGAATATCGTGTTCGGATTGGGCAGCGGCACGAGTTCGCTGGGCAGGCCAAAACCCATGCCGAAGCGCACCGGTATGCCCAGTATCAGGTCGGTTCCGGCGCTCTGCAATTCCAGCGCCTTGCGACAGCCCGCTTCGGACAGGAGGCGTTTGCCCTTTGCCACGCCGCCATTGGCGAGCAAAGCATGGATTTCGGCGACGCTGCGCGCGTTGCCGGTGCCCCCCGCCGCCGGGATTTCGGCGCCGCGCCAGGCGCGCGTCCGCGTTGCAAGCACATCGATCCCGGGATTGGTAAAGGTCTTGCGCTGAATATCGCTGGTAAAATCGCGGGGCGTTTCGGGCGGCGGGATCAGGTCGGCGACGCGCTGGTCCTCCGACGCGGGCAGGCCGATGTGGAAATCGGCGCCGAGCGGCTCGGCGATCTCCTCACGAAAGACCGTGCCGAGCGATTTGCCGGTGATCCGGCGCACGACCTCGCCGATCAGATAGCCCTGGGTGATCGCGTGATAGCCGGGTGCGCTGCCGGGTTGCCACCATGGCGCCTGCGCCGCGAGCAGCGACGTTGCCTTGTCCCAGTCGTAGAAGTCCTCGGTCGTCATCGGCGCTTCCCAGCCCGACAGCCCGGCGCTGTGGCTCATCAACTGCGCGACGGTGATCGCCTCCTTGCCGTTTGCGGCAAATTCGGGCCAGTAGCGCGCGACGGGCGCCGCGAAATCGAGCTCGCCGCGGTCGGCGAGCAGGAGCGCGGTGAGCGCGGTCATTGTCTTGGTGGTCGAATAGACGTTGATGATCGTGTCGGCCTGCCACGGCCGCGTCCTGCCTTCGTCGGCATGGCCGCCCCACAGGTCGACCACCGTTTCGCCGTCGACGGTGGCGCAAAAGGAGAGGCCAACGTCGGTTCCGGCGGCGAGGCTGGCTGCCATGCCCATGCGGACGGCAGCGAAGCGGTCCTGGCAGATGCCGTGTATGGCGTTATCGAACATGCGGCGCGTCTCCTCCTTTGGATTTTCGGCCAGCATGCCCTAGCATGGTGAAAAGACAAGCAGGACGAACCATGACCATCGAAACCCTCTCCACCGTTCGCAGCCACGGCGGCGCGCAAGGCGTGTACAGACATAAAAGCACCACCACCGGCACCGACATGACGTTCGCGGTTTTCGTTCCCGATCATGAGCCGGGCACGAAGTTGCCGGTGCTGTGGTATCTGTCGGGACTGACCTGCACTCACGCCAATGTGATGGAAAAGGGCGAATATCGCGCCGCCTGCGCCGAGCATGGCATCATCTTTGTCGCACCTGACACCAGCCCGCGCGGCGAGGGCGTACCCGATGATCCCGACGCGGCGTGGGATTTCGGACTGGGTGCGGGCTTTTATGTCGATGCGACCGAGGAGCCGTGGGCGGCCAATTACCGTATGCGTTCCTATGTCGAGGACGAACTGCCGTCGCTGATCCTGCGCGAATTTGCCGCCGCCGACATGACGCGGCAGGGGATTACCGGCCATTCAATGGGCGGGCATGGCGCGCTGACCGTGGCGCTGCGGACGCCCGACCGTTTTCGCTCGGTGTCGGCTTTCTCGCCGATCGTGGCGCCGCTGCAATGCCCGTGGGGCGAAAAGGCGCTGGGCAATTACCTTGGCGATAATCGCGAGACGTGGACAGTGTACGACGCCTGCGCGCTGATCGCGGGCGGCGCGCGGGTGGCCGACCTGCTCGTCGATCAGGGCGACGCCGACAATTTCCTGGCCGATCAGTTGAAGACCCACCTGCTGGTCGAGGCGTGCGAGCTGGCGGGGCAGAAGGCCGAAATCCGGATGCAGCCGGGGTATGACCACAGCTATTATTTCATCTCGACCTTTCTGGCCGAGCATGTCGGTTGGCATGCGGAAAGGTTGAAGGCGTAGTTTCTCCCCTCCCTTTAGGGAGGGGTCGAGGGAGGGCATGTAACGTTGCTGAACCCTCCCCGCTGCGACTAGCGAGCAAGCTGGCAAGTCTCGCTGCCCCTCCCGCAGGCGGGAGGGGTTTAGCTGTGCTCGGGAATCAGCAGCGTTGATCCCGTCGTGCGCCCGGCCTGCAAATCGGAATGCGCCCTTGCCGCATCCTGCAACGAATAGCGCTGCCCGACGGTAATCTTCACCGCGCCGCTCTCGATCATCTCGAACACCCGCGCCGCGCCCGCCGCACGCTCGCCGGCGTGGAGATAATAGTCGAACAGGGTGGGGCGGGTGACGAATTGCGATCCATGCTGCGCGAGAACGCCCAGGTTCACCCCGGTGACCGGGCCACCGGCGTTGCCATAGCTGACGATCAGCCCGCGCCGGGCGGTGGCCTTCAGCGAGACCTCCCATGTCGCCATGCCGATGCCGTCGAAGGTCACGGGCACGCCCTGCCCATCGGTGATCTCGCGGACGTGCGCGGCGACGTCGTCGCTCTTGTACATCAGCACATGGTCGGCGCCCGCTTCGCGCGCCGCCTGCGCTTTCGCCTCGGTGCTGACCGTGCCGATCACCGTCGCGCCGATCGCCTTCAGCCACTGGACGAGGATGAGGCCGACCCCGCCCGCAGCGGCGTGGACAAGCACCGGCCAGCCCGCTTCGACCTTCGCGCAGCGTTCGACGAGCATTTCGACCGTGCAGGCTTTCAGCAGCGCGGCGGCGGCGGTTTCGTCGTCGATGGTGGCGGGAAGCTTGAACAGCGACGCTGCGCTAACCAACCTTGCGCTGGCATAGGCGGTGCGTTCGGGACCGAAGGTCGCGGCGCGGTCGCCGGGCCGGAAGCCGTGGACGCCTTCGCCAACAGCGATGACCTCACCCGCCGATTCGACGCCGAGACCGCTGGGGAGCGGGACCGGATAGGTGCCGTCGCGGTGATAGGTGTCGAGATAGTTGAGCCCGACCGCGGTCTGGCGCAGCAGCACCTGCCCGGGGCCGGGTTCGCCCAGCGTGACGTCGCGCCAGTCGATGACCTCGGGTCCGCCCTGGCTTTCGATAAAGGCTTGGGTTGCTTGCATGCGCGCGCTCCTGCTGTTCGGTCCATCTGGTAGGCCGGGCTGGGGAGTGCAAGGGTGAAGCGATGAAAGCCCCTCCCCTTCAGGGGAGGGGTTTGGCTTGGGTTATTTGCTCGGACGGCGAGGGCTGCGTTGGCCGAAGGGCTTCGGCTTGTAGCGATCGGTGGGCTTGCCGCCGGGGCCACCGGGACCACGCGGACGATCGCCAAAGCTGCGGTCGCCGCCGGGCGCGCGGCCCAGCGTGCTGCGCGGGGCGCCATCGCGCGGGCCGCCCGAATGGCCGCCCCCATGCCCGCCCTTGTCACGGCGCGGCGGATAGGTTGGGCCGTCGGGTGCGGGGGTGATCGCCACGCCGCTGTCGTCTTCGCCGTCTTCATTGGCGCTGCGGATCACTGCCTCGGCAAAGCGATCGGCGATGGCGCGCGGGATGTTGAACATCGTTTCCTTGGGACCGATGCGGATCGCGCCGATCTCGTTCTTGCTCACATGGCCGCGGCGGCAGAGCAAAGGCAGGATCCAGCGCGGGTCGGCATTCTGGTGGCGACCGATGTTGAGGCGGAACCAGACGCTGTCCTCGAAGCCTTCGCGCTGATCGCCACCGGCGCCGCGTTCCGGGCGCTCGAACCGCTCGCCGCGTTCGGGACGACCGGCGGTGTCGCGGCCGCGGGCGCTGTTGTCGATGAGATCTTCGGGGGGCGGCATCAGCGCCCGGTGCATCTGAACCAGCGAGGCGGCGATATCCTCGGGGGTGCGCTCGGCCATCAAGCGCTGCGCAAGCTCGATATCTTCGGCCTCATGCTCGACGGTGGTGAGCAATTTCTCCATCAGCCGTTCCTGATCGCGCTTGCGCACGTCAGCGGCGGTCGGGGCGTCCATCCATTCGGCCTCGATCCGCGCGCCGCGCAGCATGCCGTCAACGCGGCGGCGGCGCGGATAGGGGACGATGATTACCGCGGTACCCTTTTTGCCCGCGCGGCCGGTGCGGCCCGAACGGTGCTGGAGCGCTTCGGCATCGCGGGGGATTTCGACGTGGATCACGAGGCTGAGCGTCGGCAGATCGATGCCGCGCGCGGCGACGTCGGTCGCGACGCACACCTTGGCGCGGCGATCGCGAAGCGCCTGCAGCGCGGCGTTGCGTTCATTCTGGCTATGCTCGCCCGATAGCGCGACCGCGGCGAAACCGCGTTCGACGAGACTGGCGTGGAGGCGGCGGACATTGTCGCGCGTCGCGCAGAACAGCATCGCGGTTTCGGCGTCGTGCAGGCGGAGCAGGTTGACCACCGCGCCTTCGATGTCGGCGGGGGCGACGGTCACCGCCTGATAGGCGATGTCGCCATGGCCGCGATCCTGGCCGACGGTCGAAATGCGCAGCGCGTCCTTCTGGTAGCGCTTGGCGAGCTGGACGATCGGGTTGGGGATCGTGGCGGAGAAGAGCAACGTGCGGCGGGTCGCGGGCGTGCCGTCGAGAATTTCCTCGAGATCGTCGCGAAAGCCCATGTCGAGCATCTCGTCGGCTTCGTCGAGCACCGCGACGCGAAGCGCGCTGAGGTCGAGTGCGCCGCGTTCGAGGTGATCGCGCAGGCGCCCGGGGGTGCCGACGACGATCTGCACGCCCTGACCAAGCGCGCGGCGTTCCTTGCTGGCGTCCATGCCGCCGACACAGGTCGCGATGCGCGCCCCGGCCTTGGCGTAAAGCCAGCTCAGCTCACGGCTGACCTGCAGCGCAAGTTCGCGGGTCGGGGCGATGATCAGCGCGAGCGGCGAGGTCGCGAACGGCAGGCGGCCGTCCTCGATCAGCTCGTCACCCATTGCGAGGCCGAAGGCGACGGTCTTGCCCGATCCGGTCTGGGCGGAAACGAGCAGGTCGCGGCCCTTTGCGTTATCTTCGCTGACTTGCGATTGAACGGGGGTGAGCGCTTCATAGCCGCGCGCGGTAAGGGCGTCCGAAAGGACGGGAGAAAGATTTTCGAAAGTCATTATTATCTCAATAACATAGGCGGTCACCGGTGCGGTGACGGGCCGATAGAAGGGGCTCAATGGGCTTAAATCACCTGTCCGGCAGCGTGTCCGCTTGCCCAAGCCCATTGAAAATTATAGCCGCCTAACCACCCTGTGACATCTACGGCCTCGCCGACCGCATAGAGGTTTGCAACGGTTTTGGCCACCATTGTTTGCGACGACAGGCTGGCGGTCGAAATTCCGCCCACCGTGACCTCGGCTTTGGCGAAACCTTCGGTGCCGTTGGGACGGAAATCCCAGCGCGCGAGCCGCGATTCGGCATCGGCGAGTTTGCGATCGGTTTGCGCGGCGAGCTCGCCGGGGAGGGCAAGGCGTTCGGCAAGCGTTTCGGCTAGGCGGTCGGGGAGCATAGCGCCGAGCGCAGCGCGCATCGTGGCGCGCGGGCGCATCCGTTTGGCGTCGAGCAGCCAGTCTTTCGGTGCGTCAGGCAGGAAATCGATGGTGACGGGCTCGCCGTGGCGCCAATAGCTGCTCGCTTGCAAAATCGCCGGACCCGAGAGGCCGCGGTGCGTGAAGAGCGCCGCCTCGCGAAACGCCGCCTTGCCCGCGCGCGCTTCGACCGGCGCGGCGATTCCCGACAATTCGCGGAACAGCACATCGTCGCCGCCGAGCGTCAGCGGAACGAGCGCCGGGCGCGGTTCGACGACTTTGAGGCCGAACTGACGCGCGAGGTCATAAGCGAAGCCGGTTGCGCCCATTTGCGGGATCGACGGGCCACCGGTGGCGATGACGAGGGCGGGGGCGGAAAAGCTGGTATCGCCGAACCGGACGGTGAATTTGCCGTCGGCGTGGGTGACTTCGCGCACCGGCTGGCCGGTACGAACATCGACGCCGGCTTTGGCGGCTTCTTCCAGCAGCATCGCGACGATCTGTTTCGCCGACCCATCGCAGAACAGCTGCCCCAGCGTCTTTTCGTGATGCGCGATGCCGTAACGGTCGACGAGCGCGATGAAGTCAGCGGGGGTGTAGCGCGCCAGCGCCGATTTCGCGAAATGCGGGTTCGCCGAGATGAAGCGGTCGGGCGCGGTGTTCACATTGGTAAAATTGCAGCGCCCACCGCCCGAGATGAGGATTTTCTTGCCCACCTGATCGGCATGGTCGAGCAGCAACACGCGGCGGCCGCGCTGCCCCGCAACCGCGGCGCACATCAGCCCGGCCGCGCCGGCACCCAGCACGATGGCATCAAATTCGGTTGTTGGCATGGTGGCTCAGTGCAGCTTCGCGATGGGGAGGCTGTCGGCCTTGGCACGCGCCTTGACCGATTCCTCGCTGCGCGTCAGCGCTTTCGCGATCGACTTCAGCGGCATGCCCTTCTTGGCCAGTGTGTGGAGCTTGTCGATTTCGGCCGGGGTCCACGGCTGTTTGTGGCGTTCGAACTTGTCTTTCATGCCTGCGTCTCCGGATCGGGTGCGACGGCGACGATGGTAATGGCATCCTCGCGGTCCTGATATTCGACGCTCTCGCCGACCTCGGCGCCCATCAAAGCGCGGGCGAGCGGCGCCGAAAAGGCGACGCACCCCAGCGCCGGGTCGGCCTCGTCGCCGCCAACGATGGTGATCGTCTTTTCGGCCTGCCCCAGCCGATAGGTCACGCGGCTGCCGATGCCGACGCTGCCATCGCTGGGCGGTGTCTGCACCTCGGCGGTCGATTGGCGGGTGTGGAAATAGCGCAAGCGCCGCTGCAATTTCTTGCGCGCATCCTCGTCGGTCGCCGCCGCAATTTCGGCTTCCAGCCGCGCGACTTCCTCACCGAGCAGTCGCAACCCGCGCGGCGTCACCCAGTTCGGACCGACCGCAATGGGCAGCTCGAATTCGGGTTCCTTATGCTCGTCGTCGCCCTCGCGGCGAAACGCTACGCTCATGGTCTGGCTTTCCGGTCGAAATCGCAAAGGACGCCCCTGCGCGCCGAAGGTGGCGACAAAATGGCGCGGCCCGTCGACGGCCGGCGTAACCTTCCGGCGATCGGCCGCGAAACTCCTGTCGATGCCATCCCCCGCATCATCCATATTCCAAGGGAGTATCCATTATGTCGAATAGCCTGAAACTGTCGCTCGCCGCCTCGGCCGTCCTCGCGATGGCCGCCGGCGCGGTGGCCGTGCCCGCCGTCGCCGCCGATGGCGCCAAGGAAAAATGCTATGGCGTGTCGCTGAAGGGCAAGAATGATTGCGCCGCCGGTCCGGGCACCAGCTGCGCCGGTACGTCGACGGTCGATTATCAGGGCAACGCCTGGAAGAATGTCGCCAAGGGCAGCTGCGAAAAGATGGGCGGCACGCTGGCCGCGCACAAGGGCAATGCCAAGCCGGTCGCCAAAAAGAGCTGAGCCAAGTGCCCCCCCGTCCGCTCCGTGACTTGCCGCAGCGCGCCGGCTTCGGGCTGAAGCCCGAGCATTATGCCGACGTGCTGGCGGCGGCGGAGCGGGGTGCCCCGCCCGCCTGGGCCGAAGTACATCCCCAAAATTACTTCGGCGCAGGCGGGCCTCCGCACCGCTGGCTGACCGCGATCGTGGACCATCTCCCGCTGAGTTTCCATTCGGTTGGGCTATCGCTGGGATCGGCGGCGGGGGTCGAACTTGGCGAGCTGGAATCGCTCGCGGCGCTATGCGACCGCTATGAACCGGCGATGGTGTCGGATCACCTCAGCTGGAGCAACGGGCCGGGCGACAAATTCCCTGACCTGCTGCCGATCCCATACAGCCATGCGGCGCTCGACCATTTTGTGCGCGAAGTCGGGCGCGTGCAGGACCGCTTGGGGCGGCCGATGCTGATCGAGAATCCTTCGCGCTATCTGGCCTATGCCGGCGACGATTGGGACGAGGTCGATTTCCTCCACGAGCTGTGCCGACGCGCTGGGTGCGGGCTGCTCCTCGACATCAACAATGTCGAGGTGTCGGCGTTCAACCTTGGGCGCGATCCGGCTCCATGGGTCGCTGCTTTCGATCCGGCGCTGGTCGGCGAAGTCCATGTTGCGGGACACAGCCGTAAAGATGACGATATGGGCGGCACGATTGCGATCGACGACCATGGATCATCCGTGCGCGACAGTTGTTGGGATCTGCTCGCGGCCTTTCTTCGCCGCGCCGGGCCGAAACCGGTGCTGGTCGAATGGGACAGCGATGTTCCCGATTATGCGACGCTGATGGCCGAAGTGGCCAAGGCCGACGCGCTGCTGGCGCGCGAGCCGGTCGATGCGTGAAGCGCAAGCGGCGATCGCCGCGACACTGCTTCGCGGCCCCGACCATCTGCCCGCCGGGTTGTTCGCGGGCGGCCGCGCCGTAGTGCTGCGCGGGCTGCGCATCCATGCCAATACCATCTCGCACGCGCGACTGGTCGCGCTCGAAGACACATTTCCCCGCACGCGCGAATATCTGGGCGCCGCCGAGTTCAACCGCGTTTCGCGCGCCTTCATCGACGTTGGCGGTGCGGAGGGCCGGTCGCTGGCGCGGATCGGGGCGGCCTTTCCGGGCTGGCTCGCCGATCCGGTCGCGGCCGATCTGGCGCGCGTCGAATGGACGTGGCTCGAAAGCTATCACGCCGCCGACGCTTCAGCACTGACGCTTGCCGATCTGGCTGGGCTCGAAGAAGCGGCATTGCTCCAGCTGGTCGTGCGGCGCCATCCGGCGACGCGCGTCGTGACGCTGTCGCGCGCCATCGCGCCGCTCGTCGACCCCGGCTTTGCGCGCGACGTCCGGGCGCTGCTCGTCGCGCGGCCCAATGCCGAAGTGCGGCTGTTTGCGATCACCGATGCCGATGTCGCCGCGCTCGCCATGGCGCGCGAATTTGCGCCGCTCGGTAACCTCATCGCGCATCTCGCCGAAAGGCATCCCGAAGGCGGGGCCGCCGTCGCGGCGCTGATCGCCGCCGGGGCGTTCGAGAGGGTTTGAGAGATGAAGCGGATAATTGCGTTATACGATCGCGGGGTTGTGCTGGCCGCGGGCCGCATCCCCGAAGCCATCGCGCTGTTGTTGCTGCGCCTGGCGCTCGCTGGCGTGTTCTGGCGATCGGGACAGACCAAGGTTGTCGACGGCGGCGTGCTGCAGATCGACCCGGCGCAATATGATTTGTTCGCGTCGGAATTTTCCGGCCTGCCGTTCGATCCTGCGCTTGCGGTGCCGCTGACCACCTATGCCGAACATCTGTTTCCGATCCTGCTGCTGCTCGGTCTGGCGACGCGGTTGTCGGCGGGCGCGTTGCTGGCGATGACGCTGGTGATACAGTTGTTCGTGTTTCCCGATGCATGGTGGCCCGTCCACTCGCTGTGGGTCGCGATGGCCGCGATATTGATCGTGCGCGGCGGCGGGCTGTTCTCGCTCGACGCAATCATTGCTAGGCTGCGGCGCAGATGAGCATCGACGAACCTTCGCTGGCGCGGTTGATGGCGGCATCGCAGCGCGGTGATCGCGCCGCCTATCGCGCGCTGTTGGGCGATTCTGGCAAATGGCTGGCGCGCTATTTTGCGCGCCGCATCGCGCCGCACCAGATCGACGATCTGGTGCAGGAAACTTTGGTGTCGGTGCACCGCAAGCTCGCCACCTGGGACAGCAGCCGGCCGTTCCTGCCCTGGCTGGCGGCGATCGCGCGCTATCGCTGGATCGACATGTTGCGCCGCCAGCGCGACGAGGTCGAGCTGGGCGAGGGCGACGCGGCGGTCGGGGCCGAGGACGAGGTCGTCCACGCCCGCCTCAGCCTCGACCGCATGCTCACCCTGCTGCCCGCGGGACAGGCGCAGGCGATCACACTGGTCAAGATCGAAGGTGCCTCGATCGCCGAGGCGTCGCAGATTTGCGGGCAGAGCGAGTCGCTGGTGAAGGTGAATATCCATCGCGGGCTGAAAAAGCTCGCGCAATTGATTGAGAGCGAATGAGATGACGAATGTATCGATCGACAATCTGATCGACGACCTGGCGGGCGAACTCGAACCCGTGCGCCCGCGCCGCGTCGCGCGCGGGTCTTTGTGGGTCGCTGGCGGCTGGCTCGCAGGCGCAGCGGCGCTTCTGTTGCTTGTCGGTCCGCGGCACGATCTGGCCGATGGCGCGATGATGCCGCCGCTGCCGCTGCTCGCCTTTTGGCTGATCGTCGCGCTGGGTTTTGCCGCGGCGTGGAGTGCGTTGCGGATGGGATTGCCCGGCGTCGGCCGCGATTACAGCGGCTGGCGATGGGCGGGGCTGGCAGCGCTCGCGCTGCCCTTTTCCGCGTTCGTCATGGCGATGGACAACGGTCATGCGGCCATGGAAACGGCGCACCCCGAAAACGGCATTCATTGCCTTATGCAGGGCGTACTGGCGGGCCTCGGCGTCGGTGTGGCACTGTTCGTCTGGCTGAAGGGCGGGGCGCCGACGTCGCCGTCGCGCGCCGGCTGGGTGATCGGCATTGCGGCGGGCGCCGCGGGCGCGACGATCGTCGCGCTGCACTGCGCGTCGAATGACATGATGCATATCGCGCTGTGGCACGGTCTGGCGGTCGCGCTGTCGGGCGTCGTCGGGCGGGTGCTGCTGGCGCCACTATTGCGCTGGTAGGAGCGCTGGACAAAACATCTCCTTTGTGTATTATGCATGTAATACACAAAGGAGATTGGCGATGCGTAACTGGACGATGGCGGTGCTGCCGCTGGCTTTGGCGATGACGGTCACCGCGTGCAGCGGTGCCGACCGCAAGGACGGCGACCAGCCGGGCAACGGCGAGGCCACCCGATCCGCCGACGCGGGTCCGGTCACCACCAAAAGCTACGCGCTGACCGGTTTTACCGAGGTCAAGGTCGCCGGCCCCGACGATGTTACCATTCGCCGGGGCGATGCCTTTTCGATCAGCGCCAAGGGACCGCAGGCGGTGCTCGACCGGCTTGAGATCGAGCTCGACGGGCCGACGCTGTCGATCGGGCGCAAGCGGGAAAGTTTCCGCTTTTCGAGCCGCGACGACGATGATGTCGAGATCAGCATTACTATGCCGCGTCTCGGCAAGGTACGCCTGACCGGGTCGGGAACGATCGACGCCGACAGCGTCGACGGCGATGCGGTCGAGGCGGTGGTTACGGGTTCGGGCGACCTCAAGATCGCGAAACTGACCGGCAAGCGTGCCGACATCAGCGTGTCGGGATCGGGCGATATCGCGATCGGCAGCGGCACGGTGGGCGCGGGCGAATATGGCGTCACGGGATCGGGCGACATCGATGCCGACGGGCTCGTCGCCCAGACGCTCGAGGTGTCGGTCACCGGATCGGGCAATGTCGAGGCGCAGGCGACCGGCACTGCCGAGGTGAGCATCATGGGGTCGGGCGACGTGACGCTGGGCGGCGGCGCGAAATGTTCGTCGCGCCAGCTGGGATCCGGGTCGGTCACCTGCAAATAATGCGGTGCTGGTGCCGCCTGCCCGGACCGGGTAAGGCGGCGCCATGATCCTTGTCCTCCGAAGCGCCGCGCTGGCGGCCGTCGCCCTGCTTGCTATCGCCCCTGCCGCGGCGGCCGAAAAACGCTTTGGGCTGACCAGCTTCGAGGCGATCGAGGTCAATGCCGATTATGTAATAGAGGTGACGACGCGCGCGCCGGTCGGCGCGGTCGCGACCGGGCCGCAGGACGCGCTCGACCGGGTGACCATCGAGGCGCGCGACGGGCGGCTGGTGATCGGCCAGCGTCAATTTGCCGGAGATACAGAGCGCCGCGCGCCGCGTGGGGCGGTGACGATCCGCATCAACGCTGCGAACCTTCGTTCGGCAACGATGGGCGGTGCGGGGTCGCTACGGATCGACGGGATGAAGGGAACGCGCGTGACCATCGGCCTGCGCGGCCCCGGGACCCTTTCTGTGGGTGCGATCGCGACCGACCGGCTGTCGGTCGCGATGATCGGCAACGGCACGATGACGCTGGGCGGTACCGCGAAACAGGCACAGATGACGCTGTCTGGCGCCGGGATGTTCGATGCCGGGGCGTTGAAGGTGGATATGCTCACCTTCGATGGCGAAGGCGCAGGAGACTACAGGCTGCACGCGGTGAAGACCGCCGCGGTAACCGCGCGCGGGGTTGGGAAAACGGTCGTGCTGGGCAAGCCGGTGTGTACCGTACGCAATGTCGGTGCCGGGTCGGTGCAATGCGGGACGGCGAAGAAATAGCCGTTCCCTTTCCGCTTGCGGGAAAGGGGAAGGAGCTAATGCCCCGCCGTGCCCAACCCGTCGATCTTCTTTGACTGGCGCACAATCAGCCCCGGGAACCAGCGCGCCATGCGCGCCAGGCGTTTGGCCATCTTGCCGACCGTCACATGCACCTTGTCGCCATGCACCGCAGCCCACGCCGCCTCGGCGACGCGTTCGACCGGCACGATCTCGAACCCGCTTTGCGACAGACGATCGCGCGCCGGTTCGTTGCTGTCGGCACTGACCTGATCGAGCAGCGGGGTGTCGATGAAACCCGGCATCAGCGAGCGGACCTTGATGCCATGTTTGGCGAATTCGATTTCGAGCGCTTCGGTCAGTCCGCGCACCGCGAACTTGGTCGCCGAGTAAGTGGCGAGCCCGGCGACGCCGTAAAAACCCGATGCCGATCCGGTGTTGAGGATCGTCGATCCCGGGGTCGCACGCAGCAGTGGCAGCGCCGCATAGATGCCGTTGACGACGCCGCCGAAATTGATCGCGATCAACCGGTCGGCTTCGGCGGGCGGCATGTCGGCGAACTGGCCGCCGGTACCGATACCCGCATTGTTGAACAGCACGTCGAGCCGCCCGCCGCTTTGCCCGGCAAAGGCATCGAGCGCGGCCGCCCACTGATCGCGGTCGCGCACATCCATCACGTGGCGTGACGACGCGCCTTCGGGCAGCAGTGCGGCGGTTTCATCGATGCCGCTGCTGTTGACGTCGGCGATGCCGACGAACCAGCCCTGACCGGCAAAATGACGCGCGACGGCGCGGCCGATGCCCGATCCGCCGCCGGTGATGAAAATCGCCTTCCGTGCCATAGACCCCCTCCTTACATTCTTGTCAGCGCAACCAGATGCCAAGTTGACGTGTCCGTCAAGCGGCAATGACGGCTTGGCAAGATGGCGGACCGCTGGCTAAGAGGGCGGGGATGACCCGCGGCTTCCGCCTGATCCTCCTGTCGCTTTTGCTCTTGTGCGCCGGACTGACGAACCCGGCGCGCGCCGAGGTGGTCGTGAGTTTTTACAGCCATGATTTCGGCGACCGTTTCCCGCACGCCTTCATCGTGCTGAAGGGCAAGATCGATGCGACGGGCGAGGTGATCGACGCCAATTACGGCTTCACCGCGACATCGGTCAGCCCGGCGATCCTGTTCGGATCGGTGAAGGGCGAGGTGCAGGTGTCGAAGCCCGACTATATCGCCAAGAGCGACCGCCAGTTCGACGTCACTGTCGACGACGCGACCTATGCGCGGCTGATGGTGAAAGTTGCCGAATGGCGGGACCGTGAGCAGCCGAGCTATAGCCTGGGCAAGCGCAACTGCGTGCATTTTGTGATGGAGCTGGCCGAGGTTGCCGGGCTGAAGGTCAACCGCAAGAGCAAGTTGTTCAAGAAACCGAAGAGTTTTTTGATCGAGGTGAGAGATCTGAATCCGGGGTTGGGTTGACGACTGCTAGCGAGCGGAAGCATATCTTTCCTTCGTCGTCATCCCGGACTTGACCCGGGATCCTTAGCTGCGCCGTAATTGAGGATCCCGGGTCAAGCCCGGGATGACGATGAAGTATCCGCCTCCCATCCAAAGCGGCCCTGTGCCCGATCGGGGCGGTTGTGCCCGCGCAGCCCCCCTAGACGTCGCCCCGCTTTCACCCTATGTTCAGGGAACGGGGCGCAATATCTTACGCTCCGGACGATAACAGGGGCGATTCTTGCGGTTATTGCTGACCCTTTTGGCATTGCTGACCGGTCTGGCGACTGCCGACCGGGCGGTGGCCGCGCCTGCCGTTCCGGCGGCGATGGGGGCACTTGTCCTGCTTGCCGAAACTGCGGGGCAGGCCGAAGTCAGCGATAGCGAACGCCGCCCCACCACGACGACGCCGACCCGGCGCTCCAGCGGTGGCGGCACCGGCCGCAAGCCGCGCAAAGCCCCGCCCCCGCATCTTCCCGGTCTCCTCACCGGCAGCGACCGCGCGCTCGAATAGAGCGACGCCTTAGCGTCCTGTTTGTCAGGCGCCGCCCCGCTTTGGGGCTTTTTGCATATTCTTGCGGCGATCGCGCCGCCCTTCCATTCATATTCCAAGGAATCCTCGATGTTTTCTGGCCTCGCCAAGAGCCTGTTCGGCTCGTCCAACGACCGCTATGTCGCCTCGATCCGCAAGATCGTCGACAAGATCAACGCTTTCGAACCGACCATGCAGACGTTCGATGACGCGACGCTGCAGGCGCAGACGCCGAAATTCCGCGCCCGCCTCGAAGCTGGTGAAACGCTCGACGACATCCTGCCCGAAGCCTTTGCCACGGTGCGCGAAGCCGCGGTTCGCACGCTCGGCATGCGCCATTTCGACGTCCAGATGATCGGCGGCATCGTCATGCACCGCGGCGAGATCGCCGAAATGGGCACCGGCGAGGGCAAGACGCTGGTGGCGACACTCGCCGCCTATCTCAACGCGCTCGAGGGCAAGGGCGTCCATGTCGTCACCGTCAACGACTATCTTGCCCGCCGCGACGCCGAATGGATGGGGCAGGTTTATGGTTTTCTGGGGCTGACCACCGGGATCATCGTCCCCAACCTCAACGAAATGCAGCGCCGCGACGCCTATGGCAGCGACATCACTTACGCGACGAACAACGAGCTGGGGTTCGATTATCTGCGCGACAATATGAAGTTCGACCGCCAGCAGATGGTCCATCGCACCTTTAATTTCGCGATCGTCGACGAGGTCGATTCGATCCTGATCGACGAAGCGCGCACCCCGCTGATCATCTCTGGCCCGACCGACGACAAATCCGAGCTGTATATCCGCGTCAATGCAATCGTCCTGCAGCTGGTCGAGGACGATTATGAGAAGGACGAAAAGTCCAAATCGATCAACCTGACCGAGGATGGCACCGAACATGTCGAGCGATTGCTCGAAGATGCCGGGCTGCTCCAGGGCAGCAACCTTTACGACATCGAGAACACCCAGGTCGTCCATCACGTCAATCAGGCGCTGAAGGCGATCCAGATGTTCCGCATCGACACCGACTATATCGTCAAGGACGACAAGGTTGTGATCATCGACGAATTCACCGGCCGCATGATGGACGGGCGCCGCTGGTCCGACGGCCTGCATCAGGCGGTCGAAGCCAAGGAAGGCGTGCAGATCGAGCCCGAGAATCAGACGCTGGCGTCGATCACCTTCCAGAATTATTTCCGCATGTATCCCAAGCTGTCGGGGATGACGGGCACAGCGGCGACCGAGGCGGCCGAATTCTTCGACATCTACAAGATGAATGTCGTCAACATCCCGACCAACCGCCCGATCGCGCGCATCGACGACGAGGATGAATTCTACAAGAATATCGCCGACAAGTTCGGCGCGATTGCCAAGACGATCCGCGAAGCCAACGAGCGCGGCCAGCCGGTGCTGGTCGGTACGGTGTCGATCGAAAAGTCCGAACTGCTGTCGTCCTATCTGGAAAAGGAAGGCGTTGCGCACAGCGTGCTCAACGCGCGCTTCCATGAAAGCGAGGCGCATATTGTCGCGCAGGCGGGGCGCACCGGCGCGGTGACCATCGCGACCAACATGGCGGGCCGCGGCACCGACATCAAACTGGGCGGCAACGAAGAATTCCGCATCGACGACGAGCTGAAGGATGTCCCCGAAGGCCCCGAGCGCGAGGCCGGTATCGCGCGCATCCATGCCGAAGTCGCCGCCGAGCGCGAAGCGGTGAAGGCATCGGGCGGCTTGTTCGTGCTCGCGACCGAGCGCCATGAAAGCCGCCGTATCGACAACCAGCTCCGTGGTCGTTCGGGGCGCCAGGGCGACCCCGGCCTGTCGAAATTCTACCTGTGCCTCGACGACGACCTGCTGCGCATCTTCGGCCCCGACACCTTGTTCTCCAAGATGATGAACAAGAATCTCGAGGACGGTGAGGCGATCGGATCGAAATGGCTGTCGAAGGCGATCGAGACCGCGCAGAAAAAGGTCGAGGCGCGCAATTACGATATCCGCAAGCAGGTCGTCGAATATGACAACGTCATGAACGACCAGCGCAAGGTCATTTACGAACAGCGCGGCGAGATCATCGACAGCGAAACCGTCGACGAAGTGATGACCGCGATGCGCGCCGAGACGGTCAACGCGATCGTCGCCGACGCCTGCCCGCCGGGCAGCTATCCCGAACAATGGGACATCGAGCAGATGAAGGAGCGCGTCGCCAATATCCTCGACCTCAATCCGCCGATTGACGCGTGGATGGAAGAGGACGCGGTCGACGCCGAAATCTTTGAAGAGCGCATTCAGGCGATGGCCGATGCGGTCGCGGCCGAAAAGGCGGCGCTTGTCGATCCGGACACGTGGAAGGGCATCGAGAAATCGGTGCTGCTCCAGACGCTCGACCATCAATGGAAAGAGCATCTCGCGACGCTCGACGCGCTGCGCCAGGTCGTGTTCCTGCGCGCCTATGCGCAAAAACAGCCGATCAACGAATATAAGCAGGAGGCCTTTGCGCTGTTCGAACGCATGCTGTCGAGCATCCGCGAGGATGTGACGCGCACCGTCGCGCGGATCGACCTGCGGTTCGATGAGCCCGAAGCGATGCCGCTGCCCGACCTGCCCGATTTCCTGACCACGCACATCGACCCGTTCACCGGTGAGGACAACAGCGCCGACATCGATGGCGGCGAGTTGGGGGTGATCGCGAACACGCTGCCACCGATGCAGTCGCCGCGCCCCGATCTGCCCGAGGGTGACAATCCCTATGCGGCGCTCGACATCAGCCGCAACGCGCCGTGTCCGTGCGGGTCGGGGCGCAAGTACAAGCATTGCCACGGCCAGATCTGATGGCGGACGCCGGCCGGATCGAGCTGCGGCTGCGGATCCGGCTCGGCGACGCCATCGCGATGGGGCCGGGCAAAGCCGACCTGCTCGAAGCGATCGACGCCAAGGGCTCGATTTCGGCTGCTGCCCGCCTGCTGGGCATGAGCTATCGCCGCGCCTGGTTGCTCGTCGAGGAAATGAACGGCTGTTTCAAGGTGCCGCTCGTCGAGACAAGGCCGGGCGCGGGCGCAATACTGAGTGACGGCGCGCGCTTGGTGCTGACGGCCTATCGGGCCGGCGATGCAGCGGCTGCGGCCGCGGCGGACAAGGCGGCCGGGCCCATCATCGCTGCCCTGCGGTCAGGGCGCGCGGACGACGAGTAGACGGACGCTGGTCGCTTCGGCTTTCGACAGCGCCAGCTCGTAAGTCCCCACCGCAAGGGTGAACCAGACGATCTTGCGGATACCCGAACAGGCTGGGCCATGGCCATGCCCGACCGACGCGAGCGGCGCGGCGTTCGCACGAACATCGATCCAGACCTTGCCATCTGCGGCAATGCCATAACGACCCGCTTCGGTGATGCGGAGTGGCCGCGACGCGGCGCCATTTTCGAACGTCAGCGCCATCGGGTGGCCGATTTCGGGAGCCGCTGCGCGATCGTTGACGGGCAACGTCCATGCCGCGAACGGGGTGGCGCCAAGGTCCGCGGCGGCAGCGCAGGTTGGGGCGACCGGTTCGGCGGCGGTGGCCGACGCGGCGGCAACGATCTGCAATACGAACAAGGCAGCGCGCAGCGACATGGCGATCATCCTTCACTCTGGCCAATCTATATCCGGCTGTATATGGCTTGGCGCATCAAGCAAGGGGGATTTCATGGGCGGACTGGCGATAGCTTTTGGTTTCACGGCGCTGCTGTATGCCGCGGTCGGTTTCGGCGGCGGGTCGACCTATACCGCGCTGCTGTTGCTCGGCGGCGTCGCGGTCGGGCTCGTTCCGGCGATCAGCCTCGCGTGCAACGTCATCGTCGTCAGCGGCGGGACGATCCGCTTTGCGCGCGCCGGGGTGATGCCGTGGGCCAAGGCGTTGCCGTTGGTCGCGGTCGCCGCGCCGCTTGCCTTTCTCGGCGGGCTGACCCCGGTGAAGCAGGGGGTGCTCGTCACGCTGCTCGGCCTGTCGCTGCTCGCCTCGGCGCTGGCGCTGCTGATCCAGCCGCAGACCGCCCGGGCGGTCAAGCTGTCGCCCATGCTGTTGTTGCCGATCGCGGCGGCGCTTGGCTATCTCGCGGGGGTCGTCGGCATTGGCGGCGGTATCTTTCTCGCGCCGATGCTGCACCTGATCCGCTGGGCCGAAGAACGCTCGGTCGCCGCGACCGCGAGCCTCTTCATCCTCGTCAACAGCCTGTTCGGACTGACCGGTCAGCTGCTGAAGGGCAAGGGCGGGGAGATGGTGGGTGCCGTCGCGAGCCACTGGCCGCTGCTGGTCGCGGTGCTGATCGGCGGCGCGATTGGAACCCAGCTCGCGGTGAAGAGCGGCCCCGCGACGCTCATCCGCCGCCTCACCGCCGTGCTCGTCGGCTTCGTCGCGATCCGTCTGCTGGTTGGTTTCTAACGATTTTTTGCGCTCTTGCCTTCCCGCGCGGCGGTGCTAGCATCGGCGGCACAAGCTTTGCGGCCACGTAGCCGACAAGCGACGCAGCAGCTGGAACACGGGACGCCGCGCAAGCCTAAGATATTGGGCGCGGCATGGGTTGGCACGTTGCGTGGAAAGGGCAGGCGCATTTCCTTTTTCGATGAAATGAACAGCCAGGAGGGCGAAACCCGGTCGCCCTATCGCGAATATTGCGGGTGGTTCGAGGCCGAGGATGCGGCGCGCATCCAGCACAAGACGGTGCAGGCAGAGGCGCTGTTCCGCACCACGGGCATCACTTTCAACGTCTATGGCGCCGCCGATGGCGACGAGCGCCTGATCCCCTTCGATGTCGTGCCGCGGATCATCTCGGCCAGCGAATGGCGCCGCCTGTCGCGCGGCATCGAACAGCGCGTGCGCGCGCTCAACGCCTTCCTCTACGACATTTATCACCGGCAAGAGATTTTGCGCGCCGGGCGGGTGCCGACCGACCTGATCGCCGGCAATGCCGCGTTCCTGCCGATGATGATGGGGCTCGATCCGCCCGGCGGCATCTATACCCATATCAGCGGCACCGATATCGTCCGCACCGGCGCCAATGAATTTTACGTGCTCGAGGATAATGCGCGCACCCCGTCGGGGGTTTCGTACATGCTCGAAAACCGCGAAACGATGCTCCAGATGTTTCCCGAGCTGTTCGCGAAAGTGCCGGTGCGCGAGGTCAGCGATTATCCGATCAACCTGCTCAAATCGCTGGCCGCCTGCGCGCCGCCCGCGTGCGGCGGGACGCCGACGGTCGCGGTGCTGACCCCGGGCATCCACAACAGCGCTTATTACGAACATAGCTATCTGGCCGACCATATGGGCGCCGAGCTGGTCGAGGGGCATGATCTGCGCGTTATCGACGGGCGCGTCGCGATGCGCACGACGCAGGGCTACCGGGCGATCGACGTCATTTATCGCCGCGTCGACGATGATTTCCTCGATCCGCTGAATTTTCGCCCCGATTCGATGCTCGGCGTGCCCGGCATCTGGGATGTTTATCGCGCCGGGCGGATCACCATCGCCAACGCGCCGGGGACCGGCATCGCCGACGACAAGGCGCTGTACAGCTATATGCCCGACATCATCGAATTTTACACCGGCGAAAAGGCGTTGCTGCCCAATGTCCCGACCTGGCGCTGTTCGGACCCCGAGCATCTGCGCGAAGTGCTCGATCGCCTGCCCGAGCTGGTGGTCAAGGAAGTGCACGGATCGGGCGGTTACGGAATGCTCGTCGGACCCGCCGCGAGCAAGAAGGAGCTCGCGTCGTTTCGCGCCAAGCTGGAGGGGAACCCCAGCAATTATATCGCGCAGCCGACGTTGTCGCTGTCGACCGTGCCGATCTTCACCAAAAAGGGACTGGCGCCGCGCCACGTCGATTTGAGACCCTTTGTGCTGATGTCGCCGCAGGGGATTACGATCACGCCCGGCGGGCTGACCCGCGTCGCGATGACCAAGGGATCGCTGGTGGTCAATTCGAGCCAGGGCGGCGGCACCAAAGACACCTGGGTATTGGAAGACTGATGCTGGGCAAGACTGCAGGCAGCCTCTTCTGGATGGCGCGCTATCTTGAGCGCAGCGAGAATAATGCGCGACTGATCGACGCGGGATTCCGCATCGCGCTGACGCGTTCGAGCACCGCCGCTGCCGAATGGAAATCGGTGCTGGTGACCGCGGGGGTCAATCAGGCCTTTCAGGCGGCGCATGGCGATTACAGCTCGGCGCGGGTGATCGATTTTCTGCTCCGCGACCCCGCCAATCCTTCGAGCATCCTGTCGGTGATCCGCCAGGCGCGCGACAACGCCCGCACGGCGCGCACCGCGCTGACCCGCGAGACGTGGGAAGCGGTCAACACCAGCTGGATGACTCTCGTGGCCCTGCTCAAACGGCAAGTGCGCGAGGATGATCTGCCCGATGTGCTGACGACGATCCGCCAGCAAAGCGCGCAGGTGCGCGGGGCGTTGAACGGCACGATGCTGCGCAACGATGGCTATTATTTTTCGCTGCTCGGTACCTTCCTCGAGCGCGCCGACAACACCGCACGCATCCTCGACGTGAAATATTATCTGCTGCTGCCCTCGGTCGCGCATATCGGCACCTCGATCGACAATGTGCAGTGGGAAACGATCCTGCGCTCGGTGTCGGCGCACCGCGCCTATCGCTGGCTGTACGGGGCCGAGATCAGCGCGCTCAAGATCGCCGAATTCCTGATCCTCTATCGTCAGATGCCACGCAGCCTCGCGTTCTGCTGTGAACGGATGGAGGATAATCTGGCCCAGCTCCAGCGTGGTTATGGCGAGGAGACCGAGGCGGGACGGATGGCGCACGCGCTGACCCATGAAAAGCTTGCCGGGCCGATCCAGTCGATTTTTGACGGCGGGTTGCATCAATATGTGACCGGCTTTCTGCGCGATACGGCCGCGCTCGCGCGGCAGGTCGAGCGCGACTACCGGTTTGTGGAATGACGATGAAACTGCGTGTCGAACATATCACCCGCTATCACTATGATGCGCCGGTCAAATATGCGCTTCAGCAACTCAAACTGACGCCGAAGGACCGGCCGGGGCAACAGCATATCGTCGACTGGGCGATCGACATCGAGGGTGGCGCGCAGCAGCTGCACTATAGCGACCATCATGGCAACGGCGTCGACCTGATCGCGGTCCATGGCGGGGTGACAGAGCTGACGGTCCGTTGCCATGGCACAGTCGAACTCGAAACATGGGACGGGGTGATCGGGGTGCACCGCGGCGCGATGCCGCTATGGACCTTTCTGCGCCCGACGCCGCTGACGCGCGTCGGACGACAGGTCCGCGCACTGGTCGCGCAGCTTGGTCGCGATCATGCCAATGACATCGACCGCGCGCATGCGCTGTCGGCGCTGATCATTGACCGGCTGGCGTACCGCATAGGCGTTACCAGCGCCGAAACGACCGCTGAACAGGCACTCGGCAGCGAAGGCGGGGTGTGCCAGGATCACGCCCATATCTTCATCGCCGCGATGCGCCATCTGGGGCATCCGGCACGCTATGTGTCGGGCTATCTGATGATGAACGACCGCACCCAGCAGGATGCGACGCATGCATGGGCCGAGGCGCATTTCGACCATATCGGCTGGATCGGCTTTGACGTGAGCAACGGCCACTCGCCCGACCAGCGTTATATTCGCGTCGCCACCGGGCTTGACTATCGCGATGCCGCCCCCGTTCGCGGTATGCGTTATGGCGCGGCGCAGGAAAATCTGGTTGTCCAATTGCAGGTGCAGCAATAAGCGGGCCGGGGGCGATCAGGACTATCCGGGGCGGGGATACGGGATTCGATGACTTATTGCGTTGGCATGCGTTTGAACAAAGGGCTGGTGTTCATGTCGGACACCCGCACCAACGCGGGTGTCGATGACATCGCGCAGGTCCGCAAGATGCGCAGCTGGCACGTGCCCGGCGAGCGCGTTATCACCTTGATGTCGGCGGGTAATCTGGCGACGACGCAAGCGGTGGTCAGCCTGCTCGATGAACGCACCAAGGCGCCCGAAGATCGCCATCCGTCGATCCTGGCGGCGCCGTCGATGTTCCAGATCGCGACGATCGTCGGCGAAACGCTGCGCCAGATCGTCATGCGCCACAATGCCGAGGGACCGGCGGCGGCATCGCCCTTTCGCGCCTCGCTGATCGTCGGCGGGCAGATCAAGGGCGCCGAGCCGCGGCTGTTCCTGATCTATCCCGAGGGCAATTTTATCGAGGCCGGCGAGGACAACCCCTTTTTCCAGATCGGCGAGACGAAATATGGCCGCCCGATCATCGTGCGATCCTACGACCCTGCGATGTCGTTCGAGGATGCGGTGAAGCTGCTCTGCGTCTCGTTCGATTCGACAATCCGTGCCAACGCCGGGGTCGACCTGCCGATCGACCTGAAAATCCACGAGCGCGACGACTATACGACGGTGCGCGAGCGGCGGTTCGAGCGGGGCGATTCCTATTTCGACAGCGTCGCCGATGGCTGGGCCGAAGCGCTGGGGATCGCGCTGGCGGAATTGCCAGACTTTCATTTCTGATCGCCTTCGGCCACCGTCCTCCGGCACCGGATCGGGAGGGATTGCCATGTTGCGCTGGATTGCCGCGGCGCTTGTTTTGACGGCCACGCCAGCCGCCGCCGACGAGGCGCGCTTCGGCAAGGCGCTGGAGGATTTTCGCGCGGTGCATCGCGCCGAAATGCGTCGGTCGAACATCGCGGGCAGCAGCTTCTACGTTGTGCGCAATGGGCAGACGATTGCTGCCGATCATCTGGGCGAACAGGATGTCGAGGCGCATGTTCCGGTCGACGCGCAGACCATCTATCATTGGGCGTCGATCACCAAGACGATGACGGGGATCGCGATCATGCAATTGCGCGATCGCGGCCTGCTTTCGCTCGACGATCCGATCGTCAAATACGTCCCGGAACTCACGGCTGTGCATAATCGACACGGCGACACCGGCGCGATCACGCTGCGCCAGCTGATGAGCCACAGCGCGGGGTTCCGCAGTGGAACATGGCCGTGGCGCGACCATGACTGGCAGCCGTTCGAGCCAGCGGGCTGGCCGCAGCTGGTGGCGATGCTGCCCTATACCGAGGTCGAGTTTAAGCCCGGCACGCGCTTCCGCTACTCGAATCCCGGCATCGTATATCTCGGCCAGGTCATCGAACGCCTGTCGGGTGAGGATTATGAAGTCTATGTCGACAAGAACATCCTGAAGCCGCTGCGCATGCACGACAGCTATTTCGACCGTACCCCGCCGCATCTGCTGCCGCATCGCTCGCACAGCTATTATATCCGCGACGGTCGGCGGGTCGCGGCGCCGTTCGATGTCGATACCGGAGTGACGGTGTCGAACGGCGGGCTCAACGCGCCGATGCCCGACATGGCGAAATATGTGGCGTTCCTGCTGGGCGATCCGGCGCGGCAGCCTGAGTTCGATCTGGTGCTGAAGCGGTCCTCGCTCGATGAAATGTGGGTGGCGCAGATTTCGGCAGGCGACGACTTCACGCAAGGCCGCATGGCGACGACGACGCAGAGCGGCCTGTCCTTCTTTATCGACCGCAGCGCCGCAGTGCGCTTCGTCGGGCATAATGGCGACCAGAACGGCTTTCGCGCCTATCTGAGCCTGTGTCCGGATCAGCGCGTCGGCAGCCTGCTGGCGTTCAATACCGAGACCCGCGGCGTTCAGAACAGCGCGGACAATCGCAAAACGGTGGAATCGCGCATCGCGCTCGCGACCGACGGCTTGTGTGAGGCGCTGGCGAAGTAGCTCAATTGCTCGTCGCCCCGGACTTGATCCGGGGTCCAAGGAGGCGCCGCCGCAATGGGTCCCGGATCAAGTCCGCGATGACGATTGAGGCTACCGGTTCTTTCGCCCCGCAATCAGTCCGTCGACAAGGCTCGGATCAGCCAGCGTCGACGTATCGCCCAGCGACCCGAAATCATTCTCGGCGATCTTGCGCAAAATCCGCCGCATGATTTTGCCCGAGCGCGTTTTGGGCAGGCCCGGCGTCAAATGGATATGGTCGGGGGTCGCGATCGGGCCGATTTCCTTGCGGACCTGCTGCCTGAGCGCCGCTGCGACCTCGTCGGTCGGCTCGACCCCGGCGTTGAGCGTGACATAGGCGTAGATGCCCTGACCCTTGATGTCGTGCGGAAAGCCGACGACCGCGGCCTCGGCAACATCTTCGTGCAGGACCAGCGCGCTTTCGACTTCGGCGGTGCCCATGCGGTGGCCCGACACGTTGATCACATCATCGACGCGCCCGGTGATCCGCCAATAGCCGTCGGCATCGCGGCGGCAGCCATCGCCGGTGAAATACTTGCCCTTGTAGGTCGAAAAATAGGTTTCGGCGAAGCGGGCGTGATCGCCATAGATCGTCCGCGCCTGACCCGGCCAGCTGTGGGTGATGCACAGATTGCCTTCGGCCGCGCCGCCGGTCTGTTCGCACACCAGCGTCTTGCCCTCGGCATCGACCAGTTCGGGGCGGATGCCGAAAAAGGGCTTGCCCGCGCTGCCCGGCTGCATCGCATGCGCGCCGGGCAGGGTGGTGATCATGATGCCGCCGGTCTCGGTCTGCCACCAGGTGTCGATGACCGGCACGCGGCCCTTGCCGACGGTGTCGCTATACCAGCGCCATGCCTCCGGGTTGATCGGCTCACCGACGCTGCCGAGCAGGCGGAGCGACGACAGGTCGTGGCGCGTCACATACTCGTCGCCCTCGCGCATCAGCGCGCGGATCGCGGTCGGCGCGGTGTAGAGGATGTTGACCCGATGCTTGTCGACGACCTGCCAGAAGCGGTCGTGGTCGGGGTGGTTCGGTACGCCCTCGAACATCAGGGTGGTCGCGCCGTTCTGAAGCGGGCCGTAAACGACATAGCTGTGGCCCGTGACCCAGCCGATGTCGGCAGTGCACCAGAAGATTTCGCCGGGGCGATAGTCGAAGCCGTAGTGGAAGGTGCTGGCGGTCCACACCGAATAGCCGCCGACAGTGTGGAGCACGCCCTTGGGCTTGCCGGTCGATCCCGAGGTATAGAGGATGAACAGCGGATCCTCGGCGTTCATCGGCTCGCATGGGCAGGTGTCGCCGACATCGGCTGACAACGCGTCGTACCAATGGTCGCGGCCTTCCTTCATGCTCACGTCGGCGCCGGTGTGGGCGATGACGAGCACCGCCTTCACGGCGACCTTCTCCAGCGCTTTGTCGACATTGGCCTTCAGTGGCACCGTCTTGCCGCCGCGCAGCCCTTCGTCGGCGCAGATCACCCAGTCGCTGCCGCAATCCTCGATCCGGCCATGGATCGCTTCGGGCGAGAAGCCGCCGAACACCACGCTGTGCACCGCGCCGATGCGCGCGCAGGCGAGCATCGCCACCGCGCCCTCGGGGATCATCGGCATATAGATGGTGACGCGGTCGCCCTTCCGAACACCCATTTTTTTGAGCGTGTTCGCGAAGCGGATGACGTCGGCGAGCAGCGCGGCATAGCTGATCGTCCGTGTCTCGCCGTCGGGTGCGTCGGGTTCGAAGATGATCGCGGTGCGCATCCCATGGCCCGCGGCGACATGGCGATCGACGGCGTTGTGGCAGAGGTTGAGGACGCCGTCCTCATACCATTTGATTTCGACCGGATCGTAGGACCAGTTGCCAATCTTCGTCGGCGGCTTGATCCAGTCGAGGCGCCTGGCTTGCCCGGCCCAGAAGGCATCGGGATCGGCGATGCTCTGGGCGTAGAGCCGATCATAGTCGGCGGCGGTGCAGTGCGTATTCGCGGCGGCATCAGCGGGGACGGGCACAAAGGGCTCGGAGGGGGGGGCTTCTGACACTTGGACTCTCCCGTTTCGGCTTGCATTGCTCGCCTGAAGCGATAGCCCGCGAGCCACAAGTTGCAAGGGCGCGCGCGTTGCATACGAAAGGAATAACAATGACGGGGATCGGCGAAGCGGTGGGGCGGCTGCTCGATGGACTGGGGGTCGATCGCGCGCTGTGGACCGACGGGTCGATGCCGTCGGTCACGCCGCTGACCGGCGAGCGGCTCACGATGGTCAGGGTGGCGGACGCCGCGACGACGGACGAAGCGCTGGACAAGGCGGGCGCGGCGTTCCGCAGCTGGCGTCATGTTCCTGCACCGCGGCGCGGCGAGCTGGTGCGGCTATGGGGCGAAGAGCTGCGCGGGGCGAAGGATGATCTCGCCAGGCTGGTGACGATCGAGGCGGGCAAAATCCCGTCCGAGGGCGCGGGCGAAGTGCAAGAGATGATCGATATCTGCGATTTCGCGGTTGGCCTCTCGCGCCAGCTCTATGGCCTGACGATCGCGACCGAGCGGCCGGCGCACCGGATGATGGAGGTCTGGCATCCGCTCGGCGTCATCGGCGTCATTTCGGCGTTCAACTTTCCGGTCGCAGTGTGGGCGTGGAACGCCGCGCTCGCGCTGGTATGCGGCAATAGCGTGGTGTGGAAACCGTCGGAAAAGACGCCGCTGACCGCGCTGGCGGTGCAAGCGGTGTTTGGTCGCGCGTTGGCGCGCTTCGGCGATGCGCCCGACGGCCTCGCCCAATTGCTGATCGGCGGGCGCGAGGTGGGCGAAGCTCTGGTCGACGACAACCGCGTCGCACTGCTCTCCGCGACCGGCTCGACGCGTATGGGGCGCAGTGTGGCGCCGCGGCTCGCGGCGCGCTTTGCGCGCGCGATCCTCGAACTCGGCGGCAACAATGGCGCGATCGTCGCGCCATCGGCCGACCTCGATCTGGCGCTGCGCGGTGTGGCGTTCGGGGCGATGGGGACGGCGGGACAGCGCTGTACGACGACGCGACGCGTGTTTGTCCACGACAGCATTTACGACGGCTTCGTCGCGCGGTTGAAGGCGGCTTATGCGAGCGTGGGCGTCGGCAATCCGCTGGAGAGCGAGGTGCTCGTGGGGCCGCTGATCGACCGCGCGGCATTCGAGGCGATGGAAGGCGCGCTCGGGGCGGCGCGCGCCGCGGGTGGGGTGGTTTATGGCGGCGAACGCGTTGGTGATGGCGCGAGCTTTTATGTGCAGCCCGCGCTGGTCGAAATGCCCGGACAGATCGGTCCGGTGTTGGAGGAGACCTTTGCGCCGATCCTCTATGTCATGCGCTACTATGATCTCGATCAGGTGATCGAGCTGCACAACGATGTGGCGGCTGGACTGTCGTCAGCGATTTTTACGACCGACGTGCGCGAGGCCGAGCGGTTCCTGGCCGCCAGCGACTGTGGCATCGCCAACGTCAATCTGGGGACGAGCGGCGCCGAGATTGGCGGCGCGTTCGGCGGAGAAAAAGAGACTGGCGGCGGACGCGAGAGCGGGTCGGACAGCTGGCGCCAATATATGCGGCGCGCGACCAACACGATCAATTATTCGGACGCGCTGCCGCTGGCGCAGGGGGTGAGTTTCGAACTTTGATGGCCAGCGGTCACTCAAAACCCCGTTCGTGTCGAGCGAAGTCGAGACACCGTGAAGCCGTACACGCCCGATGGGCATCTCGACTTCGCTCGATGCGAACGGAACAGGGAGGGCGGCGTCAGTCCGCCCGCCAGCCGAAGCCTTCTTCGAGCGCAACCACTTGGCCCACGGTGCCAACCGGCTCCTGTGTCCCGTCCGTGAGAAAAGCCAGCATCGCCGCATCGTTTACATCGACGTGCGCGAGCGTGCGCTCTCCCACAGGTGTCCGCGCGACAACCACGCCCGCTTTTGGCGCCCCGTCACGCCCATAAAACACCGTGTAACTTTCGATTGTCGCCGGCCCGGCATAATCCTCGACAAGCTCTGGTACCGGTCCGCGCTTGGCTTCGGCTTCAGCCTGATAGTCGAAATCTTGCGGGAAGCTGGCCGCTGCAATCGGCTCGCACCCCAGCACGATGCAGTGATTGTCGGTTGCGAAACCGCCGTTGGCGAAGAGGAAGCCGTAGCGGCCTTCCGCGCGCAGCCGGTCGACCATCGAGACGATCGCGTGGCTCATATAATTGGCGATCGGGCCGCCGCCGAAGGTCAGCCCGCCGAATACCGTCGCGGGGCGATCGACCGGCCAGCCGAGGATGCGCCGCGCCATCTTGGGCACGCAGGGAAAGCAGCTGTAGAGTTCGACGTGATCGAAATCCGGGGCCGTCATGCCGTTGAGCGCGAGGGTGCGGGTGATCGACGTTTCCATGCTGACGCTGCCGTCGTAGCGGTCGCGGTGGAGGATGCTCGCGGGCTCCTTCGCCGCGGCGCCCATGCCGACGTAGATCAGCCGGTCTTCGGGGATGCCGCGTCGCCAGGCTTCGGCAAGGCTGGCGACGATGAAGCCCGCGCCCTGATTGACCGACGAATTGGCGACCATCAGTTTTGAATAGGGGAAGGCGATCGGCCGGTTGCGCTCGTCGACGCGGAGGATGTCGGCGGGCGAAGCGGGCTTGCGGATCCACGCGCCGTCGTTCGCCGCGGCGACGTCGGAAAAGCGCGACCAGATGGCGGCGCTTTCGCCCTGCGCCTCGGCCAGGCTTTGGCCCCATGCGGCGCGGGTCGCATTTTCATAGAGCGGATAGACGTCGACCGGCGCGGCGAGGCCGTGAAGCTGGGCATAGTTCGGCTCGCGCCGCGTCGCGACCTTGCGGATCGCGTTATAGCTTTTGTCCTCACCGCTCGCGGCTTTGGCGGCACGGCCTGCGGCGGTGCGCAGCGCCTCGGCGCCGACGATCGCGGCGAGTTTGACCTCGCCCGCCCCGATCCGGTTCGCGGCCTCGTTGAGCAGGCGCACCGGAGTGTCGCCGTGCGGCGCGGCCGACTGATAGTTGATCGCAGGCGTCGCGCCGATCTCGGCGGCGAGGGGTTCGCACAGCTTGCCGAGGTGGTGAAAGCTGATCTGGTCGACGATCGCGAGGCTGTCGAGGTCGGCCAGCGGTACGCCGGCGTCCGCAGCGGCGACCCGAAGCGCCGCGACCATTAACCCGAGCGAATCGAGGCCGTCATCGGGATCGACGGGGCGATCGTTGACCTGACCGACGCCGACGATGACCGGGATGCGTTCTGGATCGGTCATCGTCATCTCAGCGTGCCTTCCACTCAGGCTTGCGCTTTTCGGCAAAGGCGCGCGGGCCTTCGCGCGCGTCTTCGCTGCGCATCAGCGCGGTGCGTTCGAGGGTGTTAGCTTCCCAATAGGGCGCGTCCGCGGCGATGCGTCCGTCGTGAATACCGAGCGCGACGCGCTTCGACGCCTGCACCGACAGCGGCGCGTTGGCAGCAATCTTTTCGGCGAGCGCGATCGCGGTGGGGAGCAGGTCGGCGAGCGGCACGACATGGTTGACGAGGCCGAATTCGGCGGCGCGCGCGGCGGGGATCGGGTCGCCGGTCAGCATATATTCCATCGCCAGCTTGCGCGGGATTTGCTGGGCGAGACGGAAAGCGCCGCCCGCCGCCGCGAACAGCCCAACCTTGACTTCGGGCAAGCCGAACTGCGCATGATCGGCGGCAATGATGATGTCGCTCATCAGCGCGATCTCGCAGCCGCCGCCAAAGGCGAAACCATTGACCGCAGCGATGATCGGCTTCGAGATCGGGTGCGACACCATGCCGGCGAAACCCCATGCTTGTTGCGCCTTGTCGGAGGGGTAGAGCGATTCGCCGCGCGACAGCGCGACCAGGTCGGCGCCGGCGCAAAAGCTTTTGTCGCCCGCGCCGGTGATGACGACGGCGCGGATTTCGGGGTCGTTTTCGGCGGTTTCGAGCGCGGTGCCGATGCCGATATGGACCGCGGCGTTGACCGCGTTGCGCGCCTCGGGCCGGTTGATCGTGACGATCAGGATATGGCCTTGGCGTTCGGTGAGGATAGTGGTGTCGGTCATCGCGAATCTCTCCCTTTGGCAGGAGTATCGCGGTTGGTTGACGTTTACGTCAACTGCTCATCGTCATTGCAAGCGTAGCGAAGCAATCCAGAGCCCGCGTAATCCGCCCTGGATTGCTTCGCTACGCTCGCAATGACGAGATTAGAATATCAGATCGACTGCCCTGTCTTCGCCCAGTCGGCGAGGAACCCCTCGATGCCCTTTTCGGTCAGGATATGCTTGAATAGCCCCTTGATGACCGACGGCGGCGCGGTCATCACATCGGCGCCGATCTTGGCGGCTTCGAGCACATGGATGCCGTGGCGGACGCTGGCGACGAGGATTTCGGTCTCATAGCCATAATTGTCGTAAATCAGCCGGATGTCGGAGATCAGCTGCATGCCGTCGAAGCCATTGTCGTCGTGACGGCCGACAAAGGGCGAGACAAAGGTTGCGCCGGCCTTGGCGGCGAGCAGCGCCTGCGCGGCCGAGAAGCAGAGTGTCACATTCACCATCGTGCCATCGCTAGTCAGCGCCTTGCACGTTTTCAGCCCGTCGATCGTCAGCGGCACCTTGATGCACACATTGGGGGCGATCTTGCGGAGGATTTCGGCCTCCTTCATCATCGTTGCATGATCGAGCGCGACGACTTCGGCCGACACGGGGCCAGTGGTCAGCGCGCAGATTTCGCGGGTCACTTCCTTGAAATCGCGGCCCGACTTGGCGATCAGCGACGGGTTGGTTGTCACCCCGTCGAGCAGGCCGGTCGCGGCGAGCTCCTGGATGTCGGCGATTTCGGCGGTGTCGGCGAAGAATTTCATGGCGCGGGGCGTTCCTTGCAGGGGCGGGATGATTCGTGTTCTTGCCTATAGCCTTCTGGCGCGTCAGGCCAAACAGGTCGATGAGAGCGGGACGCGATTGACCAGGCGTTTGTCGCTGGGCATAGAAACGGCGTGTCGCCGCTGGCGACCGCAACGAACGCGCCGATTAGGGCACCGGATCGGCGTTTGGAAGCAAGCAGGCGGGCGCTGCCGATCAACGGTGGTATTGCTATGCCTTTTCTTGAACGACGCCAAATTCTCGCCGGAAGCCTGACGTTGCCGCTCGCCGGCCTCCTTCCGGCCACGCCGGCCTCTGCGGTCGAACCTCCTCCGGCTTTTGAATCGCTGCTGCGACCGACCGTCCACACCGGCGCCGAACGTTGGAGGCTGGCAGAAAGAATGGTCCGCGGCGGCGTTCCGGGCGCAGCAATCGCGATCTTGCGCGATGGCCGGGTCGACAGTGTGGCGGGCTATGGTGTTCGCATCGCCGGGCAAGCCGCACCTGTCGGGCCCAACACGCTGTTTTCGGTGGGATCGGTCAGCAAGGTTGCGACCGCGGCGTTGTGTCTGAAACTCGTTGCGCTGGGCCATCTCGATCTCGACCGGAGCGTCGATCACTGGCTGAAGCGCTGGCGGATTCCTGCGGCGCCGGCAGGCGACAGCGCCGACATCACGTTGCGGATGCTGCTCTCGCACACCGCGGGCTTCAACGTGCATGGCTTTCAGGACATCGCGCCCGATGCGCCGATGCCAACGCTGATCCAGACGCTCGACGGCGCTGCGCCCGCAATCAACAAGCCGCTCGTGCGGATCGATCCGGCGGGAACGCGGTTGCGCTATTCGGGCGGCGGCTACGTGATCGTGCAGGCGGTGATCGAGGACGTGCTGGGCGTGCCGCTTGGCGCGGCGGCAGCGCGTTATCTGTTTGCTCCGCTCGGTATGACCCGAAGCCGGTTCGACGCGGCCCCGGCTGCCGATACAGCCGATATTGCGCATGCGCATGACGGCGATGGCAAAGCGGTGGCGCTTCCGCGCGGTTGGCAAAGCTTCCCCGAGCTGGCGCCGTCGGGTCTCTGGACGTCCGCCGGCGACCTCGCCCGGCTCGTCCTTGCGCTGGGCGCGAGCTACAGGACGCCGGGCGGCTTTTTGCCGCAAGAACTGGCGGTCGATATGATGACCGTCGTATCGCCGGGTCCGTTCGGCTTGGGGCCGCGCCTCGCCGGTGAAGGCGCCGCGCGGATATTCCATCACGGCGGGGCGAACGACAGCTACAAGGCCTATATCGAAGGCAATCTCGCCACGGGCGACGGCCTGGTGATTTTGACCAATGGCGCGAACGGTGACGTGCTGGGCGATGAAATCCGCAATGCGGTTTCCGATGCGCTGTCATGGCCGGGCGACTGGTCGGTGCAGACCGGACCGATCGCGGCCGCCCGCCTGTTTGAAAGCTTTCTCGGCAGCTATAACCGGCGGGCGGATCAGAACCGGACGCTGGCGGGTCTTCTCGACCTGACCTTCAGCGCCGAAAGTCTCGAGATCACCCGGTCCGCCGAAGGTCTGCAAATGACCGCGAGGGGCAATTCGCGTGCCTTGGTCGCCGTCACGAGCAACCGTTTTGTGGTGCCCGATTCCTATATTCCTGCGGGAACGCTGCAACTGTCTTTCCATCGGGGTGCCGATCGGTCCGTGCGCGAACTGACGGTCATCGGCGGCGGCGGGGTTTTGATTTTCGACCGGGCCTGAACCCGAAACTGCTAGCGTTCCGTCTTTGTTCCGATTATGCGAACCGATATGGCCAAAGCGAAACGCCAATATGTCTGCCAGAATTGCGGCTCCGCCACCTATCGCTGGCAGGGGCAATGCGCCGATTGCGGCGAGTGGAACACATTGGTCGAGGAAGCGGGCGAAACCGTCTTTTCGGCCAAGCACGACCTGAGCAAGGGCGGGCGCACGATCGCGCTCGAAACGCTGAATGCCGACAGCAAGATGCCCGAGCGGATGCTGTGCGGGATCGCCGAGTTCGACCGCGCATTGGGCGGCGGGTTCGTCGCGGGGTCGGCGACGCTCATCGGCGGCGATCCGGGGATCGGCAAATCGACCTTGCTGCTGCAGGCGGCCGGAAGGCTGGCGCAGGCGGGCAAGTCGGTCGTCTATATCAGCGGCGAGGAAGCGGCGGCGCAGGTGCGGCTGCGCGCCCAGCGGCTGGGGCTGGGCAATGCGCCGGTCGCGCTCGCCAGCGCCACGTCGGTGCGCGACATATTGGCGACACTCGACCGGCAGACCGCCGATTTCGTCGTCATCGATTCGATCCAGACGATGCACAGCGATCTGATCGACAGTGCGCCCGGCACCGTGAGCCAGGTCCGCGCGAGCGCGCAGGAACTGATCCGCTATGCCAAGGACAGCGATGCCGCGATCGTGCTGGTCGGGCATGTCACCAAGGACGGGACGATCGCCGGGCCGCGGGTGCTCGAACATATGGTCGACACCGTGCTGGCGTTCGAGGGCGAGCGCAGCCATCAATATCGCATCCTGCGCGCGGTGAAGAACCGCTTTGGCGGCACCGACGAAATCGGGGTGTTCGCGATGGGCGAGGAAGGGCTGGGCGAGGTGTCGAACCCGTCGAGCCTGTTCCTGACCGACCGCAGCCGCGACGTGCCGGGATCGGTGGTGTTCCCCGCATTGGAAGGCACGCGCCCGGTGCTGGTCGAGGTGCAGGCGCTGACGGTGCGGCTGGCGAGTGGCGCGACACCACGCCGCGCGGTGGTCGGTTGGGACAGCGGGCGGCTCGCGATGGTGCTGGCGGTGCTCGAAGCCCGCTGCGGGCTGCAGATGGGCGCGGCTGAGGTCTATCTGAACATCGCCGGCGGTTACCGGCTGACCGACCCGGCGGCCGATCTGGCGGTCGCCGCAGCGCTGATTTCGGCGTTCAGCGAACGCCCGGTGCCTGCCGACGCGATCGTCTTCGGCGAATTGTCGCTGTCGGGCGAGGTGCGGCAGGTGTCGCACGACGGGCTGCGACTGCGCGAAGCGGCAAAGCTGGGTTTTTCGAGCGGCTGGGGGCCGAAGGGGATGAAGCCGGTCGGTGGAATTTCGGTGACCGGTTTCGAACGGCTCGGCGAACTCGTTGACCTGATGCTCGGTCGCGACTAGCCACCCCTGAATGGGAAGTCTGACAGCTCTGGATATCGTCGTGCTGGTGCTGGTTGGCGGCAGCGCGGTGCTCGGTTTTTCGCGCGGCCTGGTGCAGGAGGTGACGACGCTGCTCGCCTGGATCCTGGCGATTGCGGCCGTGCGCTTCTTTCATCCGCTTGTCACCGACCTGTTGACCGGCTGGGTCGGTAGTGCGGGCGGCGCCGCGATGCTGGCGTTCGTGTTGCTGTTCGGCGGCGTCTTCGCCTTTGCCAAATGGGGATCGCGCGCGATGGGGCAGCGCAGCCGCGCGTCGCTCGTCGGCGGTTTCGATCGCGGGCTTGGCGCCGGATTCGGCGCGGTAAAGGGGCTGATGATCGCGGCGATCGGCTTCATGCTGGTGACGCTGCTGTACGACATCGGCTATGGCAATGCGCAGCGTCCGGCATGGATGACCGACAGCCGCACCTATCCCGCGCTCAACGCTACGAGTCAGGCGCTGAGCAAGGTGATCGCCGAGCGCCGCGCCGAAGCGCGCGAGGCCGAGGCCGGTCAGAAGGACGCGCCGACGCCATGAGCGCGCCGCTGTACAACCGCGACATTTTGGCGCTGGCGGTGGCGACGTCCGAACATCTGCCGAACCCCGATGCGCGTTATCACGCCACCGCGCGCGCGCCGCTGTGCGGCAGCCGCATCCTCCTTGATCTCGACGCTGACGAGGCGGGGCGGGTGACGGGCATCGGCATGCATGTCGAGGCGTGCGCGCTGGGACAGGCAGCGGCGACTCTGCTGGCGCGTCACGTGAAGGGACGCAGCCGCGACGAGATCCGCGAAGCGCGCGATGCGATCGCGGGCTGGTTCGGCGGCACCGGGGATGTTCCCGACTGGCCCGGCTTCGATCTGCTTGCCCCCGCGCGCGACTATCCGGCGCGGCAGGGCGCGATCCTGCTGCCGTTCGACGCCGCGATCCTGGCGCTCGAAAAACAAAGCGCACGCGTATGAGCCTGCTCGCGCTGACCGCGGCGGCAACCGAAGTGGCCGCCGAGCAGGCGAGCGATACCGCGTTAATCGAGGGAGCGATCCTGTTGGGGGTCGCGACGCTGTTCGTGCTGTTGTTCCGCCGCCTCGGCCTCGGCGCGGTGCTGGGCTATCTGATCGCGGGTTCGCTGGTCGGCCCCTATGGCCTCGGGCTGGTCGGCGGTGGCGAATCGAAGCTCGCCTTTGCCGAAATCGGCATCGCCTTCCTGCTGTTCCTCGTCGGGCTCGAACTACACCCGCGACGCTTGTGGGACATGCGCCACGCGATCTTCGGGCTGGGGCTGGCGCAGGTCGTGATTACCGGCTTGATCCTGTCGGGGCTGATCTTTCTGACCCTGGGCTTCAGCTGGCAGGCGGCGCTGGCGCTCGGGCTGCCGCTTGCGCTGTCGTCAACCGCGCAGGTGTTGCCGAGCCTGAAAAGCTCGGGCCGGATCAATTCGCCGTTCGGTGAAAAGGCGTTTTCGATCCTGTTGTTCCAGGATCTTGCGATCGTGCCGATGATCACGATCGTCGCCGCCTTGTCGCGCGCGCCCGCCGATCCGTCGGCACCGCCGGGATGGGAAACGGCATTCTTCACGGTCGGGGCGATTATCATCCTCGTCCTCGCGGGACGCTTTGTCGTCAACCCCTTGCTGCGGATCATCGGCCGCTATGGCGAGCGCGAATTGTTTGTGGTCGTCGGACTGCTCGTCGTCCTTGCCAGCGCGGCGTTCATGCACAGCCTGCACCTGTCGACCGCGCTCGGCGCCTTCATCGCCGGGGTGATGCTCGCCGATTCGCCGTACCGGCACGAGATCGAGGCCGATGTCGAACCCTTTCGCCTCGTGCTGCTGGGGCTGTTCTTTCTTGCGGTCGGCATGGTGCTCGATCTCAATGTCATCCGCGAAGATCCGCTGCGCGTCGTTGCGCTCGCGGCCGGGCTGGTCGCGGTGAAGGTCGCGGTGCTGACCGTCATCGTCCGGCTGTTCGGCAAGCCGTGGAGCATTGCGCTCGGGCTCGGTCTGCTGCTCAGCCAGGGCGGCGAGTTCGGCTTTCTGCTGTTCACGCAGGCGACCGAGGCGCAGCTGATCGCGCCCGACGCCGCCAGCCTGTTCGGCGCCGTCGTCACCCTGTCGATGATCTCGACCCCGTTCCTGATGCTGTTCGCGCGCAACCTGGAATTTGCCCCCGAAAGCGTCGCCGCCGATCTCGACGATCCCGAACATGCTCCGCGCGGATCGGCGATCGTCGTCGGCTACGGGCGGTTCGGACAGATCGTCACGCAGATGCTGAACGCGGTCGATTGTTCGGTGACGCTGATCGACAAGAAGCCCAGCCAGATCGAGACGTCTGGGCGCTACAACACGAAAGTCTATTATGGCGACGGGCTGCGCGTCGACGTGCTGCGCCGCGCCGATGCCGAAGATGCGCGGCTGATTATTTTCTGCACCGACGACCGCAGCTTTGACGCCGCGGTGCTGGCGCCGATCGTCAAGGCTTTTCCCAGGGCCAAAATCCTGACCCGGGTGTTCGACCGCCGCCAGCTGATGGCGATCGACGGCGCCGGGGTTGACGGCGCGGTGCGCGAAACCTTTGAAAGTTCGATCGCGCTGGGGTTGCTGGCGCTACAACAGATCGATGTCAGTGCGGATGAAATCGCCGATGTCGAACAGGCGCTGCGCCATCTCGATTCCGAACGCTTGCATGTGCAGATCAGCGAGGGCGACCTGACCGCCGGGATGGACCATCGCTTTATCGCCGGCGGCGGGCGGCAGGCGGCGAGCGTGCTGGAAACGCTGCGCGAACGGCGCCGCGCGGCGAAACTGGCGAAAGAAGAGGGTGAAGCGGCCAGCGCCTAACGCGCGCGCTCGCCGTCGAGAAACGCCGCCACAACATCCAGCCCAAATTCGTCGGTAACGAAGCTCTGGCCAATCCCGCGTGTCAGGATCAGCGGCAGCTTGCCGCCGCGTACCTTCTTGTCATGCGCCATATGGCCCGCGAGCGTCGCTCCGTCGGCATCGACCCCGGCGCTCGCCAGATCGTACGGCAGGCCGACCGCGGCGAGATGCGCCGCGACGCGGTCTGCATCGGCGGCCGAACACAGGCCCTGCGCCGCCGAAAAGCGGTGCGCCAGCGCCATGCCTGCGGCGACCGCCTCGCCGTGGAGCAGCTGGTCCGAATAGCCGGTTTCGGCTTCGAGCGCGTGGCCGAAGCTGTGGCCGAGGTTGAGCAGCGCGCGAATATCCTGCGTTTCGCGCTCGTCGGCGGCCACGATCCGCGCCTTTGCGGCCACGCTGTGGGCAATCGCCGTATGCCGCGCTTCGCTGTCGCCCGCGAGCAGCGACGCGCCATGCGCTTCGCACCAGGCGAAGAAGTCGACGTCGTCGATCAGGCCATATTTGACGACCTCGGCATATCCCGCGGCGAGATCGCGGCGGGGTAGGGTGGCGAGCGTCGCCGGGTCGATGACGACGAGCGCGGGTTGATGAAAGGCGCCGATCATATTTTTGCCCGCGGCGACGTTGATTGCGGTCTTGCCGCCGACGCTGCTGTCGACCTGTGCGAGCAGCGTGGTCGGTACCTGGATGAAGTGGCAGCCGCGCTTGACGATGCTGCACGCGAAACCGACGAGGTCGCCGATCACGCCGCCGCCGAGCGCGATGACATGGTCGCTGCGCTCGACGCCTTCGCCGATCAGCCATTCGGTCAGACGCGCGAGCCCGGCCCAGCTTTTGGTGGCTTCGCCGGGGTCGAGCACGAAGGATGAGAAGGAGATATCCTCCATCGCCAGCGCGGTGCCGAGCGGGACCAGATAATGGTCGGCGACATGGGCGTCGGTGACGATCATCGTCCGCGGGCGTTTGAGCAGCGGCGCGACATGCGCACCGATATTGCGGATCAGCCCGTCACCGATCAGGATCGGATAGCTGCGGGCGCCAAGGTCAACGGTCAGCTGTTCCATTGCGGATCTTCCCACTTTGACAGGGCCTCAAATATGGCGCGCACCGTCTGGTCGTGCGGGGTGCTCGCCGAGCTGACGCGCAGATGCGCCTCGGCATAGATCGGGTTGCGGACCGCCGCCAGCTCGCGCAGCACCTCGGCGGGGTCGCGGTTCTTGAGGAGGGGGCGGTGGCTGCGGCGCCCGACGCGCTCGACCAATGTTGCGATGTCGGCGTCGAGCCAGATGCACAGGCTATCGCGCAGGATCAGCGCGCGCGTTTCGGGGTTGATGAAGGCGCCGCCGCCGGTCGCCAGCACCATCGGTTTACCCGCGAGCATGCGCGCGATCACGCGCCGCTCACCATCGCGAAAATGCGCTTCGCCAAAGCGTTCGAAAATATCGGAGATCGTCATGTCGGCGGCGCGTTCGATTTCATCGTCGGCGTCGGCAAAGCGCATCCCGAGGCGACCCGCCAGACGGCGGCCAACGGTCGATTTTCCCGACCCCATCAGTCCGACGAGCACGATCGACCGGTCGCGGATCGCGGCGGGGATCGCGCTGGGGCTGCTTGGCGCCGGGCTTTTCGGGTTTCGCGACATGATGCGCGGGGCTATACCGCCCGGGACGCGCGGAACAACGGTTTTCGCCGATCAACGAAGGTCCGGCCAACCGGACGCGAAGGATTGAGGTGGACGTGGCCGACAAGATTGGCGAAAGCGCAGCGCGATGACGAAAAAACTGCTGACGCTGACCTTGGCCCTGTCGGGTACCGCGCTCGCCGCCGCGCTGGTGCTGCCCGCGATCGCGCAGGAATCGCTGCTGCCCGAAGGCTTTGGCAACCCTGCCGAGACCCCGGCGCCGCGCCCGACCCCAACGCCGTCGCAAACCCCTGCGCCGACATCGGCACCGAAAAACGGCACGACCCCGCCGCCGGTCACCTCGACCGTCGGCGCCACCGACACCGCCGGGACGCCTGCCGATGCCGCCGACGAAGAGGGCGAAGACGGCGAAGAGGTCGCCCCCGGCACGCTGAAATACGACTTGCCGCCGGGCGCACGGCGTCTGCTGACGCGCATCGGGCCGCTGACCCCCGAAACCGGCGGTCTCGCTCCCGATGCCTTTGGTGTGCGCGGCCAATATGCCGCGGCGATCATGCGGCGGACCAATGGCCAGTTCGCGTCGCGCTGGGGCCAGATCCTGCTCCGCCGCGCGCTGGCGTCGGCGATCGACACCCCCGAAACGATCAACGGCGCCGATCTCGCCGCCGAACGCGCCTCGCTGCTCCTCCGTATGGGCGAATCGATTGCAGCACGCTGGATCGTCCAGGCGGTCGATTATGACCGCGCCAGTCCGCGCCTGGTCGCTGCCGCGCAGCAAACCTATCTGGCCAATGCCGATCCGGCGGGCATGTGTCCCTATGTTCCCGCGGGTTTGGCCCATGGCGACGAGCAGGCGTGGCGGTTGTCTGCTGCCATTTGCTCGGGGCTGGCGGGCGAAGCCGGGCCGGCAGGCTGGGCGATCAGCCGGGTGCGGTCGAGCGGCAAGATCTCGAACTTCGATATCCTGCTCACCGAGCGCGTGCTCGGCGCAACGGGCAGCGGTCGCCGGTCGACGACGATCGAATGGGACAATGTCGACCGGCTGACCAGCTGGCGCTTTGGCATGGCGACCGCGACCGCGGTTCCGGTTCCCGAGGCGCTGCGCACCGCCGCGCCCGCCAATATGAAGGGCTGGACGGTGCTCGCGCCGATGACCGACATGGCGAGCCGCGTCGCCGCCGCGCCCGAAGCTGCGGCGCGCGGGGTGTTGTCGAGCGAAGCCTATATATCGTTGCTGAGCGCGGCGGCGAGCGAAGAAGAGCCTGCCGAAGCTCTCGCGGCGCAAACCGACCGGCTCCGTGCTGCCTTTGGTTCGGCGCGCGGCGCCGACCGTTATGCCGCGATGGAGGGCCTCTGGGCCGCTGGCACCGCGCCGGTGCAAAGCTATGCCGCGATGGTATCGACTGCGCGCGCCGCCGCCGCGCTGCCGGTTAGCACCGAGGTCGGCGACGATCCGTGGCAGCTGTTGGGGTCGATGCTGGCGGGCGGCTATGACGATAATGCGATCGAATGGGTACCCACGATCACCGTGGGCAGCCGCGCTTGGGGCGTGCTCGCGGTCGGATCGCCGCGACCGCTGAACGGGACGACGGCGGGCACCGTCGGGCAGTTTTCGGGCAATGACGACAGCGCCGATACCTTGCGCTCGAAATTCCTGCTCGCGGGGCTGGCGGGCCTAGGGCGGATCGATGCGGGGGCCGCGGCGTCGGCGGCGAGCGACCTCGAGGTCGATCTGGGCAAGCAGACGCGCTGGTCGCGCGCGATCATGGCGGCGGCCGAGCGGCGCGAACCCGGGATGGTTGCCTTGCTCGTCGCGGCGGGGATGCAGGGAGAATGGTCGAAAGTGCCGCCCTATCATCTCTATTATATCGTTCGCGCGCTGCGCGAAGTGGGGCTGGCGTCCGAAGCGCGGATGATCGCCGCCGAAGCGCTGGTGCGTGTCTGAACCGGGCAAAACGTCGGGCATCGACCATGTCTGAGCGCTCGACGTTGCGGTCAGACGATGTCTGACGGAGCGGCGATCGACCGTTTTCTGGAGATGATGGCGGCCGAGCGCGGCGCGTCGCGTAACACGCTCGCCGCCTATCGCCGCGATCTGGAACAGGCGGCGCTATGGGTCAAAGGCTCGCTCGCCGATGCCGACGTGGCGGCGCTCCGAAAATTGATGGCTGATTATCAGTCGCTTGCGGCAAGCAGCGCGGCGCGCAAGCTGTCGGCGCTGCGCCAGTTCTTTGCCTTTCTGCTCGATGAAGGCGACCGTGCCGACAATCCCGCGCTCGACATTGCGCGCCCAACGACGCGCCGTCCGCTGCCGCGTATTTTGACCCATGAGCATGTCGAGCGGCTGTTCGCGCAGGCCGAAGAGGAAGCCGCGGGCGAAGCGCCGCCTGCGCGCGCGGTGCGGATGCTGCTGCTGCTCGAACTGCTTTATGGATCGGGGCTGCGCGCGAGCGAGCTGGTGTCGCTGCCGCGGCGGGCGATCGCCGGCGAGCGCGAATATCTGATCGTGCGGGGAAAGGGCGACAAAGAGCGGCTGGTGCCGCTGTCGGATCGCGCCCGCGGCGCGCTCGACCGCTGGGTTCCCTTGCTCGTCGACGGCTCATCCTGGCTGTTCCCGTCGGGCAAGAGCCACGTCTCGCGCGTCCGGCTGTTCCAGATGCTGCGCGACCTGGCGGGGCGCGCGGGGATCGATCCGGCGGCGGTCAGCCCGCATGTGCTGCGCCACGCCTTTGCCACCCATTTGCTCGAAGGTGGCGCTGACCTTCGCGCGTTGCAGCTGATGCTGGGCCACGCCGACATCGCGACGACCGAAATCTATACCCATGTCGACAGCCGCCGGCTGGTCGAACTGGTCAACCGCCGCCACCCGCTCGCGGCGATGCAGGTCGGACCGGCGACGCCAGACGTTGACGTTGCGGCGCCATCGGCTTAGCGGTCCGACGATGACAGCCTTTCTGGACTTCGAAAAACAGGTCGCCGCGCTCGATCGGCAAATTGCCGAATTGCGCGAAATGGGGGACGACCCCACGCTCAACATCGACAATGACATCGCGCGGCTGGAGGACAAGTCCTCGAAATTGCTGCGCGAAATTTATACGAAGCTGACGCCCTGGCAAAAGACGCAGGTCGCGCGCCACCCCGACCGGCCGCACTTCAAACATTATGTCGCGGAGATGTTCGACGACTGGATGCCGCTGGCCGGCGACCGCAATTTCGGCGACGATCAGGCGATCCTGGGCGGGCTGGCGCGGTTTCGTGGCCGCCGCGTGATGGTGATCGGGCATGAAAAGGGCGACGATATTCCGTCGCGGATGAAACATAATTTCGGGATGGCGAAGCCCGAGGGCTATCGCAAGGCGATCCGCCTGATGCAGCTCGCGGACCGTTTCGGCCTGCCGGTGATCACGCTGGTCGACACGTCGGGCGCCTTTCCGGGCATTCAGGCCGAAGAACGCGGTCAGGCCGAAGCCATCGCGCGCTCGACCGAACAATGTCTGGCGCTGGGCGTCCCGATGGTCGCCGCAATCGTCGGCGAAGGTGGTTCAGGCGGCGCGATCGCACTCGCTGCGGCGAACCGCGTGTTGATGTTCGAACATGCCGTTTATTCGGTGATTTCGCCCGAAGGTTGCGCCTCGATTCTGTGGCGAACGTCCGACAAAGCGGCCGATGCTGCGGCGGCGATGAAAATGTCGGCGCAGGATCTGCTCGGGCTGAAAATCATCGATCGTATTGTCCCTGAGCCGGTCGGCGGTGCGCACCGCGACCCCGACGCTGCGATTGCCGCGCTCGGCGATGCGATCGCGCAGGAACTTGATGGCCTGTCGGGTATGCCGCGCGACGCGGTTCTCGCCGCGCGCGAAGAAAAATTCCTTGCCATGGGACGTGCTTGAAGCGCGGCAATAGCGGAACCCGGTCGCGGGATTTGCGTTCACCGTCAGGATCAAAGCCGCGACGCGGCAATCTGTCGTTCAGCCGCGGCTTGCTTAGCCGCGAATAGGGGATATTCCCTGAACGACGCGCAGCATGGGAGAGGTGAACCGATGACCCGAACGAAGAAAAACGGCCTGGCGATCAAGCTGGCTGCCACCGCAGCGCTCGGTAGCCTCGCGTTTACCGGCGTCGCCGACGCCCAGCTGAAAGCGATCAAGACCGCGACAAACATCACGCCGTCCGAGCGCAAGCAGGGCGACGAGGCGCATCCGCAGCTTATGGCCGAATTTGGCGGCGCGTACAGCGGCCCGCAGGCGGCCTATGTTGGCCGCGTCGGACAGAATATCGCGCTGCAATCGGGCCTGTCGAACGCGCGCAGCGACTTTACCGTCACCCTGCTCAATTCGCCGGTCAACAACGCCTTCGCGATCCCCGGCGGCTATGTCTATGTCACCCGCCAGTTGATGGCGCTGATGAACGACGAGGCCGAACTCGCTGGGGTGTTGGGGCACGAGGTCGGCCATGTCGCCGCGCAGCACAGCAAGAAGCGCCAGTCGGCGGCGACGCGTAACCAGATCCTCGGCGTTCTGGGGGCGGTCCTCGGCGGCGCCATCGGCGACAGCGGCGGGGTGCTCGGCGGGCTCGGCGGGCTGCTCCAGAACAATGCGATGCAGGTCGCACAGTTTGCGACACTGGGCTTTTCACGCAGTCAGGAATTGCAGGCCGACCAGCTGGGTGTCCAATATTTGCGCAGCGCGGGCTATGATCCGCTCGCGCTATCCACCATGCTGGCCAGCCTCGCCAACCAGACCAATCTTGATGCGCGGCTGTCAGGCGGCGATGCGCGCTCGCTGCCCGCGTGGGCGAGCACGCACCCCGACCCCGCCTCGCGCGTCCGCAACGCCCAGACGCTCGCGAGCCGCGTCGGCGGCACCGGCGGGACGCGCAATGCCGATGCGTTTCTGACCGCGGTCGACAATGTCCTTTATGGCGACGATCCGGCGCAGGGCGTCGTCGAGGGCAATGAGTTCCTCCACCCCGACCTGCGGCTGCGCTTCGCGGTGCCCGGTGGCTACGGGATGCAGAATGGGACCACCGCAGTGTCGGTCAGCGGCAATGGCGGTCAGGCGCAATTTACTACCGGTCCGTACAGCGGCGACATGAACGCCTATATTGCCGCTGCGTTCAAATCGGTTGCGGGCAACACTGCGATCAGCCCCAGCGCGGTTCAGCGCACCACCGTTAACGGCATCCCCGCCTCCTATTCGACGGCGCGCGTCACCAGCCAGTCGGGGCAGGTCGATGTGACCGTCTTTGCCTATGAATTTTCGCGCAGTAGTGCGTTCCACTTTGTCACGCTGACCAAAGCGGGCGGCACCGGCGTGTTCAATTCGATGTTCAATAGCGTCCGGCGCCTGAACGCTGCCGAAGCGGCGGCGATCAAGCCGCGCCGGATCGATGTGGTGACGGTCGGGCGCGGCGACACGATGGCCAGCCTGGCGCGGCGCATGGCGTACAGCAATTATCAGGCCGAACGGTTCCAGGTGCTCAATCGTCTGACCGCGTCGAGCCGGTTGACGCCGGGACAGAAGGTGAAAATCGTCGTTTACGCCAGCCGCTGATCGACAAGAAAAAAGGGGCGGTGTTTCCACCGCCCCTTTTCTGTCTGGTTGATCGCGCTATTACGGCGAGGTCAGGTTCGTGTTCACCTTGTTGAAGGTGTTGCTGACGCTGTTGCCAACGGCACCCATCGCGGTGATGCCGGCGACGGCGATCAGAGCGGCGATCAGGCCGTATTCAATGGCGGTTGCGGCCTTGGTATCGCGAACGAACTTTTTGATGAACTTCATGACTGGTCTCCTGATTTCACTTACCCTGTTGACGGTCTGGTCTGGGTCAACACTGGCAGGTCTAAGGCGAATAGGTTTTGAAAATCTTAATGGCCGATGGTTAAAAGGTGCGGTCGAAAGTCCAGAAAAGAGACAATCTTTATCCTGCTACATATTGGTTTGAGCCGCTGTGGAAACATTGCCCCACATGCTCGTGGTGCTGTTGGCGACATTTCCCACGGCGCTGACGGCGGCGATAAATATCAGGGCGAGTATCAGCCCATATTCGACGGCGGTAGCGGCCCTGGTCGACCGCATCAGCCTGTAAAGGTTGCGCATTGTTCCACCCCTGACTGAAGTGTAGTTCCCGAGGATGCCCATGTTTGCACAGGAAGGTTAACAATTTGTCCGCGTTTAGCCCGGGAAAACCGCCAAAAATTGACCTGGTCGTGGTCGCCGCGGCGCTTGTCGATCGTGATGGTCGCCTGCTGGTGCAGCAGCGCCCCGAAGGTCTGTCGATGGCCGGGCTGTGGGAATTTCCGGGCGGCAAGGTCGAACCCGGCGAAACCCCCGAACAGGCGCTGATCCGCGAGCTTGCCGAAGAGCTGGGCATCGACGTCGAGCAGGCTTGCCTTGCCCCGGCCTGTTTCGCCAGCGACATGCTGGGCGACCGGCATTTGCTGCTGTTGCTGTATGTTTGCCGCAAATGGCAGGGCACCCCGGTCGCGCAGCACGCCAGTGCGCTGCGCTGGGTGCGCCCGGTCGAACTGCACGGCCTGGCGATGCCGCCCGCCGACAAGCCGCTGATCGGTTTGCTGGAGGCGTTGGTCTAGCTTTTCGGCTTGAGCGCGTCGGCGAGTGAGGCGGTGCCGCTCCCGCGCCGCGCTGGCTGCGGCTGATCGGGATGGGGCGCCCAGCCGCTGAAATGGACGATGCGCAGGCTTTCGGCGATGCGCCCATCGGGATCGGCCTGCGCCGCAAAAGCGGCGGCGATCCGCGCCGCCTCCGTGCGGGTCAGCGGCGGCGGGGCGGGGCCAAGGCGGCTCGCCAGCCCGGCCGCGCGCAGATCGCGGACCAGCGCAAACCAGTCGCTGTAGCGCACCGTCAGCGCCTCGACGTCGACGACGGGCAGGGTAAACCCCACCCGCTGGAGCAGGTTGCCCATCGCCGCGAGGTCGATCTGCGGGTGCAGCCGTGCGATCGGGCGCACGCCATCGGTCATCACCGCGCGGCGCAGGCGCGGCAGGCTGCCGTCGCCGACAAATGCGCCGAGCAACAGGCCGTCGGGTGCGAGCAGCGCGCGCAGGCGGACCAGCGCGCCGGGCACGTCGTTGACGCTGTCGAGCCCGCCGGGCCAGACGATCAGGTCGAAACTGGCAAACGGCAGATCGATCGCATCGGCTTCGACCACCAGCGCGCCGCTCGCCGCCGCGAGCCCGTGACCGGCTTCGATGATCGTCAGGTCGCCGCCGGTGCTGCGCAAATGATCGGTCAGGGCGCGGTCGTGCGCGCCGATGAGCAGGGTGCGGGGAAAATCGCGTGTCACCATCGCCAGCCGATCGAGCAGCGTTTCCGCGATGATGGGGGCGAGGAAATCAGCCGATTTGGGGCGGCGCGCCAGCCGGTCGCGCTGGGCGCGGTGGCGGGCGACGGAAAAGAGCGGGCGGGGGGGCTGCGACATGCGCTGCTTGTGCCCCC
>JAEMRT010000050.1 GCA_016463225.1 Sphingopyxis sp. | reverse complement strand
CGTCACCATCATAGCCGCCTTGGTCATAACCTGGAATTGGGGCGCAGCCGATAAAATCCCGCGACCCAGTTTCGTACATTCCGGGTGGGCAGGCCCAAGCGGCGTTTGGAAACACACAATAAGCAATTGCCAGCAAGCACGGCAGGACAAAACGCGCCGCCCACATCTGAAAAAGTGTCATTTTGCATCCTCAACTATTTGCATTCGCGGCGTCGCGGCGTCGTAAGTGGCGATCACGCGGCATGGATTGGCTGCGGAAGGGCACGCAGCGTCCGCGCGCTCTTGAGGGGTAACGGCATCGGCCAGCCCCTGAATCTCGTTCTTTCGCCTCTTTTTCTGTTTCGTTTTGGCGCGGGTCGGCACGGCGCTGGTCCAGTGGTTCCGGCCGGTCGAATCGACAAAATGTACCAGTTGCCCGCCGGCTTTAGGCCCGCCTGATGCATTGTCGGCTACGGCATAAGTCGAAATGGCGCACACCACCCCGGCATCGGCCTGACAGCGGTCCAGAACTTCCTTGCGTGCCGCCACGGAACCCTGCCTACCGCTAATCAGCCAGCTCTTGTTCTGCCAGGCGGCCGTCGGAGTTTTGGTCGGCCTTGCCACCAAAGCCCAGTGGTTGCGGGTGAGTGCGCCTTTTGGAAAATAATCTGCGGAATAATCGGCATTGGGATCATCATCGACCGGCATCAGCCCGTTCGGTTTGCTACCCAGAAATTCGCAGCCAAACGAATTCTGCCGGCAGTATATAACGGCGGGATCCCGCATGGCCTCCCATCGGGGCGCGTTGCGCTGATATGGGTCCACTTTTATCCACACCTGGCTCATCGCATCTATCGCGACAGTTATCGAACCCCAGGAATCGAACGCTTCGGCGATGGTGCATCCGCCGCGCGTTGCCCTGTTGCAGCCATCCAATGCACCCTTTTTGGCAGCATCCAGGCTCCGATGACCGACCGTTATCCAGACGGACGAGGTGTCGGCATGGTGCGCTGCCGCCATGTAACCTGGTTTCATGGGAATATGGGGCCGCGAAGGTGTCGACCCCGAGTCATCGCCGCCATCATCCCCGCCTTGGTCATAATTTGGAATTGGGGCGCAGCCGATAAAGTCTCGCGACCCGGTTTCGAACATTCCGGGCGGGCAGCGGCCCTCGGCCCAAGCGACGTTTGGCAGCAAACAATAACCAACTGCCAGCAAGCACGGCAGGAGGAAACGCGCCGCCGATATGCAAAAAGGTGTCATTGAACATCCTCGACTATCTGCATCCGCGGCGTCGCGGCATCGTAAGTACCTATCACTTTGCACGGCAGTGTCGGTGGGCAGATGCGGTCGATACGACCTTGCACCGTCACCGGATCGGGCAGCGCTTTTACGCCCTTTTTCGGCTCCGCCGCGGCTTCGGACGCTGCGCTAGTCCAGCGATTCTGACCCCGCCAGTCGACGAAATGGACCAACAGGCCAGTGCCGGTTCCGCGCCCGTCCGCAGCCAGATCGCCGGAATATGCTGCATAAGCGGATATCACACATGTCGTCCCGGAAGCCGCCTGACAACGCTCCAGAATTTCCTTTCGGACCGCCGCTGAATTTTGCTTTCCGCTGACCAGCCAGCTTTTGTTCTGCGCCGCCCCAGACGGAGCCTTTTCCGGCCGTGCTACCATTGCCCAGCGCTGCTGAGCCAGCTTGCCTTTTGGATACCGGTTCTGGGCTTGATCGCGTTCAGGAGCTTCGTCGAGATAGATAGTGCCGCTTTCATGGACGCCCAGAAATTTGCAGCCAAAGGAGTTTTTCAGGCAATGCTCTATCGACGGATTCCACTTTGTGACGTCAAATCGGCGGGCATCCTTATCATCATCCGGTTTGACCCAGAGCTGACCCATCGCATCCTCGGTGACATAGATAGCACCGGCGCGCTCAAGGACTGCAGCGATATAGCATCCTCCCCCGGTGCCCGCGTCGCAGTCGTTCAGGACACGTTTTTTAGCAGCATCGAGGGTTTGGTGGCCGGCGGAAGCCCAGACAGAGGCCGTGTCCGCATGATAAGCCATCGCTGTGAAGCCGGGCTTTGAAGGACGGACCGGATCGGACCGCCGAAAGGGCGATTCATCATCAACCGACCCACCATCGCCACCTTGGTCATAATTTGGAATCGGGGCGCAGCCGATAAAGTCCCGCGACCCGGTTTCGTACATTCCGGGCGGGCAGCGGCCCTCGGCCCAAGCGGCGCTTGGCAGCAAACAATAACCAACTGCCAGCAAGCACGGCAGGAGGAAACGCGCCGCCCATATTCGAAAAAGCCTCATTGAATATCTTCTCTATTCCGCAACCGGACGTGCCCGATCAATTGCCCGGTGCTTGCAACAATTCGCCGCATGCGTCTCCGGTGTTAACACCCAGCCAGCCGTCTCCGCTGGCGCCGACACTGATGCGGACGTCGGCGACGCGGCGAACTCCGCTGCGGTCGGGGATGGTGACAAACTGCACGTCGCACGACTTATAGGTGCCTTCGACCCATGTCGCGCCACTGGTGCTACCGACCAGAACACGATTGTCATATTGCTGGCCATAGGAAAGAATACGCAAGTCGCCGGAATTGGAAACCAGAGCCGGGCCCATCTTTGCGAACACATCCTCCTCGGGCTTTGCCTGCCAGACCATCAGAAGCTGCGCTTCGATCCCGCGTGGTTTGCGGTCTCCACGCAGCTTTGCGGCGGCTTCGTCGAATTCGAATCCGGCGGCCAAATTTTTGGTGCTCTGCTCATATTTGCCGCGAATCTGTGACGTCAGGGTTTCGAGTTCTTTGGTCAAGACAGCCATTTTCGCCGCGGCCTCAGCTCGCTCTGCGTCGGTTGCAGGTCGGCTGAACTTACCGGTTGGGTCTGGCCGCTTGCTGCCGCGCCATAGCCGCGACCAAGAGAGTTCAACCTGCTCCGACCACGTTGTTTCGGCCAGGACCATGATCCCCTCGGTCAGTCCGAAAGGCCGAAGCTTGGCATTGAACGCAGCCATGTCGAAACGCTGGTTGCGATAGGAATCGGACATCGCCTGTTTGACCTCGGCTTCATTGCAGGCAAGTTTTCGCGCTTTGAGCATCGCCGGATCGTTGGTCGTTACCCACGATCCCGGCGGAATCTCCTCATTCTGCAAATCGCGTCGTAACATCACGCTGCCTTCACCTATCCGCATCCTTACAGGGGCCGATTTCGGAATGGCCTTGTCCCCTTTGCCGGCCGCCATTGCGTACATGCTCGGGCATTCGAACTGCATCCGCAGCATGGTCAATTCGGGCTTTCCCGCATTTTCATGGATGATGGTGACATCGATCTGCTTGATCCCGATCAGGCTCAGGTTAAACGTCTCGCTGGGCGGCGTGCGGTCCATGACCAGCGTATTCGAATAATAGGCCTGACGGTCGCCCGGGCCGCCATCGACATGGAAAAAGAGCGCCTGTGCCGAAGCGGCAGTCGGGACGAAGCCGACACCGATGGCAATCATCAGGGCGATGTGCGGCGCGAGAAATCGATTTGTCATGGCCTCAGCTCGACTTGCGTTTGCTAAGGCAATTTTCGAGCTGCTTGCGCGCGGCAAGGCCGTCCTGCCATTCGATCTTCAACACCGACTTGCCTTCGACCAGCACGTCGAAGCCCCATGTTTCTTTCATTTCTGCCAGCCCCGCCTCGATTGTCGGTACCGCAAAGGCGATCGAGGCATAGACTTCGCCGGGAAACTTGTAATTGAAAGCCTGCACCGACTGCGAAGTACCGTCGCTTTGATCGAGCGTAACCTTCAGCTTTTTCACCTCCGGCGATCCGGTGATGTTGGGTCCTGAAAATGTCAGCAGGGCGCCGTCATAGTCTTTGCCGGGACCCGATATGCGGACCATGGCTTCGCCCTTCATATATAAGGCCGAGCAATATTCGCCGGGCTTCGGGTTGTTGCTGTCCTGAAAAAAGTCCCAGCCACCCTTGTCGTAACGATCATAGGCCGCCTTGAACTCCGGGTCTTTCATGCGCTGTTGAAGCTCGGCACCGAATGCCGAAGATGCTTCAGCGACGCCGGAAATGTCGGCCATCGCCTGTGCCATCGGATCGCGGGGCCGCTCGCCAGCCGGGCCGCCATCATCATATGGGCCGTCGTCGTTCCGCTGCGGCGTCGCCGCGATGTCATTCATCTGTTGGTAGTGCTGTGCCTGCGCCGCGCAGATATTGGGCAAGTCGGAACAGGCTTGGGCAGGGCTTGAAAGCTGGAAGGCCAAAATGGTGGCCGTGCCGAGCAGGGCGGGTCGGAAATATTGCATCATCATCACTCCAAAATCATCTTGCGCGCAGTCACTTCACGTCCTCGATCACCTGCATCCGCGGCGTCGCGGCGTCATAGGTGGCGATGACGCGGCAGAACGACGGCGGGCATATCCGGTCGATGCGTTCCTGCACCGTGACCGGATCGGGGGCCTCCACGAAATCAGGATCCGAACGAAGCAGCTTCTTGTATTTCTTCTTCTTCGGCTTCGTCAGCACGGCGCTCGTCCAGCGGTTTTTCCCGCGGCCATCGACGAAATGCACCAGCACGCCATTCGCGGAACCCGTGTCATTGGCCAGCACCTCGTCGTCGTTCACGGCATAGGCCGATATCGCGCACGGCACCCCCGCATCCGCCTGACAACGGTCGAGAATTTCCTTGCGGGTCGCCGCCGAATTTTGCTTGCCGCTGATCAGCCAGCTTTTGGACTGCCCCGCAGCGGCCCGGGTCGTCGGCTGGGCAACCATCGCCCAGCGATTCCAGTGCAGTTTGCCTTTGGGAAAGAAATTCTCGGACTGATCTTTCTCAGGGTCGACGTCGAGGTAGATGTGTCCGTTGTGGTAGCTGGTCAATACGGAACAACCGAAGGATTGTTTCTGACATAATATTCGTGCCGGGTCGGTTATTCTGAAATCATATGTGTACGGGTCTCCATAACGCCTTTTGTTTTCCTTCATCCAAAGCTGGCCCATCGCATCTTCTGCAATGAATATTTCGCCAGATTCGGCGACGTCACCAGAACTTTCAAATGAGGCGGCGATGTAACATCCGCCGCCGGTGCCCGCATTGCATCCATCCAGTGCCTGTTTTTTGGCAGCAGCGTAACTTTTGTGAGCTGTTGTTACCCATATGGATGCCGTATCGGCATGATAGGCCACCGCCGAGTTGCCTGGTTTCGACGGTCGCACCTCTATATATTTCGGGCGTTCGTCTTCGGCATCCGATCCATCGCCGCCGTTGGAGGCGCAAAGCGGTATGGCTGCAACGCCATGCGACCCGCCCATGACGCCCACCTGATATTCGCCCGGTCCGGGGCCATTGGGGCAGGGAAAGCTTTGCGCGGCGGCGACGCCCGGCCAAAACGCAAACGCCGCGAAGGCCAGCAATGCCACAAAGCTGCAGCGCACCGAGCGTGGGAGCATCATCATTCTTCTTCTTTCACTTGCCGCCAACCAGAGTCCCCGCAGCCCCGCCGCCGAAGGAGAGGCAGCCCGGCAGACAGTTGCAGAGCCGCGAGCGAAACTTCTCCAGCCATAGCTCTACCGATCTCCGGATCGCGGGTCATCGGTCCACATGACCCGGGTCAATAGCGCCGGGCGTGGTAAAATAATGTGAAAAGCCAAGGCGATATGGTGTCCGGTTGCAGCGCATACGACGGACCTAAGCCGCCCGTAAAGCGGCCACTGTGACGAAGCTCACAACTAGTACACCGCCGTCGGCGGCGGCAGTTCAGGCGAGTTCGAACATCGCCGCGAGGCCGGTCTGCGCAGCCGGCTCGAACCGCGACCAGCCATCGGGGCCAAGCCGTTCGATCGGGCGGAAGCGCGCCTTGTACGCCATCCGCGCCGACCCTTCGATCCAGTAACCCAGATAGACATAGGCCAGCCCGGCGCGCGCGGCGCGCTGGACATGGTCGGCGATGATATAGGTGCCCAGCCCCTCGCGCAGCGGATGCGCGGCGTCGAAAAAGCTGTAGATCATCGACAATCCGTCGCCCTGCCGGTCGGTCAGGCAACAGCCGATCAGGCGGCCCTTGCTGCCGTCGGTGGTCGGCTCGCGATATTCGATCATATAGCTATCGACCGGGGTCTGTTCGACCATGTCGGCGAAATCCTGCTCGTCCATGTCGGCCATGCCGCCATTGGGATGGCGCGCGCCCAGATACGAGCGCAGCAGCGCATATTGTTCCTCGGTCGCCCATGGCTTGCACGCGGTGGCGACGAGGTCGCTGTTGCGGCGGATGGTGCGCTTTTGCGAGCTGCTCGGGACAAATTCGCTCGCGCACACGCGCACCGACACGCAGGCCGAACAATCGGCGCAGCTAGGGCGATAGGCGACCGACTGGCTACGCCGGAACCCGATCCGGCCGAGCGCGTCGTTCAGCTCATTCGCCGTATTGCCGCTGAGTTCGGTGAACACCTTGCGCTCGGTCTTGCCCGCCAGATAGGGGCAAGGTGCCGGGCTGGTGACAAAAAAGCGCGGAAAACGGAACGGTGCGGACACGCGGATTGGACCTCCAGATAGGCGATGCGGAATCCCCCCGACGCGGGTCCGACGCGCACCACCCACCAACTATGCCGCGCGGCGTCAATGGTGCAAAGTCCGTTTACCATTTTTAGTCGTGCCGTTCTGACTCAGGTCGAAAATTATCTGAATCGCGCGGTAAGGATTGTGCCGATTTGAATCAAAGGCGTCCGGCTTTGTTGACACCACCGGTCTCAATTCCCCGATTCGCTATCCCGACTGAAAAGCCGGCTCAGCTATACCCGCGCAGTTCGTCACCGGTCAGCGTCGCCACATGCAGCACGTTGGTCGACCCCGGCGTACCGAACGGCACCCCCGCCATCATCACCAGCTTCGCGCCCGCCTTGCATATGCCATGGCGCAGCGCCATGCGCTTGCCCTTGGCGATCATCTCTTCGAAGCTGCCGATGTCCTTGGTCGGCACCGCATGCGCGCCCCAGAGCAGACCGAGCCGCCGCGCCGCTTCCTTTTTCGGCGTCAGCACCAGCAAAGGTGCGTTCGGCCGCTCGCGCGCGACACGGCGCGCGGTCGATCCCGATGCGGTGAAACAGATGATCGCATCGGCGGCGATCGTCGCGATGATGCTGCCCGCAGCCTCGGCCAGCGCATCGGCGGTCGTCGCGTCGGGAAGCGTTTCGGTGAAATGCAGGCGGCGGAAATAATCGGGGTCGCTCTCAACCGAGCGCGCGATGCTGTCCATCATCGTTACCGCCTCGATCGGCCAGGCGCCCGCCGCGGTTTCGGCCGACAGCATGATCGCATCGGCACCGTCATAGATCGCCGTGGCAACATCGCTCACTTCCGCGCGCGTCGGCGACGGCGAGACGATCATCGATTCGAGCATCTGCGTCGCGACGACGACGGGCTTGCCCATCCGCCGCGCGGTCGCGACGATGCGTTTTTGCAGCGGCGGCACCGCTTCGGGCGGCAGTTCGACCCCCAGGTCGCCGCGCGCGACCATCGCCGCGTCGGCGAGTTCGAGAATTTCCTCGATCCGCTGCACCCCCGATGGCTTTTCGAATTTCACCAGCAGCGCTGCCTTGCCGCCGATCAGCGTCCGCGCCTCGGCGACATCCTCGGGCCGCTGCACGAACGACAGCGCGATCCAGTCGACATGCTGTTCGAGCGCGAAGGTCAGATCCCTGCGGTCCTTTTCGGTCAGCGCTGCGAGCGGCACGACGACGTCGGGGACATTGACGCCCTTGCGGTCCGAAATCTTGCCGCCGACCTCGACCACCGTATCGATCCGCGTCGGCGACACCGCATGGACGCGCAACACCAGCTTGCCGTCGTCGATCAGCAGCCGGGTACCCGCTTCCAGCGCCGCGAACAATTCGGGGTGCGGCAAATGGACGCGCGTCGCATCGCCCGGTGCCGTGTCGGCATCGAGCGCGAAGGGTGCGCCCTTGACCAGCTCGACCGGCCCATCGGCAAACGTCCCGACGCGCAGCTTCGGTCCCTGCAAGTCGACGAGGATCGTCGTCGGACGCCCGGTTTCCTTTTCCAGCGCGCGGATCGCGGCGATCACCCTGGCGTGGCCGGCATGGTCGCCATGGCTCATATTGACGCGAAAGGCGTCGGCGCCGGCGCGGTGCAGCGCCGCGATCATCTCGGGATTCGCGCTCGCAGGGCCAAGCGTCGCCAGGATGCGCACCTTGCGCTGGCGGGGGGTAAAACTCTGGACCACAAATGCTCCGAACCGATAAAAAGCTGGGGCCGCTTGCCTAGGCGCGTTGCCCCCGGCAAGGCAAGCAACGTATAGCTATTCATACCATCACCGGAAGGAAATCCGCCATGTCCTGCAGCGACGATCAGGCCGCCCCGAACGACGCGCTCGATACCCTCGACGACGCGGCCGCCGCCGCCGCCTTCCGCCGCCTCGTCCGCTTGCTCCAGCATCGCAGCGACGCGGCGAACATCGACCTGATGGGGCTCGCCGGTTTCTGCCGCAACTGCCTGGGCGACTGGATCGCCGAGGCGGGGGACATGGACAAGGAAGCGGGCCGCGCGATCGTCCACGGCATGCCCACCGCGGACTGGAAAGCCCTGCATCACACCGCCGCCACGCCCGAACAGCTCGCGCGGATGGAAGCCAGCATGGCGAAGAACCCGCACGGCTGATCTTGCCCGGACCGGGCTTTGCGGACATGACTGTCGGGCTTGCCGCACAGATGCGGTCATTGGGGAGAATGGGGCGATGCGCGTGATATTGACTGGAGCGATGCTGGGCGCCGCCCTGATGGCCAGTGGCCCGCTTGCCGCGCAATCAAGCAGTTCGACCTATATCCATGCCGGCCGCCTGCTCGACCAGCCCGGACGCGCACCGCGCGGACCGTCGACGATCATCGTCCGCGACGGCAAGATCGCCGAAGTGCGCGACGGCTTTGCCACGCCCGAAGACGGCGCAAAGGTCGTCGATCTGAAGACCGCCTTTGTTCTGCCCGGCCTGATCGACATGCACGTCCATATCTCCGGCGACGACAATCTGCTGCGCAGCCGTCTCGAAAGCTCTGGCCGCGACGTCGAGGATGTTTTCGTCATCGCCCAGGGGAACGCGCGCCGCACCCTCGAAGCCGGTTTCACGACCGTGCGCGACCTCGGCGGCGACGGCCGGACCACGACGACGCTGCGCGACGCGATCAACAATGGCGTGATCGTCGGCCCGACGGTCATCCCCGCGGGGACGATGATTTCGGTGACCGGGGGCCATGGCGGGGTTAATGGTCTGAACCGCACGCTGACCCATGCGGTTGCGGCCGAGCGTAGCAATATCTGCGACGGACCCGACAGCTGCGCCAGCGCCGTCCGCGCCCAGATCTCGATCGGCGCCGAGGTGATAAAATTCGCCGCGACCGGCGGGGTGCGTTCGAACGTCGCCGGCGGGCTGGGCAAGCAGATGTCCGATGCCGAAATGAAGTCGGTCGTCGACACCGCGCACAGCTTTGGTCGCAAGGTCACCGCCCACGCGCACGGCAAGGAAGGCATCGACGCGGCCCTGCGCGCCGGGGTCGATTCGATCGAACATGGCAGCTTCATCGACGATGAGACCGTCAAGCTGTTCAAGGCATCGAACGCGGCGCTGGTGCCGACCGCGGTCGCACCGATCGCCGCGCTGGCGCAGGCACGGCGCGGCGACGCGCCGGGGCCGCAGCTCGCCAAGGCCGAGGAAGCCGCCGCCGCCCACGCCGCCAGCATGGCGCGCGCGATCAAGGGCAATGTCCGCATATTGTTCGGCACCGATTCGGGCGTCGCGCCGCACGGCGAAAACGCCAAAGAATTCGCGCTGATGGTCAAGGCCGGGATGACCCCGGCGCAGGCGATCAAGGCTGCCACCAGCGACAATGCGGCCGAACTCGACCGGCCGATCGGGGCGATCCTGCCGGGGCGCGAGGCCGATATCATTGCCGTCGGCGGCGACCCGCTGACCGATGTCACCATGCTCGAAAAGGTCGATTTTGTGATGCGGCGCGGTGTCGTCCACAAACTGGGCGGCAAGCGGCAGGCGTTTCCGCCCGAGTGACGCGGCGCCGCCAAGAAAGCATGGCCAAAAATCCTCCGGGGCTTTAGGGACGCGCCAACCGCGATTCTCGCGCCGCATCATCCCAGTCACCGGAGCATAAAATGAGCGAAGCCACCGTATCCGACGAACAACTGCGCCTTTTCATCGAGCGCATCGAACGGATGGAAGAAGAGAAAAAGGGCGTCGCCGACGACATTCGCGACACCTATAACGAAGCAAAATCGCAGGGTTACGATCCAAAGATCATGCGCCAGATCGTTCGCCTGCGCAAATTGCCGGTCAACGACCGCAAGGAAATGGAAGCGATCCTCGACGTCTATAAATCGGCGCTCGGCATCGACTGAGCCCCCGCAATTATCAGCACAGGAGAGTGACGATGTTCAGCACCACCACCAACACAGTCGAAGGCCGTCCGGTCCGCGAATATCTGGGCATCGTCACTGGCGAGGTGATCGTCGGCGCCAACCTGTTCCGCGACCTGTTCGCCAGCATCACCGACATCGTCGGCGGCCGTTCGGGCAAATATGAGGATGTCCTCGCCCGCGCGCGCAAGGAAGCGATCAGCGAAATGGAAGCCGAAGCGGTGCGTCTCGGCGGCAACGCCGTGGTCGGCGTCGACCTCGACTATGAAGTGCTCGGTCAGAACGGATCGATGCTGATGGTCAGCGCATCGGGGACGGCAGTGACGCTGGGGTGAGTGCCCGCATCCGCCCAGCCACGTCAGCCGACGCCGCGCGCTGTGCCGAGATTTACGCGCCCTATGTCACGGACAATTGGGTCAGTTTCGAACGCGATCCGCCCGATGCGACGGAGATGGCGCGCCGGATAGAAAATTACGGGACCAGTCATGGCTGGCTGGTTGCGGAGGTCGAGGGCAAAATTGCGGGATATGCCTATGGCTCCCCTCACCGCACCCGCGAAGCTTACGCGACCTCGGCAGATGTCGCGGTTTACCTTGATGCCGCATTTGCGCGGGCCGGAATTGGGCGGCGGCTTTATGAGGCGCTGCTTCCGATTCTGAAGCATCGCAATGTCCATGCAATCTTTGCCGGGATTGCCTTGCCGAATGATGCCAGCATCGGTTTGCATGAGGCAATGGGCTTCACGCCGATCGGTATTTACCGCGAGGTTGGCTGGAAAATGGGCGGCTGGCGCGATGTCGGGTGGTGGCAGCGGTTGCTTTGACATTCGGTCCTGATGTAAGCGCGCGCCTCCAGTTCCTTCCAGCCGAAAAGAAGAGAGCCATGGCCGGCCATAGCAAATTCAAGAACATCATGCACCGCAAGGGTGCGCAGGACAAAAAGCGCAGCTCGCTGTTTTCCAAGCTTTCGCGGGAAATCACCGTGGCGGCGAAAATGGGCCTGCCCGATCCCGACGCGAACGCGCGCCTGCGCGCGGCGATCAACGCCGCCAAGGCGCAGTCGGTGCCGAAGGACAATATCCAGCGCTCGATCGACAAGGCGACCGGCGGCGACGGCGATAATTACGAAGAGATCCGCTACGAAGGCTATGGCCCCGGCGGCGTGTCGCTGATCGTCGAGGCGCTGACCGACAACCGCAACCGCACCGCAACCAACGTCCGCACCGCCTTTGCCAAAAACGGCGGCAACCTCGGCACGTCGGGCAGCGTCGCGCACGGCTTCGACCGGCTCGGTCTGATCAGCTATCCTGCCAAGGCGGGCGATGCCGATACGGTGTTCGAAGCGGCGCTCGATGCCGGCGCCAGCGATGTCGAATCGTCCGAGGACGGCCACGACATCTGGACCGAAATCGACGGTTTGCACGAAGTCGCCAAAGCGTTGGAGGCCAAGCTCGGCGAGGCCGAAGGCGTGAAACTCGCATGGCGCCCGACGCTGAAAAGCGAAGTCGCCGACGAAGCGACCGCGCAGACACTGTTCAAGCTGATCGACACGCTCGACGACGACGACGATGTGCAGACCGTGTGGGGTAATTACGAGATCCCCGATGCGGTGATGGAAAAGCTGGGGTGATACGCCTGCGAAAGGAATGGGGCTGGCGGGTTTTTGCTGCGGCTTTTCCTTTCCTCGGGACGCTGCTTTCAGTGTTTATGATTTTCGAACGACTCCAAAGTGCAGAGAGTATCGTGACGAAGATCGTTTGCGGCCTCTACCTGATTGTTGCCCCGTTTATGCTCTGGATATTTTCGGCGCTGGTTTGGGCCGACATCAGGCGGAAGCCATGATCGTCCTCGGCCTCGACCCCTCGCTCAGCTGCACCGGCTGGGGCATCATCCGCGTCGAGGGCAGCCGGATCAGCCATATCGCCAACGGCCAGATCAAAACCGACGCCAAAGCCCCCCTGCCCGACCGCCTCGCCCATCTCGACACCGTGCTCGCCGCAGTGATCGCCGATCATGCACCGCAATGCGCGGCGGTCGAAGAGGTGTTCGTCAACGATAACCCCCAATCGACGCTGAAGCTCGCCCACGCCCGCGGCGTCGTCCTCCTCGGCTGCGCGCGCGCCGGGCTACCGGTCGGCGAATACGCCCCGCGGCTGGTCAAGAAAGCGATCGTCGGCACCGGCACCGCGGCGAAGGAACAGGTGCAGGCCATGCTGCGCGTGCTGCTGCCCGGAGCAAAGGTGACGGGCGCCGATGCCGCCGATGCGCTGGCGGTCGCAATCTGCCACGCGAACCATAGACCGCGCTACTAGCATCTCGTCACCCCGGACTTGATCCGGGGTCCACGCGGTCACGGATGCCGGATCAAGTCCGGCATGACAAAGAGCGGGTATTCCAGATGGTCGAGGGAAATTGATTCCCTTTTCGTTCTCCCCGCGTTAGGCACGGACCATGATCGCGAAACTGACAGGGCGGCTGGACTCCAGCGGCGCAGGCCATGCCGTAATCGACGTCGGCGGTGTCGGTTATCTGGTCGAGGCATCGGCACGCACCCTCGATGCGCTCGGCGCGACCGGCGGCGAGGTGACCATCCACACCGAAATGCTCGTCGGCGAGGATTTCCTGCGCCTGCTCGGCTTTGCCAAGGCCGAGGAACGCGACTGGTTCCGCCTGCTCACCAGCGTCCAGGGCGTCGGCGCCAAGGTCGCGCTCGCGATCCTCTCGGCGCTCGAAATCGCCGACCTGCAACGCGCCCTCGCCAGCGGCGACAGCGCGATGATCGCGCGCGCCAACGGCGTCGGCCCGAAACTCGCGCAGCGGATCACGCATGAATTGAAGGACAAAGCGGGCGCGCTGGGCGGCATAGCGGGCAGCGGCGCGTCCTACATATCCGCCACCCCCGGCCCCCTCGCCGACGCCGTCACCGCCCTCACCGGCCTCGGCTTCAAACCCGGCGAAGCAAGCGCGGCGGTTGCGGCGGCGGGCGAAGAACTGGGCGCGGATGCCAGCCTCGATGCGCTGGTCCGCGTGGCGCTCAAGAAAGCGGCAAAGTGACCGACCGCGTCCGCCACGCCGCCTGCCGCTGCGGCCAGATCCGCATCGCCTGCACCGGCGAACCGATCCGCGTGTCGGTCTGCCATTGCCGCGAGTGCAAGGCGCGGAGCGGCAGCGCTTTTGCCGCGCAGGTCCGCTTCCCCGCCGGGCAGGTCCGCACCGAGGGCGAGGCGAATGCGCGAATGTGGCAATATACCGGCGACAGCGGCAACACCGCCGACTTCTTCTTTTGCGGCACCTGCGGTTCGGGCGTCTGGTACCGCGCGCGCCCCTATCATGAGGCCTATGCGATACCGCTCGGCAATTTCGCGCCCGGCCACGGCTTCGTGCCCGACTATTCGGTGTACGAGGACAGCATGGAGCCTTGGGTTTCGATCACCGGCGACGCAATAGAACATCATGACTGAGCCCGCCGCCGCCCGCCGCCCCAAAGCCCTCGCCTTCGACGTGTTCGGCACCGTCGTCGACTGGCGCAGCAGCATCGCCCGCGAATCCGCGACCTTCCTCGCAAAGATCGACCGCAGCGACATCGACCCGCATGACTTCGCCGACCAGTGGCGCCGCCGCTACCTGCCCGCGATGGCGGCGGTCAGCGGCGGGCAACGCGGCTTCGTCAAGCTCGACATCCTGCACCGCGAAATGCTCGACGCGGTGCTGGACGCGCAGGGCATCGACCCCGCCACGCTCGATCCGGCCCTGCTAGCCGACTGGACCAATGCCTGGCACCGGCTCGATCCCTGGCCCGATAGCGTTGCGGGGATCGTGCGGCTGCGCACCGTGTTCCCTGTGGTCACGCTGTCGAACGGCAATGTGTCGCTGATGATCGACATGGCGCGCCGCGCTGGCATCACATGGGACGCCATCCTCGGCGCCGAATATGCCCGCGCGTACAAACCGCAACCCGCCGCCTATCTCGCGACCGCCGATGCGCTGGGGCTGGCGCCGCACGAGCTTTGCCTCGTCGCCTCGCACCACAGCGATCTTGCCGCCGCGCGCGGTTGCGACCTGATGACCGCCCATATCGACCGTCCACAAGAATATGGCGGCGCCCGCGCGCCCGATGCCGACGCGGCGCAGGATTGGGAGTATAGCGCCGACAGCCTGACCGACCTGGCGGCGCAAATGGAATGCTGATTTGACCGACCTCACCACCCCCATCCGCACCCCCGAGGACGCCGATGCCGCGCTGCGGCCCAAGACGCTGGCAGAGTTCGTCGGGCAGGCCGCGGCGCGCGAGAATTTGCGCATCTTTATCGAGGCCGCCAAATCGCGCGCGGACGCGCTCGATCATGTGCTCTTCTATGGCCCCCCCGGGCTCGGCAAGACGACGCTGGCACAGATCGTCGCGCGCGAGCTGGGCGTCGGTTTCCGTTCGACCAGCGGCCCGGTAATCGCCAAGGCAGGCGACCTCGCCGCGCTGCTCACCAACCTCGAGGACGGCGACGTGCTGTTCATCGACGAGATCCACCGCCTGTCGCCCGCGGTCGAGGAAATCCTCTATCCGGCGATGGAGGATCGCGCGCTCGACATCATGATCGGCGAAGGACCGTCGGCGCGGTCTGTGCGGATCGACCTGCCCAAATTCACCCTCGTCGGCGCAACGACGCGGCAGGGGCTGCTGACGACACCGCTGCGCGACCGTTTCGGCATTCCGGTGCGGCTCAATTTCTATACCCATGGCGAGCTGGAGCAGGTCATCACCCGCGCCGCGCGCCTGCTCGCGCTGCCGATCGCGTCCGACGGCGCGCTCGAGATTGCCAAGCGCTCGCGCGGGACGCCGCGCATCGCCGGACGGCTGCTGCGCCGGGTGCGCGATTTCGCGACCGTCGCGGGCCATGCCATCGTCGATGCCAGGGCCGCCGACGCCGCGCTCAACCGGCTCGAGGTCGACGCGCTGGGGCTCGACGCGATGGACCGGCGGTACCTGACCATGATCGCCGACATTTACCGCGGCGGCCCGGTCGGGGTCGAGACGATGGCGGCGGGCCTGTCCGAGCCGCGCGATACGATCGAGGATGTGATCGAGCCCTATCTGCTCCAGGTCGGCCTGATCGCCCGCACCGCGCGCGGACGGATGCTCAACCCCAGCGCGTGGAAACATCTGGGGCTCAATCCGCCCGCGGGATCGCAGGACGGTTTGTTCGACAACGGGAAATAGGCGGAAATCCGCCGCTTCCTTCCACCAAACGGCCCCCATCTGCGACGAACCGTTGGTTAGGGGTTTGCGACGAGTCGAAGGCCCGCTATCGATCAACCCCATGGTAAACGCCCCGCCCCCCTTCATCCCCGGCGCTTTCGTCGGGGCGGCGCATCACTACCGGGCGCGCGTCTATTTCGAGGATACCGACCTGTCGGGCATCGTCTATCATGCCAATTACCTGCGCTATATGGAGCGCGCGCGCTCCGACATGCTGCGCATCGCGGGCATCGACCAGCGCGCGGCGATGGACGCTGGCGACGGCAGCTGGGCGGTCACCGACCTGACGATCAAATACCGTCGCCCCGCGCGACTTGACGACGATCTGCTCGTCGTCAGCACCGTCGAAGCGGTGCGCGGCGCCAGCGTGATCATCGCGCAGCGCATCCTTCGCGGAACTGACACGTTAACCGGCGAGACACTCACAGACGGGCGGGTCACCGCCGCCTTTCTGTCGCCCGGGGGCCGGCCGCGCCGCCAGCCCGCGGGCTGGGCCGACCGCTTTACCGCCATCATGAATGGAGAGAAAATCCCTTGCTAGACAATATCTCGCTGGCCGCCGACGCGGCGACGCTTTCCCCCGTCGCGCTGTTCCTGCAGGCCGATATCATCGTCAAGGCGGTGATGATCGGGCTGCTGCTGGCGTCGATCTATGTCTGGGCGGTGATCTTCACCCACGGTCGCAGCGTCAGCAAGCTCATGAGCGCGTCCGAACGCTTCGAACGCGATTTCTGGCGCGCGGACAATATCGACAAATTCTTCGACAAAAATGGCAGCGAGGAATTGCCGAGCGCCAAGGTATTGGGCGCCGGGATCAGCGAATGGCGCCGCTCGACCAAAACCAAAAATGTCGACCGCGACGGCACGCGCGAACGCCTCGGCATCGCGATGAACAGCGCGGTCGCGGGCGAAGTCGATCGCCTCGCCGAAAAGATCGGCACGCTGGCCACCATCGGATCGGTCGCGCCCTTCGTCGGGCTGTTCGGCACCGTATGGGGCATCATGCGCAGCTTCACCGCGATTGCGGCTGAGAATAACAGCAGCCTCGCGGTCGTCGCCCCCGGCATCGCCGAGGCCTTGTTCGCGACCGCGATCGGCTTGTTCGCCGCCATTCCCGCGGTCATCGCCTACAACGCCTTTTCACAGCGCCTGAACCGGCTCGAATCGCGCCTTGACCGCTTTGCCGACGGGCTGCACGCGACCTTCAGCCGCGAGCTGGAGGTCGACGCCTGATGGCGATGTCCGGCCCCTCGGGCGGCATCGGCGGGCGGCGCGGCCGCGGCCATCGCCGCGCCCCGATCGCCGACATCAATGTCACCCCGCTCGTCGACGTCATGCTGGTGCTGCTGATCATCTTCATGATCACCGCGCCCCTGCTCGCCTCCGCCGTCCCCATCGACCTGCCCGAAAGCCGCGCCAAGCCGGTCGAGACCGAGGAGCAGGAACCGGTGCAGCTGTCGATCAACGCCGACGACACGCTGTATATCGGCGAAGAGGTCGTGCCCGAGGCCGAACTTCCGGCGCGGCTCGATGCGATTGCGCGCGAACGGCAGGGCGAGGAAAAGCCGCGCCAGATCATGCTGCGCGCCGACAAGGGGCTCGATTATGGCCGCGTGATGCGCGTCATGGGCGAGCTCAACCGCGCCGGACTGACGCGCATTTCGCTGGTGACCACGGGCGCGGAGGGTGCCGCCGACAGCGCGCCGACCGCTGCGGCGGCGGTCACCGACGGTTCAGAAACGGGGCAATAGGGTCCGATCATGGCCGCAACACGGGCAGTGAGGGGGAAGGAAGGACGCGGCATCGCCATCGCGGTGGCGGCGCATGTCGTCATCGTCGGCCTGCTTTCCGTGCAGTGGACCGCGGGCGAACGGCGTTTCGACAACCCGCCGATGGAGGTCGACCTGATCGCCGAAACCGCGCCCACGTCAACAGCGCCAGTCATCAGCGAAACGCCCCCGGCCGCACGACTGGGCGAAGAAGACGCTACCGACATTACGGCGCCCGAACCGATGCCTGCACCACCGCTGCCCGAACCGGTAGTTCGGCCGACGCCCGCCCCGACCCCCAAGCAGGTCGAGCGGCCGAAGCCGGCGCCTCTTAAGCAGCCTCCCGCAACAAAAAAGGCCCCTCCCAAGGAGGTCCAGAAGAAAACGCCCACCAAAAAGGCCCCGCCTCGACGTGCCGGACAACCCTCAGGTGACATCGACAGAATCGGCCGTGAGTTAACCAAGTCGACACAAACCAAGGGCGCACCAGCGTCTGCTGTGTCGGCGGAAGTGCGGCGTGCCTTCTCTGCGGCCGTTGACGGTGAGATCAGACCATATTGGCAGAGGAACGCGAACGCGATCAGCGGTGTCGAATTGGATCAGTTGAGATTGAGGCTGGATATTCATCTAAATCGTGATGGCTCGATCGCCGACATTCGCCAGAATGGGCCGATGACGGGCACTACGGAAAGCAACGCCCCCCAGCAAAAACGATTTGTGGAGTTGGCAGTTCGCTCCGTGCGTCAAGCCGCGCCATTCAAGTTACCGCCCGATCAGTATGACGGCTGGAAAGTCATCACGCAGCCGTTTCGCATGGAGAATTAATTGTGAAAGCCTCAGTTATCACTGCGCTCGGCTTGTTGTTGACCCTAACGTCAGCCCAAGCGCTAGGGCAAACCGCCACCACATTGTCACAGACGGGCAATCCGACAGAATCGCCCGAAGTTGTTGCGACGATTTCCAACAATCGTACCGTCGTCGCAATCCCCGCGCTCGCAACCGCGTCGGCGCAATCCGTCGCCGGCCTGCGCACCGATACCCTCGGCCGCCAGATCGCCGAAGTCATCGCGGCAGACCTTGAACGCAGCGGCCTCTACGATCCGATGGGCCCCAGCGGCATTCCCACGATCACCCGCGCCGAGGTGCAGGCGCCGCGTTTTGCCGACTGGCAGGCGCGCAATGCCGAAAATGTCGTGCATGGCTTTGTCGATGCCAGCGGCACCGGCGGGCTGGTCGTCGGCTGTTACCTCTACGACACCGCGCTCGGCAGCGAACTGGTCCGCAAGGGCTTCGAGATCCAGCCCGGCGACTGGCGCCGCGCCGCGCACAAATGCGCCGACGCCATCTATTCGCGCCTGTCGGGCGAGGCACCCTTCTTCGACAGCCGCGTCGCCTATATCGCCGAGAGCGGCCCCAAGGGGAACCGCATCAAACGCCTCGCGATCATGGACAGCGACGGCGGCAACCACCGCTTCATCACCAACGGCCAGTCGCTCGCCATTTCGCCGCGATTCTCGCCTGATTACAAAAAGATCGTGTACGTCAGCTATCTGAACAACCGCGTCCGCGTCTTCATTTACGACATCGCGGCGGGGTCGCAGAAGCTGGTCACCGAAAGCGGCAACGCGACCTTTGCGCCGCGCTGGTCGCCCGACGGCACCCAGATCCTCTATTCGATGGCAGTGGGCGGCAACACCGACATCTATCGCATCTCGGCCAGCGGCGGCACCCCGGTACGGCTGACCAGCACCCCGGGCATCGACGTCGGCGGCAGCTTTTCCCCCGACGGGCGCAAGATCGTGTTCGAAAGCGACCGGTCGGGCAGCCAGCAAATCTATACGATGAACATCGACGGGTCGAACCAGCAGCGGATCAGCTTTGGCGGCGGGCGGTCGGCAACCCCCGAATGGTCGCCGCGCGGCGATCTGATCGCCTTCACCCGCATGGGCGGCGGCGAGTTCCGTATCGGGGTGATGACGCCGTCGGGCGGCAGCGCCCGGATGCTGACCAACAGCTGGCAGGATGAGGCGCCGACCTGGTCGCCGAACGGCCGCGTCATCCAGTTTTTCCGCACCACCCCGGGGCGCGAAGGCAAGTCGAGCCTGTGGCAAGTCGATCTGACCGGCGTCAACCTGCGCCGCCTGCCCACCCCGCAGGACGGTTCGGACCCCAGCTGGGGGCCGGTGCTACCGTGACAAAAGCGGAACCAAAAAGCGATATTCGGGTTCCCATAGCATGTTCTGGCGCGGCCAAATCGGCCGCTCACGCGAATTTTCCAGCAACAACAAGAGGACAGACAAGATGACGATACGCAAAAGCACCGCGATGATCGCGGCGATCACCATGCTTGCTGTTGGCGCCTGCGCGAAAAAGGCCCCCGACACGCTTCCCCCCGTGCCCGAGGGCACCGGCACCGATACCGGCGCGGGCACCGGCACCGGCGTCGTTCCGGGCTCGCAGGAAGATTTCCTCGCCAGCGTCGGTCTCTCGGGCGACCGCATCTTTTTCGACTTCGACCAGTATAATGTCGACAGCGCGGACATGGCGACGCTGCAAAGCCAGTCGCAATGGTTGCAGCGCAATCCCGCCGTCCGCGTCACCCTCGAAGGTCATGCCGACGAACGCGGCACGCGCGACTATAATATCGCGCTGGGCGAACGCCGCGCCAATGCCGCGAAAAATTACCTCGCCTCGCTGGGCATCGATCCGTCGCGGATCAACGTCATCAGCTATGGCAAGGAACGCCCCGCCGAACTCGGGTCGACCGAGGAAGCCTATGCCAAGAACCGCCGCGCGGTGACCGTCGTCATCGGGCAATAAGCAGCGGCCACAGCGGTACCGCCGCGAAAGCGGCGGTGCAGACAAAGACACCGAAGGGGACCGGCCGCTGACCGAGCGGCTGGTCCCCTTTTCGTTGGATCAGCAGCGCCCAGACGATGCCTCCAAGGCTGGCGAGCAGCAACATCAACGGCAGCGCCTGCCAGCCAAGCCAGCACCCGATCGCCGCGACCAGCTTGGGATCGCCGCCCCCCATGCCGTCACCGCCGCGCGCGCGGCGATAGGCCCACGCGATCAGCGCCAGCGCTGCCCCGCCCGCAAGCGCGCCGATCCAGCGGTCGAGCAGCGGCGCGCCGAGCAGCGGCCCGGCGAGCAGCAGGCCGACCACCGCCAGCACTGCACTCAGCCGGTCGGGCAACCAGAAGTGCCGCGCATCGAGCAATGCGAGCGGCAGCAACATCCAGCCGAACAATGCCCACAACCAGCCGGACACCCCCGGCATGGTCGCCAGCGCAATTCCGCCGATCAGCATCGATCCCAGCTCGACCCGCCAATGGAAAGGGTCAATCGCTGCGCGGCACTTTCGACAACATCCGCGCGCCATCATCGCCGAAAGCAGCGGCACCAGATCGGCGGCGCCGAGCGTCCGCCCACACCCGTCGCATTGCGACCGCCCGAACACCGAACGCCCCGCGGGCCAGCGCAATACCAAAGTTGCGATAAAGCTGCCGAGGACCAATCCGGTCAGCGCGGCCAAAGCGACGCCCATGCCAAAGGGCAAGGCATCGAGGATCGTCACGTCAGAAGCGGCCCGTGGTCGCCAGCACGAAGCCGCCCGAACCGGCCTTGAACCCCAGCATCGCCAGCGCCGCCGCCATCGCCGGGTCGCGATCGACATTGATCGCGAATTGCGCCCGATACGCGCCGCTGCCGTCGAACGAAAGGGTCAGCCGCTCCATCCCCGACTGGCTGGCCAGCGCCGCTTGCGCCCGCCCGCCCGCACACGTCAACGGCCCCGACAGGCCGCGCGACAGGTCGAGCCCGGCGATCGGCGCGGTGACCGCCAGCTGAATCCGTCCGCTCGCGCTGGTGCATTTTCCGGCGTCATCGAAGCGCAGCGTCGCGCCTTCGAAACGGATCGTATCGACCGGGATCATCCCCAGCCCCCCCGACATAGCGGTCGTGCCGTTGACGTCGGATACCCCGCGCGGGTTGCTGCCGTGCAGCCGCCCCGCGAGCGCGCCAAGCCGCTCGTCGGTGCGCGAAAAGGCGAGTTCGGTATTGCCGCCGAGCAGCACCAGCGGCGACAGGCTGGCGCGCACGGTGCCGAGCGGCAACGCGCCCAGCCGCGCCTCGACCAGCTCGCCCGCCCACACGGACCCGCGCACTTCGCGCGCGGTCACCCCGGCGTCGGTCGCGCCCGACCACGCCAGCGCGAGCCGCATCGGAAAGGTTGCGATGATCAGAATCAGCGCCAGCAGCAGCAGCGCCGCGATAGCCCAACGCCTGCGCACGCTCATTGGCCGCCCTTTCGCAGCTCGGCAGTCAGCCCGACGGTGCCGTCCGCGGCGGGGGTGATCGTCAACTGATCGACAACAAAGCCCTGCCCCTCAAGTGACGCGAGCCAGTCGGTGAGCACTGGCGCCCGCGCGGTGGCAATCGCGATCGTTGCCTGCCCCGCGCCGCGCGCTTCATTGCGGTCGAGCGTCAGTCCGATCTCGCTCGCTGACTGCGCCAGATATTGATCGATAGCCGCCGCATCGACTGCGGTCGCGACCGATTTCGCGGGCCGCGACGCCAATAACTGCACCTTCGCCGCCACCCGGCCTTCGCGCTCAATCGCAGCGCGATGCCGGTTTTCCAGATCGACAAATGCCGCATAGGCCGGACGGCCCAGCCCCCACAGGACAACGCCCAGCGCCAGCACGCCCGCGATACCGACGAGCCAGCGTTCACGCTGCGACAGGCCCAGCCACCAGTTGTTCAATCGCTCGGTCATGGCACCGCCCGGATCGTGATATTCGCCATCTGCTGCCCGTCGCTGCCCGCCATCGGCTGCGCGGTGACGCGGTAACCGCGCGCTTGCAGCGCGAGCAGCACCGCGTTGATGTCCTCGACCCGCGGCGCCGCGAGCGTCGTCGTCAGCGTGCCGTCGGTGCGGTGCGACAGCGTCTTGAGCGCGACGCCCGGTGTGTCGCGCATCGCGTCATACAGCGCCGAGGCCGGGACCGAAAACGCCAGCGGACCGCCACCCGCGGCCGCAAGCCGGCGGTCAAGCTCAGCCTCTGCCGCAGTGGCATCGGGCGCCGTGACCCCCGCCTTTTTCGCCATCGCCACGACCGCGTCGTCAGCGCGGCCGCTGTCGGACGACAGACGCACGGCATGGATGATCGGGATCAGCAGGCTGACGATCAGCAGCGCGATCGCCAGCCGCTTGGCCAGCCGCAGCAGCGCCGGGTCGAGCGCCCAGCTGCGCTTCGGCTTCCAGCCGCCGCTGAGCAGATCGAGCGGCGGCGCGGCGAGCGTCATCAGCAGCGCCTCGCGCATCCGGTCGGCGTCCAAGGGGGCAATGGCGTGGCCGCGCGCGATCAACGGATCGAGTTCGGGATCGGACACATAGGCATGATCGGCGGCCCGCACGATCTGTTCGCCGCCAACCTCGGCGGTCCACAGGCTGTCGGGTTCGGGCGGCGGCACCGCAGCCGCTGCCGGGATGATCGCGGCGGGCGCCAGGTCGCGCGCCTTCAGCCAGTCGGACCACGCAGTCATCGCGGCGTGCGTCGTTACCGCCACCGGCACCGCCTGCCCGGCTTCAATCGGCTGGCCCGCGACGATATGCAGCAAAGCGCCATCGCCCAGACTATCCTTCAACGTATCGAGCCGCGCCGCCGATGCCGCCTGCGCCGGCGCCGCGTCGGGATAATGCCGCCAGCGCAGCGGCACGTCGGCGGCGGGCGCCAGCGCGATCAAGCGGTCGTCGGGCCTGTCATCCTGTGGTTTTTCCCACGCGTCGACCCAGCCATCGTCCTGCCCGCTGTCCACGATGACACCATCGTCGACACGCAGCCAAGCAGGAGGGGGGGCGTTCTCGTCGCCCAGCGTCGCCACCGGGGGCAACCACAGAACCAGAGTGCGGCTCATCTCAGTCGCTCTCGCCCCAATCGCGGCGGACAATCACCGGCGGCGCAAGCCCGGCGGACGGCGCGCCGCCATTGGCGTCGATGAGCGAAACTGCCGTCAAAAACCCGTCCCCCATCGTCACATTCGTCGTCAGCGTCAGCCAGCGGCTGGTCACCCCCGCCTGTTCGGCCACCTCCGTCGGCGGATCGAACTGCGCCAGCGGCGGCGCCTCCCAGAATCGCACACCGCTGCCATAGCCGCCCGCGGGCCGCGCCGCCAGCGCCGCCCGCGCATCGGCAAGCGTCATTTCACCGGGCAGCAGCATCGCCACCAGCGGCGCCTGTTCGGGCGCCAGCGTGTTGACGTTCAGCCGCACCGGGTCGGTCACCGGCAGCACGCAGATCCAGGGTTTCAGTCGTGCATAGATTTTGGGGCTGACCCCGCGCACCGCGCGCAACTCGCTGATATCTGCCATCTTGCGGTTGGCGGCCAGATAGGCGCCGGGCAGCGACCGATAGACATTGTCTTCGGCGCCAAGCGGGCCGTCGTTGCTGTCGCTGTCGATCCAGTCGGCGGCTGCGCCCGCGATCGCCTGCGCCTCGCCTGCGTCGACGCCAAGCAGCACCATCAGCTCGCCGAACTGGCGCATCGACCCCGATCGCTGGCTGAGCCGCCCCGGCACCGTCTCGGCGACCAGGCTGTTGAGGTTGAAGCAATTGTTCGCGTCGGAAAGCTTCGCGCTCCCCTCGCCTCCCGGCAGTGGCAGCACGAAATCGCGTCCCAGCCAGCCACCTGCGAGTGTCAGTTTGGCCGGGTCGCGCCCGACCAGATCGGCAACGCGGCGCAGCGCGATCTGCTCGGCGGCAAAACTGTACGCGCGGCCCTGATCGACCGTTGCCGCGCTGCCCGCGATCCGCGTCGCCAGCGTCAGCCGGTCGAGCGCGGTCGCCGCGATCACGGCCATCACCGCGACGAGCAGCAACACGGTGAGGAGCGCGGCGCCGCGTTCATGGGAGGGGCGGCGGGTCATGGCGCGGGATTTTCGGCCGCAGGCGGTGGTGGCGGCAATGTCGGCGCGGTCAGGAACAGCATCGTCAGCGCCTCGCGCCCGCTGCGCGACACCCGCACCTCGACCGCACGCGGCAAGCGGTCGCCGGGTTCGGAGCTCCAGCTGTCGCCCCAATTGCCGGTATCATCGCGATAGCGCACCGCGACCGCGGCGACCTCGCCAAGCAGCCGGTCGCCCGCATTCAGCGCCGTCCCGTCGAGCATGGGCTGCGTGGCGCGCCGCCACGCGCTGCCAACCAATGCGTAAGCCACGCGCTCGACCGCAGGGCGCGGCGATCCGTCGAGCGCCGCCGCGCCGCCATGAACGAAGGCAAAGCCCGTCGAAGAGCCAGCAAAAGCTGGCACCGCCTCGCCCGCCGGCCCGCGTGTCGATCGCTGGACCGCCTGCGCGAGGTCGTTCGCCATGACCGCGCGAAGCCGGTTGACCCCGCCCATCGCCTTCAGCCGCGCCTGCACCGCATCCTGCGTATCGACGCTGCTGCGCAGCAGGCCGACGCCGATCGCCGCGATCGCCGCGAACAGCGACAGCGCGACGAGCATTTCAATGAGGGTAAAGCCGCGCTCGTCCTTCATCGCGACGGCCGGATAATCGTCAGCGCTGCCTGCCCACGCCCACTTTCGGGGCGGACGATCAGGTCGATGCGCAGCAAGCTGTCGTCGGCGGTCCGCGCCACCCGCTGTTCGACGCGCCAGTTGCGTCCGGCGTTGGTTACACCGATTGCGCTGTTGCCGATCGTCGGCGGCGCCGGGTCGGTCCACAGTTCGACGGCGCGGTTTTGCGCGACGATCCCAGCGATTGTGCTTTCGTCGAGATCGCCCGCGGTGCGCACGGCAAAGGCGTCGAGGCGGACGAGCGTCAGCGCGGCAATGCTGATAACGCTCAATGCGACCAGCATTTCGAGCAGGGTGAAGCCGCTCTCGTATCTGGCGCGCTCATTCGCCACGGCTGACCTCCCCCGTCGCCGACACGCGCACAATCTCGCGCGCCTTGCCGCCGCTCAGCACGATCGCCTGCGGGGTCGGACTGGTGCCGACGCGATCGAACAGGATGCGCGCCGCACCCTGCCCGTCGCCCGCGGCAAAACGGACGTCGGCCGGCCAATTGCGCTGTGCGAACGCGCGGCCGGGTAGCGGCTGCCATTCGCCCGCAATCCGTCGTTCGAATCCGTAACCCGAGGGCGCGAAATTGACCGCGACGCTGCGCCCCTCGATCACCGCGATGTCGCGCGCACCGGCGAGCCGCGCGGCGAGCCGGTCAGCTTCGCTGCGCACGCTGCGTTCTTCGCCGGGGATGGTCAGCACAACGGCGGTCGCGGCCAGCGCCATGATCGCGAGCACGACCATCAGCTCGACCAGAGTAAAGCCGTTGGCCTCGCGACGCGCGCGCGCCTTAGCCTTCGCTGCGAATATCCGCATTGTCGTCGGTCCCGCCGGGGGCGCCGTCGGCACCGAGCGACCAGACGTCGAACGCCTTCCCGTTCGGCCCGGGCGCCTGATAATTATAGGGACGGCCCCATGGATCGGCGGGCAGTTTCTTGATGTAGCCGCCGCGGCGATAGCGTTCGGGCTGCGCGAGCGCCGGCGGCGGCGTGGAAAGGGCGTTCAATCCGTCGCTCGACGCCGGATAGGTCAGATTGTCGAGACGATATTGTTCAAGCGCGGTTTCCAGCGTGGCAATGTCGGCCTGCGCCTTGGTTACCATCGCGCGGTCCTGGCTGGGCAGGACGTTGATCATCACCACCGTCGCGAGCAGCCCGATGATGAATATCACGACCATCAGTTCGGTCAGCGTAAAGCCGCGCTCGTCGCGTTTGCGGCGGCCGTGGACCGGCGGGCGGCCCTCGCCCGAAAAGGAGGTGTCGAGCATCAGACGGAGGAAAAGCTGCATTAGCGACATCTATTATATTCCGGCAAGATTCTGCAACTGAAGGATCGGCAGCAGAATGGCGAGGATGATCAGGGCAACGCATGACCCCATAAGGACTATTATGACAGGTTCGAGTAACGCCATCGAAGCCGCCGTAAACCGGTCGAATTCGCGCTCCAGATAATCGGCGGCGCGTTCGAGCATCTGTTCCAGCCGCCCGGCGCTTTCGCCGCTGGCGGTCATATATACCAGCAGCGGCGGGAACACCCCGGCGTCGCGCAGCGCCGCCGACAGGCTGCCCCCGGCGCGCACTTGATCGACGATGGCCGCGGTCGCGCTGGCCAGCGCCGCGTTGCGGATCGTCGGCAAGGTCAGCCGCAGGCCATCGACCAGCGGCAGGCGGCTCGACACCATGGTCGACAACGTCCGCGCGAACCGCGCTGCGTATAGATCGCGGAGCAACCGCCCGAACAGCGGCAGGCGCAGCAGCCGCGCATCGACCCGCGCCTTGAACGCCGGACGGCGCATCGCGGCGACCCAGCCAAAACCCGCCGCGGCGATCAGCAGCGCGATCAGCCACCACCAGTTCGCGGCAAAGCTGGAGATCGCGATCACCGCGCGGGTCAGGAACGGCAGTTGCTGCCCGACGTCGGTAAATTGTTCGACGACGCGCGGCACGACAAAGATCATCAGCGCCGCGACGACGCCGATCGCGACGACCGCAAGCACGATCGGATAGGCCAGCGCCGCGATCAGCTTGCCGCGCACCTCGGCCTGCCGTTCAAGCAGGTCCGCAAGGCGCGCGAGAATAGTGGTCAGGCTGCCCGTGGTTTCACCCGCCGCGACCATCGCGCGATAGAGCGGCGGGAAGCTGGCGGGCTGGCGCGCCATCGCATCGGCAAGGCGGCGGCCTTCGAGCAGCCCCGCATGGACGTCGCCGACGATCGTGCGCGCGCTCTCGGCCTCGCTCTGGCGGGTCAGCGTGCGCAGTGCCTCTTCGAGCGGCGCGACCTCGGCCAGCGTCGCCAGCTGACGGGTGAACAGCGCGAGTTCTTTGCTGCTGAGCCGCGCGCGGCGGAACGCGAGCAGCGACCGGCTGGCGGGCTTCGCCCCCGCCGCCTCGACTGCGACGATATGGAATTTGCGCCGCACCAGATCGGCCCGCGCGGCATCATCGTTCGCGGCGGTCAGCCGTCCCTTGCGCTCACGGCCCTGCGGATCGATCGCCACATAGCGATAATCAGGCATCGATTTCCTCGCGCCGCGCGATGCGGATCGCCTCTTCGGCGGTCGTCAGCCCCTTTGCGACCATCGCCCGCGCCGCCGAGGCGAGCGTCGGCGATTTCAGAAAGGCGTGGCGCGTGATCATCGCCTCGTCGCCGCCATTGTAGATATAGCGGCGGACGGTGTCGTCGACCTTGATCGCCTCGAACACGCCGATGCGGCCCTTGTAGCCCGTGCCGCTGCACTGTTCGCAGCCCTTCGGGCGCCAGATCACGGTGCCGATGTCGAGCCCGAGGATCGCGGCGACGCTGTTGTCGGCCTGCACCGGCTCGCGGCAATGGTCACACAGCTTGCGGACCAGCCGCTGCGCGATGACGGCGCGCAAGGTCGAGGCGAGCAGGAAGGGTTCGACCTTCAGATCTTTCAGGCGCGTGATCGCCCCCACCGCATCGTTGGTGTGGACAGTCGACAACACGAGGTGGCCGGTCAGCGACGCCTGCACCGCGATGTCGGCGGTTTCGCGGTCGCGGATTTCGCCGACCATCACGACATCGGGATCCTGGCGCAGGATCGCGCGCAGCCCGGCGGCGAAGTCGAGCCCGACCTTGCTGTTCACCTGCGTCTGGCCGACCCCGTCGACGGCATATTCGACCGGGTCTTCGACGGTCAGGATATTGCGCTGGCCGTCGTTGAGCTGTTTGAGCGCCGCATACAGCGTTGTCGTCTTGCCTGATCCCGTCGGTCCGGTGACGAGGATGATGCCATTCGGTTCGGCGAGCGCCTCGCGCAAAATCTGGTCCGAGGTACCCGACAGGCCGAGGACGTCGAAATCGATCCCTGCCGCATCCTTGTCAAGGATACGCATCACGACGCGTTCGCCGGCGCGACTGGGCAAGGTCGAGACGCGGACGTCGACCGCCTTGCCCGCAAGCGTCAGCCCGATACGGCCGTCCTGCGGCACCCGGCGTTCGGCGATGTCGAGGCGCGCCATCACCTTGATGCGGCTGACCACCACCGGGGCGACGTGCGGGGGCATACGCAGATGTTCGCGCAGCACCCCGTCGGTGCGCATGCGCACGACGAGGCCGCTTTCATAGGGTTCGATATGGATGTCGCTTACCCCCTGGCGAACCGCTTCGGCGATGATCGCGTTGATCAGGCGGATCGCGGGGGCGTCGTCGGCGCTGTCGAGCAGATCTTCGGCGCTGGGCAGGCTGAAATCGATCTCGCCGCTGCCCACCGATCCCGCCATCGCGGCGGCCGAGCTATCGACGGCATAATGATCGGACAGCAAGCGGTCGAAATCGGCGACGCTGGCGGTGGCGACGCGGAGCGGCTGCGCCAGATAGCGCTTCACCTCGATCAGCACCGCAGGATCGGCATCCTCGCGCAAGGTCGCAAGCCACGCGCCGCCCTCGCCCGGCGCGATCACAACGCCGTGCTGGCGGGCAAAGCCATAAGGAATATCGACCGGCGCGGCGGCGACGATCGGTTCGGGATCGGTCACGGAGTGTCTCCGGTCGGCGGCGCGGGCGCGTTCGAGATCGATGGTGGGACGTCGGTCGAAATCACCCGGCCATCGGGACCGCGCAGTTCGGGCAGGTTGACCGGGCCGACCGTGATGTCAGCAGCGGTCGCCTCGGTCGGCACCGGCGGCACCGCGCCCAGATAGTCGCGCACCAGCGTGTCGATCGCGGGTTCCTCATCGGGATTACGCTGCAACTGGAAGTCGCGGATATAGCCATAACGCCGCGCGGTCAGCGCCGCATTGTCCTCGCGGTTGCGCAGGATCGTCGGACGAATGAACACCATCAGATTGGTCTTCGACCGGGTGCGGCTGCGCGATTTGAACAGCTCGCCGAGCAAAGGAATGTCGCTGAGCAGCGGGATGCGCTCGATCGTCTTGCGTTCGTCATCGTTGAGCAGCCCGCCGATCGCCAGGATCTCGCCGTCGTCGACGGTCAGCACCGTTTCGAATGAGCGTTTGTTGAGGATGAGATCGCTGTTGCGCGACGACACCGGCCCGGCAACGCTCGACACTTCCTGCCGCAGGAACATCTTCACTTCGCCCGCGCCATTGACCTGCGGCGTCACTTCCAGCTTGATGCCGACCTCTTCGCGCTGGACGGTACGGAAGGCATTTTCGAAATTGTCGCCCAGTTTCTCCCCGGTCGTGATCGGAACGTCCTGCCCGACGAGGAACTTTGCCGCCTGATTGTCGAGCGTCACGATATGCGGGGTGGCGAGCAGGTTCGAGGTCGTGTCCGATTTCACCGCGTTGATAATCGCGCCGAAGATCGTGTTCTTGCCGATATCGCCCGCAAAGCCTGCAAAACCGCCGGTCGCAGCCAGCAGAGACGCCGCGGCGGCTTCCTGCAAGCTGTTGCCGAGCGAACTGTTCGTCTGGGTCACCGTCGTGTTGCCGTTGACCGTCGTCGTCTGCTGCGACAGCTGGTTCGCCGCATAAGCGCCGCCGAGCGTCAGGATATTGGGCGACGCATTGCTGTAGCTGGTTGCAACAAAGGGAATATTCTTGCCGCCGAGCAGAAACTGGACGCCCAGCCGCTTCGCCGCGTCGTCGCCGATCTCGACCACGATCGCCTCGACCAGCACCTGCTGGCGGCGGCTGTCGAGCTGGCGGATCAGCTCGCCGAGCATGCGCTGCACTTCACTATTGGCGGCCACGATGATCGCGTTCGCGCCTTCGTAACGGGTGATGATCGCGGGGCCGCGGGTCGAGATGCTGCCGCTGCCGCCGCCGCCGGTCGATGCCGTTGCGGCGGGCGCCGGGGCCGGCGTGTTATTGCCGCCGGAGGACGAGGAGGATGAGGCCGTCGCCGGCGGCAGCCCGGCCTTCTGCGCGGGGTCGCTGCCGCCGCCGATCAGCTGCTGCAGCGTCGGCAACAGCGTTTCGGCATTGGCGTGCTCAAGCCAATAGACCCGCAATTCGGTGCCGCCCGCTGCCTTTTGATCAAGCTCGTTCGCCATCGAAACAAAGCGCGCGACCATCGCCTGGTCGCCGCGCAGCGCAATCGCGTTGCTGCTGTCGATGGGCACGATCGCGATAGGCGACTTCGCCCCCTCGCCCGCTGCCGGGACCAGCGCGGTGAGTGCCGCGGCGATTTCGCGCGCACCGGCGTTTTTCAACGTGACGATCTGGCTGGTCGAACTGTCGCGGTCGATGCTCGACGCGAGCGCCCGAATACGGCGGATATTGTCGGCAAAATCGGCGACAACCAGGCTGTTGGCGTTGCGGTTCGCGGTCAGCGAACCCTGCGCGCTGACCAGCGGACGCAGCGTTTCGACCGCCGCGACGGCGTCGATATGGCGCAGACGGATGATTTCGGTGACGAACTGGTTCTGCGCCGCGCCGCTGCTACCGATCCGGCCGGGCTGCGCCGCGGCGCCGTCGATCGGCTGGACGCGGTAGCTGCCGTTGGGACCGGGTACCGCAACCAGCCCGTTCGAACGCAGGGTCGACAGGAAAATCTCGAAATATTCGCTGCGCGACAGCGGCCGGTCGGTCACCACCGACACCTTGCCGTTGACGCGCCCGTCGATGACGAAGGTCCGCCCGGTGATCCGCGCCGCATCCTGAATGAAGGCGCGGATGTCGGCGTCGCGGACGTTGAGCGTATATTGGGCGACCGCGGGTGCCGGCGTAGCGGAAACCAGCGCGGCGGCGAGCATCAGGGACAGTTTGAAACGCATATAACCTATTGCTTCGAGAGGAAGATGGCGACGGGAACGACGCTGGCGCCGCGTTCGACTTCGAGCGAAATCCGCGCGCCGGGCGCGATCTGGTTCGCGAGCGCCGCGGCATCGCCTGCCGACCCGATCGGGCGCCCGTTGACCGAACGGATGACGTCGCCCGGGCGCAGGCCCGCGGCGCGGAACACCGCGCCATCGCCCTGCGGCTGGACGACCAGCCCGGTGACGCGGCCATTTTCGGCGCGCGGCGCAAAGCCGACCCCCGCCTTGAGCGTCGCGGGCGACATTTCGCCGCTGGCGCTCATCCCGCTGGTCGCGGCCGATCCGACTTCGGGGGTCGGTGCGGGAAGCGGCGTCGCCGGGCCGGCAACCGCAGCCTCGCCGCTCTGGTCGAGGAACAGGCTTTCGCGCGCACCGCCGCGGTCGAGCAGCACATGATCGAAGGCGACGCCGACCAGCCGGACCCCTGGTGCGATCTCGTCACCGACGGCGTAGCTGTTTTGCACGCCGTCCTCGCCCGCGATGATCGCCGAACCACCGCCGGTCGCTTCGTTGATGTTGATCCCGAATAGCGTCAGCCCGAGCGCGGTAACGGTCGCCGAAGCCGGCCCCTGCGGTGCGCTGCGGAAAAAGGGATCGAAGCTGACGAACAGCGCGCGGCGTTCGGCGGGTGAGGCAATGACCGCGGCCTGCGGCTGCCAGGCGCCGAGCGGCGACAGCGGGGTGATGACGGTCCACAGCAGGCGAACCAGCTGCCAGATCAGCAAGGCGCCGAGCCCGGCGGCGAGCAGCAACGGCCCAATCTCGCGCGGCGAGCGGCGACCCGCGCGCAGCCACACGGGCAAACCGCGCGGCAGCTTGAAGGCCGATCCGGACATCAGCGTCGCCATGAATTCGTCTCTGTCCCCCTGAGGCTGAAGTTGCCGTCGCGAATCGCCTAGGGGCGATTGGTGACAATCAGTTGACGGGAAGATTACAGTTTTTTGACGGTCGAGCGAGTCTGGCGGTGGGCGCGGCCGTCAATGATCCTCCCTGTGGCGAAGCCATGGGGAGGTTGCAGCGCGCAGCGCTGACGGAGGGGCTTGGGTGCAACGTCGCTGCCCCTCCACCATCGCCTGCGGCGAAGTGCTGGGTCGTCCAGTCCCCCGGACTGGATTTGGATTGCCGGGGGCAATCAAACCCTGCACTCCTCCTCCCCATGGCTCCGCCACAGGGAGGATTTAAGCGTTAGAACTTCAGCGACGCGCTCAGCGAGAAGGTGCGGCCAAGCTTATAGCGGTTGAGGAAAATACGGTTGTCGCCGCTTTCCTGCACTTCTTCATATTTGCGCCCGGTCAGGTTGCGCGCCTCGAACTTCAGCTCGATTTCCTTGTTCAGCAGGTTGATTCCCTGCCGCGCGACGAAATCGACCGAAATGCCCGGCTTTTCACGAATGTCGGGCTGCCCCGAGGGACCCCGGCTGGTGACGCGCGGGCTGGCATAGGTGACGAGGATCGTCTGCTGCGACAATTTGTCCTGATCTTCGAGCCCGATCTGGAAATTGATCAGATGGTCCGACTGGCCGGTCAGCGGCGAACCGTCGAAGAAGAAGTTGCTCGCGTCCTGCGTCACGCCATTGATCACCGTGGTGTCGCCGGCGCCGACCTGGATTTCCGATTTGGTGAAGGTGTAGTTGCCGATCAGCACCAGACGGCGGCTCGCCCAGAAGGCTGCATCCGACAGCGTGTCGAGCGCGAAATATTTCTGGACCTCGACCTCACCGCCATAGAGCAACGCCTTGGGCGCGTTGGCGAAACTGGTGTTGGCGACCGAATCGGTGCTGAGCGAGGTATAGGCCTCGATCGGATTCTCGATCTTTTTGAAGAAACCCGCCGCGGTCACGCGCTGGTCCTTGGCGAAATACCATTCGTAGCGGAGTTCGGCGTTCCACAGCTCGCTGTCGGTCAGCGACGGGTTGCCGCGGAACTGGCGGTTCGATTCGGGATCCTGATAGATTTGCGCGATCAGCTCGCGGAACTGCGGGCGCGCGATCGTGTTCGATGCATTCATGCGCACCTGCATATCGGGCGCGACTTCCCACGTCAGCGTGACCGCGGGCAGCCAGTAATCATTTTTGAGATTGGTCGCCGCGATCGCGCTGCCGCCCGACCCGAACAGGTCGATCGGCACGACGGTCTGTTTGGCGTCCTCGTACCGCACGCCGACGTTGACGTTCATGCCCGACACGATCTCGGCCTGCAGTTGCGCATAGCCCGCATGGGTGGTCAGCCCGGCGTCAAAGGCGGCGGTGCCATCCTGCGCCGATGTTTCGACCAGCGCGATGTCATAAAGCTGGATCGTGGCGTCGGAGAGCAGATAGTCGGGGCGCAGCTGCGTCACCGCAACCGGCAGGCCCGGGGCGCGGAACTGGAAGGCACGGCGCACCGCGGTGCGGCTGGTGTCGGTATAGGCATAACCCAGCGTCGCGGTGATCTGCGGGGCCAGCTCGTACGACAGGTCGACGCCGCCGGACCACAGATCTTCGTTGAGGTCCGAAAAGGCGATCGTCGCGTCACCGCGGTTGCCGCCCAGATCGTTGACGAATGTGTTGCCGGTCGGATCCTGCGTCGTCGGCAGGTTGGTGCGGACATAGGTGAAGCCGCGCTCGTACGGCGCCTCGCGCTGCGAATTGGCATAGGCGCCGCGCAGATCGACCTTCAACGCATCGAACTGAAATTCGCCGACGAACTGCGTGTTGATCAGCTGGCGTTCGTACCAGGCGGTGTCCTGCTTCATGATATCGCGACCGACCTGGTTCGCGTCGCTGCCAAGGCCGAGGCGCGACTGTTTCAGCGTGTCGCGGATATACAGGCTGGTCCAGCGCAGCTTGTGCTCGCCCAGCTCAAGCCCGAAGCCGATCAGGCCGTTCACGACGATGCGATTGTCGGTGATGACGCGGTTGTAGTTGGTCTGCGGATCGCCTGACAGATCCTGGTTGAGCGAGGTCTGCTGCAACGTGTCGCGGGTGCGCCATTTGTTGCTGATGCCCGCGGTTGCAATGATCCCCAGTTCGCCATTGGCAAAGGGGATCGTCGTGCCGCCGGTGATCCCCGCCGACCAGTTGACCGGGATATGGTTGTTCTGTTGCAGCAGCGTTGTTTCGGCGTTGACCAGCTCCATCTGGATCGCTTCCAGATCGTCCTGGCTGTAATCGGCGCCCTGCAGGATCGGCTTGCCGCTGGCGAAAGCGGCCTTCAGCAGCGGCGGCACGTCGCGGGTGCCGTCGTCAAAACCGGTCCAGTCGGTGTCGCTGCCATAATAGGTATAGCCAAGCTCGTTCGTCGTCTCGCTGTCCCAGCCGATGCCGCCGCTGAAGGTCAGGAACGGTTCGCGCGGGGTCGATTTGGTCGTGAGGTTGATCACGCCGCCGCCGAATTCGCCGGGGAAGTTCGCCGAATAGCTTTTCTGGACCAGCGTCGAATCGATGACGTTCGAGGGGAAGATGTCGAGCGGGACGACGCGCTTCAGCGGCTCGGGGCTGGGCAGCGGCGAACCGTTGAGCAGCGCGAGCGAATAACGGTCGCCAAGGCCGCGGACATAGACAAAACCGCCGCCGACGACCGAGAGGCCGGTGACGCGCTGCAACGAGCCCGAAATATCGCCTTCGCCAGTGCGCGCGATGTCGGCCGACGACAGGACCGAGACGACTTCGGGCGTCGCGCGGACGATATTGGGGGTGTAGCGGCCGGTGACGACGATTTCCTGGTCGGCGCCGCCGGGGATCGAAATATCACCTTGCTCATCCTGTGCCGCCGCATCGTCGGCGGCCGGCTCTTCACCGGCGGGCGCTTCGGTCGTAGCCGGCGGCGTATCGGATGCCGGCGCGCCGCCGCTGACATCCTGGGCGAGCGCCGCGGGCGCTACCAGCGCCGAGCTGAGGAGGAGCAGGCTGGCAAAGATCGGCCGCTTGGTCATGTGGAAAGTCCCCAAATTTATGCAGGAAGGGAGCGGGCCAGCCCGTCAGGCGTGCCCGCTCCCCAATTGGATCGCGAGCGATCAGGTCGTCGGAATGGCGCTGCAGCTGCGGCTGGCAGTGCCAAAGTTCGCCGTCGACGAGTTGCAGGTCCAACCCTGGTACCAGCTGTCGTTGGCGTCGCGGACGGCGCCGACATAGGCGGTGGTGTCGAAGAAGGCGTTGAGCGTCTTCGCGTCGAACGTCGGCCGCGCGGTTTCGGTCGCGCCGTTGACGAACAGGTTCGTCAGCGTCGGCGTGTAGGCGACGGTGTTGTTGGTGCCGCCTTCAAAGATCGCCTGAACCTGCGCGTCGGTGACGCCGCTGGTGCCGCGGAAGGGCGAAGCGTTGCACTGCATCGACACCGAGAAGAAGCGCGGCGGACCGGCTTCGTCGAGCGCACCGTTGGTCGGGTTGATCGTCGTCGCGCTGTTAAGACCGATACAGCGGAAGCCCGGCGCGATGATCAGGCCATTGGCGAAGGTATAGTCGGCACCGCCGCGAACCAGGATCGACACGCCATTGCCCGCCGCGTTGTTGCGGTGAACATAGGTGAAGTTCGACAGGTTCACATTCTGACGCGGAACCGCGTCCTCGTTGCCGTTCGAGTCGATTTCCATCATCGAGTCGCCGACCGCACCGCCTTCGCGCTGGACGCCAATGACGTACTGGATGTTACCCTTGTAGCCGACGTCGGTGTCGATGCCGTCATCTTCGGCGCCGGTGACGACCAGATGCTTCATGTTGACGCGGCCGCCGAACACTTCGATGCCGTCGTCCGAGCTGTTGTGGATCTGGACATGGTCGATCTGGGTGTTGTTGCCCACGCCCGACGGGGTCAGGCCCTGCAACTCGCTCGCCGCCGACAGGATGAAGCCCGAATAGCGGATCTGGACATAGGACAGGCGGCCCGAATTGTCGCCCGGCTGCGCGCCGCCGTAGAGCGCGTTCGACGTGCCTTCGGTGTCGCGTTCGCACGCTGCGGTGCCGGGGGTCGCGCCGGGCGCGAGGCAGTCGGTGATCGGTGCGCGGCCGAGCAGGACGATACCGCCCCACAGCTGCGAGGTCTGGTCGTTGGCTGAACCGACGACATTGCCGCGGCCGGTGAAGATGATCGGCTGGGTCGGGGTGCCAACCGCGTCGATGCGGTTGCCGCGGTTGACCGCGAGGAAAGACACGCCGGTCGCGCCGAACACGGTGACGCCCGGATCGATCGTCAGCGTGACGACATTGTTCGTGGTCGCCGCGCCCTGATCGGTGCCGACGTCGACGCGGCCGGGCAGCGAATACAGTACGCCGGCGACCTTCGGGATCGCGGTCGTCGCGGTGAAGCGCGTCGGGAAGCCGCAGTTGCGCCATTCGCCGCCGGGGCCGCTGATCGTGCCAAGGTTCGACAGCTGGTCGGGGCCAGCGATGGTCGGGCAGTTGGCAGCGGGGGTGACACCAGTCGGAGTC
>JAEMRT010000140.1 GCA_016463225.1 Sphingopyxis sp. | reverse complement strand
TGGGCCTATTATGAGCTCGGCTGGGGCGGCTGGTGGTTCTGGGATCCGGTCGAGAATGTCTCGCTGATCCCGTGGTTGGCGGGCGCCGCTTTGCTCCATTCGGTTGCGGTGACGGCGACGCGCAATGCGCTCCGCGCATGGACGGTGATGCTGGCGGTGATCGGCTTTTCGATGTCGATGGTCGGCACCTTCATCGTCCGGTCGGGCTTGCTCACCAGCGTGCACAGTTTTGCGGTCGATCCCGAGCGCGGGACATTCCTGCTCGTGCTGATGGCGATCTATATCGGCGGCGCGCTGACGTTGTTTGCGCTGCGCGCGGGCAGCGTGGCGGAGGGCAAGAAGTTCGCGCTGCTCAGCCGCGAAGGCGCGCTGGTGATCAACAATCTGCTGCTGACGACGATCCTCGCGCTCGTCCTGCTCGGCACGTTGTACCCGATCGTCGCCGAAGCGATGGGCGAGAAGATTTCGGTCGGGCCGCCCTATTACAATCGCGTTGCCGGGCCGCTGGCGCTCGCGCTCTGCCTGGTGATGGTCGCGGGGCCGCTGCTCAGCTGGCGCAAGGACGATGGCAAGAAGCTCTGGTCGCGGCTGCCGCTGGCGGTGCTGGCGGGCGCGCTCGTGCTCGTGCTGCTGGTGATCTTTGGTGGGAGCGTCGGTATCCTGCCCCTGCTCGGCATGACCGTCGCGGGCATCGTCGCCGTCGCCAGCCTCGCGCCGCTGTGGGGCAGGAACCTCCGCCGCATCCCGCTGCCGACCTGGGGCATGGTGATTGCGCATTTCGGCGTCGCCGTCGCGCTTGCGGGGATGGGCGCCGAAAGCGCCTTCATCAAGGAACGGCTGGTCGCCGCGGCGCCCGGCGATGTCATCAAGGTCGGCGACTTCGCGGTCAAATTCGCCGGGGTGAAGCCGATCGCAGGACCGAACTACACCGCGATCGAGGGCACATTGGTGGCGACGACGTCGGCCGGGTCGTCGTTCACGATGAGCCCCGAGGCGCGCACCTTTCCGGGGCTGATGGGGACCGCTCCGACCGAGACCAACGAGGCGGCGCTGCTGACGCGGCCGGGCGGGCAACTTTATGCGGTGCTGGGGCAGCCGGTGACGAGCGATGACGGCCGCGCCGACCGCTACCAGATCCGGCTGTGGTGGAAACCGCTGGTGTGGTGGATCTGGCTTGGCGGCGGACTGATCGCGCTCGGCGCGGCGCTGTCGCTGCTCGGCCGCGCGCAATTGCTCGGTATCTGGCGCGCGCGGCGCCGCCGGAAATCAGAGGAGCGCTTTGCGCCATGACCAACCGCTGGGTTCTCTTCGTGCCGCTGGCGATCATGGGATTGTTGTTTGGCGCCTTTATCTACCGGCTGACGACGCCCGCCGAAACACTGATTCAGTCGCAATGGATCGACAAGCCGATGCCGCTGTTCGACCTGCCGCCCGCGACCGCGGGGGTGGCGGGGCTGAAGAGCAGCCAGCTGGCCGATGGACGGCCGCGGCTGGTCAATGTGTTCGCCAGCTGGTGCATCCCCTGCCGCGCCGAGGCGCCGCAGCTCGAAGCCTTGAAAGCTGCGGGCGTGCCGATCGACGGCATCGCGATCCGCGACACGCCCGACGACGTCGCGATGTTCCTGCGCGAATATGGCAATCCGTTCGATCGCATCGGATCGGACATGCAAAGCAGCGTCCAGATCGCGCTGGGATCGTCGGGGGTTCCCGAAACCTTCCTGATCGACGGCAAGGGCGTCATCCGCGAACAGATCCAGGGCGTTATTCTGGCGGACCAGGTGCCGGAAATCGTCGCAAAGCTGGAGGCGATGAAGTGAGGCTACCGCTCTTTCTTCTTTGCTTGCCGGGCGTGTTTGCCGCGCCGCTGGCGGCGCAGGATCGGCTACCGCCCGCGCCCTACGCGTACGAACAGCTGCGCGACCCGGCCAAGGAAGCGCACGCGAAGGCGTTGATGGAGGAGCTGCGCTGTCTGGTCTGTCAGGGGCAATCGATCGCCGACAGCGATGCGCCGCTTGCCGGCGACATGCGGCACGAGGTGCGCAGCAAGATCGCGGCGGGAGAAAGTCCCGACGAAATCAAGGCGTGGCTGGTCGCACGCTATGGCAATTGGGTGAGTTACGACCCGCCATTCGACGGCGCGACCGCGTTCCTGTGGCTGGGGCCGCTCTTGTTCCTGTTGCTCGGCGGCTGGCTGGCGTTCGGACGCTTCCGGCGCGGCGCGAATGACGATGCGGAGGATGGCGCATGATCTGGCTGTGGGTCATGCTGGCGGCGGTGCTGACCATCGCCGGGATGCTTGTGCTGGGCAGGTTGCCCGCCGCGGCGCGGCCGCTGGCAGGCGCTGCGGTCATGCTGGGACTGGCAGGCTACGCGCTGCAGGGCAGCCCGTCGCTGCCCGGCAAGCCGGTGGCGGCGGCCGCAGAACCTGAGGGCTTCGGCGACGTCTTGACCGACCAGCGGCAAGGCATGACCGACCGCTTTGGCCCCGCGGCGCAATGGCTGGGCATGTCGGATGGCTTCGCGCGTACCGGCAAGACCGAGCTGGCCGCGCAGACGCTGGAAAAGGGGCTCGAAAAATATCCTGACAATGTCGATCTGTGGGTCGGGCTGGGCAACGCGCTGACCGCGCATGGCGGCGGCATGATGTCGCCGGCGGCGGCGCTGGCGTTCGACGAGGCGGCGCGGCGCGATCCGACGCATCCGGCGCCGCCGTTTTTCGCCGGGCTGGCGCTGGCGCAAGGCGGCGATCTGAAGGGCGCCGAGGCGGTGTGGGGCCAGTTGCTTGCGCGCAGCCCCGCCGATGCGCCGTGGCGGCCCGACCTCGAAATGCGGCTGGCGCAGCTCCGGCAGGCGCTCGGCCCGCAGCCGCCGCCCGCGCCGGGACAAACCCCCTGATATGGACGCTATTCCAACGCCTCCGGCTCGTCTAATGGCTGGCGATGACTGCTGAGTCGCCAACTGCGGCGGGCGGCGCCGAAAGCGTCGCTCCGGCCGCCGCCAACGCGGGCCACTATGGCCAGAGCCACGCCAGCGATGGCAAGCTGAAGCTTGCTGTCGGCGCGGTGGGCGTCGTGTTCGGCGACATCGGTACCAGCCCGCTTTACGCGTTTCGCGAAACCTTTGCCGGGCACCATCCGATCGAGCCCGATCAATTGCACATCTATGGCGTGCTGAGCCTGGTGTTCTGGTCGATGATGCTCGTCGTCACGTTTAAATATGTGCTGACGATCATGAAGGCCGACAACAAGGGCGAGGGTGGCAGTCTGGCGTTGCTCGCGTTGATCAGCCGGTCGTCGGGCGAGAAGCGCTGGACCTGGCCGATCATCCTGCTGGGGGTGTTCGCGACGGCCCTGTTTTATGGCGATAGCATGATCACCCCGGCGATGTCGGTGCTGTCGGCGACCGAGGGACTTCGCTATATCGACCCGGGGTTCGCGCCTTATATCGTGCCGATTGCACTCGCGATCCTGATCGGCCTGTTCGCGATCCAGTCGCGCGGGACGGCCAAGGTCGGGGCGTTGTTCGGGCCGATCATGCTGCTGTATTTCGTTACGCTGGCCGGGTTGGGCGTCATGCACATCGCCGATAATCCCTGGATTATTGCCGAGACGATCAATCCGGTGAACGCGCTGCGCTTCTTTTACGTCGACGGGTTTACGGCGTTTATTGCACTGGGTGCGGTGGTGCTCGCGGTGACCGGCGCCGAGGCGCTCTATGCCGACATGGGGCATTTCGGGCGCGGCCCGATCGGGATCAGCTGGCTCGCGTTTGTGCTGCCCGCGCTTATGCTCAACTATATGGGGCAGGGCGCGATGGTGCTCGCCGCCGAAGCCGGGCCGCGCGCAGATCTGATTTCGGATCCGTTTTTCCAGATGATGCCCGAATATCTTGAGGTGCCGGTCGTCATCCTCGCGCTGCTCGCGACGATCATCGCCAGCCAGGCGGTGATTTCGGGCGCCTTCTCGCTGACCCAGCAGGCGATCCAGCTCGGTTTCATCCCGCGCCTGCGCGTCGAGCATACCAGCGCTTCGGCGGCGGGACAGATCTATATCCCGATGGTCAATTGGGCGCTGATGGTGATGGTGATCATTCTGGTGCTGTTCTTCGGATCGTCGAGCAACCTCGCGGCGGCTTATGGCATCGCGGTGACCGGCGCGATGTTCATCGATACCTGCCTGCTTTCGGTCGTGCTCTTCACGCTGTGGAAATGGCCGGCGTGGAAAGCGCTGCCGGTGCTGGCGGTGTTCTTCATCGTCGACATCGCCTATTTCGGCGCCAATCTGATCAAGGTGCCCGACGGCGGCTGGGTGCCGCTGGCGATCGGCCTGATCATCTTTACGATGCTGACGACCTGGTCGCGCGGGCGCAAGCTGATGCAGCAGGAAATGGCCGAGGGCGCGATGCCGATCCCGGTGTTCGTCAAATCGGCGGCGAACAGCGCGACCCGCGTGCCGGGAACCGCAGTGTTCATGACGTCGAGCAGCGACGGGGTGCCGCACGCGCTGCTCCATAACCTCAAGCACAACAAGGTGCTGCACCAGCGGATCATCCTGCTGACGATCAAGGTCGCCGACGTGCCGTTCGTGCGCGAGGAAAATCACTGCGCGCTCGAGGATCTGGGGCAGGGATTTCACCGCCTGATCCTGAATTACGGTTTCATGCAGCCGGTCGATGTGCCCGACGCGCTGAAGCGCGTGACGAGCTGCGGCGGCGAGTTCAAGATGCTGGAAACCAGCTTTTTCCTGTCGCGGCAGACGCTGATCGCGGCGAGCAAGCCGGGGATGCCGATCTGGCGCGAGAAACTGTTCGCGTGGATGCTGCGCAATTCAGAAAGCGCGATGGAATATTTCCGCTTGCCGACCAATCGCGTCGTCGAACTGGGTAGCCAGGTCGCGATCTGAGGCCTGCTGCCAGATTAACTCGCCGACATCTGCGATTATGCGTTTGAAGATTGTCGCCGGGCTTGCAATGCAAGTGCGAGGCGATGGAGGTTGGCCAGCGACATGGAGGCCGAGACAACGGACGCTCAGACCCTGCCCGTGCCGCCGGAACCCTTTGCGTTAATTTGCCGGTACCGCGTGCCGGGTAGCTCGGTGGATGCGCTGGAAACGGTGCTGCGTCGCACGGGTCTGCGGCCCGGGCGGGTCGACATCAAAGATGCTGACATCGCGGCGGGGATGGAACGGGGCGCCGCTGCCGCACAGCGCCACCACCCCATTCCCATTGCCTTGCTGAATGCGCAGCGCCCGTTGCAAAATGCGATCGAGCGTTGGTCCGGGGCGCTACAGCCTGACTTTCGCTTCAAGTTCGCGGCGGGCAGCGAGATATTGTGCTTCGAGCTCGGCGACAAATTCGGCGACGGGGCGTACCGCGGTAACGGGGCCGATGCCCTGACCCGATCCCCAGATGTCCTTCCACGCCTTGACCTTGGTGTTGCCACCCGAACCGAAGTTCATCGTCTTGAGGTCGCCTTCGGGCAGATTGTCGGGGTCCATGCCCGCGGTAACGATTGATTGGCGAAGGTAATTGCCGTGGACGCCGGTGAACAGGTTTGAATAGACGATGTCGCCGGCGCGCCCCTCGACGATGCCATCCTTATAGGCCTGATCGGCGTTGGCTTCGGCGGTGGCGATGAAGGCGCTGCCGATATAGGCGAGGTCGGCGCCGCATGCCTGCGCGGCGAGGACCGAGCGGCCGTGACCGATCGCGCCCGACAGCGCGACGGGGCCGTCGAACCATTCACGGATTTCCTGCACCAGCGCGAAGGGCGACTGGCGGCCGGCATGGCCGCCCGCGCCGGCGGCGACGGGGATCAGGCCGTCGGCACCCTTTTCGACCGCCTTGCGCGCAAAACGGTCGTCGATGACGTCGTGGAGCGTGATGCCGCCCCAGCTGTGGACCGCCTGATTCAGTTCCTCGCGCGCGCCGAGCGAGGTGATGGTGATCGGCACCTTCCATTTGGCGCAGGTCGCGATGTCCTGTTCGAGCCGGTCGTTCGACTTGTGGACGATCTGGTTGACGGCATAGGGTGCCGACAGGCGGTCGGGATTGGCGCGGTCCCACGCCGCGAGTTCTTCGGTGATCTGGTGCAGCCATTCATCGAGTAACGTCTGCGGCCGCGCGTTGAGCGCCGGGAAGCTGCCGACGACGCCTGCCTTGCACTGGGCGATGACAAGTTCCGGCCCCGACACGATGAACAAGGGCGAGCCGATGACGGGCAGGCGCAGGCGGTCGAAAATCGGGGGCAGGGCCATGAATCACTCTCCGGTAGCAGTTTGAAACTGACCTTAACGTAAACGGAAGGTGGTGCAAGAGGGGTTGGTGGTGTCGCAACAGACAAAGGCGGCCGAAGCCGCCCTTGCCCAGGATTTTGGTTGCCGTCAGGCGGCGGCGCTTCGCCGGCGCGCGGCCTTGAACGCGGCGTAGCCAAAGGCGATGGACGCGATGAGCAGCACACCTTGGGCGATGGCGAAGGGCGGTTCGGTTCCATTCGGGGCCAGCGCATTGAGCGCGGGCACTTTCAGGAAGCTCTGCACCACCAGTACGAACAGGTTGAGATAGAGCGCGAGGGTGGCGGTGATCGCATAGGCGGTTGCGGCGCGTCCGGCGAGCTTGCCGCGATAATAGGCGGCAAAGGCAACGATCAGGATCAGCGTCGACAGGATCCCGACCCCGAGCGCCGGGGTGAAAGCGACGATCGGGAAGAGGAAGCCCGTCAGGCTGGTGAGCAGCGTCGTCCACAGGAAGATGCCGGTCGTGCGGGGCAGGACAAGGCCGCGTGCGAAGGCGGGGAGAGCGATCAGGCCGGCGGCGATGCCGACGAGGCTGATCGCGACGTGGAGCGCGGTGAATTGCGGGATGGTCAGACCGAGGATCATGGCACGTCTCCTTTACAGATAGCGCGGTGCGGGGCGCGACAGCGACAGGTTGGGACGCAGCGCCGATCGCGCTGCGATATAGGCGTCATAATCGGCCATTTCGGGGAGCGCAGGGATGGTGACCGTCTCGCCATTGTCGAAACCTGCGAGCGCCGCGTCGACCATGTCGTTCACGTCCATCACCATTTCGGCGGGGATGTTGGCGATCTGCGCCTCGTCCCAGATCGGGGTGCGGGTGATGCCGGGCAGCACCGCCTGAACGCGGACGCCCTTGGCGCCGAGTTCGACTTGCAGCGCTTCGGTAAAGGCAAGGACATAGGCCTTGCTGGCGGGATAGACGGCGGTGAAGCCGTCGGGCATCAGCGCGGTGACCGAGGTGATGTTGATGATCGCACCTGCGCCTTTTGTCGCCAGCCGCGGGGCGATGGCGGCCGAAAGGCGCGTCACTGCGACGATGTTGAGGTCGATCATTCCGGAAAGATAAGCGGGGTCGGCTTCGACGAAGCTGGTCTCGCCCGCGATGCCGGCATTGTTGATCAGGCCGGTGATCGCATCATCGGTCCGCAGGCGGGTTTCGACGCGCGCGAGATCTTCGGGATTGGCGAGGTCGGCAGCGATGACGTCGATCGATACGCCGGTGTCGCTGCGAAGCTGGTCGGCGAGGGCGGCGAGCTTGTCGGCGCGGCGCGCGACAAGGATCAGGTTGTGCCCGCGGCGGGCGAGGCGGTCGGCATAGACGGCGCCGATGCCGTCCGATGCGCCGGTGATGAGGAAGCTTTGCTTGGTCATCTAACGTCTCCTTTGGGCTGAGGAGGCGCAGTCCCCCCGGACCGCGCCTCGTCCTTATCAGCTGTTGATGAAATCGAGAAGGTCGGCGTTAAATCGGTCCTGATGGGTCACGGTCAGGCCATGGTCGGCGCCTTCATAGATTTTGAGCACCGCCTGTTTGACGATCTTGACGGTCGACAGCGCCGCGGCGCCGATCGGTACGATCTGGTCGTCGTCGCCGTGGAGGACGAGGGTCGGGACGTCGAACTTCTTCAGATCTTCGTTGAAGTCGCTTTCCGAAAAGGCGCGGATGCTGTCGAGCAGGCCTTTGAGGCCGCCGTTCATGCCCTGTCGCACAAAGTCGTCGCGCACCGCTTCGCTGATCACCGCGCCGTCGCGGTTATAGCCGTAGAAGGGGACGGTCAGATCCTTGAAGAACTGCGGCCGGTTGTCGAAGGTGCCCTTGCGGATGCCGTCGAAGACATCGATCGGCAGGCCGCCCGGATTGGCTTCGGTCTTGAGCATCAGCGGCGGCACCGCGCCGATCAGCGCGATTTTGGCGACCCGCGCCGTGCCATGGCGGCCGATATAGCGGGTGACTTCGCCGCCGCCGGTTGAGTGGCCGACGAGGATGACGTCCTTCAGGTCCAGCTGTTCGATCAGTTCGGCGAGGTCGTCGGCGTACTGGTCCATATTGTTGTTGTCCCAGACCTGATCCGAACGGCCATGGCTGCGGCGGTCGTGGGCAATGGTGCGGAAACCCTGATTGGCGAAATAGACCAGCTGGGCGTCCCAGGCATCGGCGCTGAGCGGCCAGCCGTGCGAGAAGATGATCGGCTGGCCATCCTTCGGACCCCAGTCCTTGTAGAAGATGTGCGTGCCGTCCTGGGTGGTGATCGTGGTCATGGCGTGGTTCCTTTCCGTCTGGAGGGGCGGGGTGTCCGTCCCGATGACACTGATCTAGGCTGGACCGGGCTTGCGCGGGATTGGCGGACGCGACATTATGCGGGCCAAATCCGACAAAGGAGGCGATATGCCCAAGCTGAAGGTGCCTGACGCAGCGACGATGCCCCTCGTCGAGGTCGGCATGATGACCTATCCCGACTGCCAGATCGGCATGGTTTTTGGCATCACCGACCTGTTTGACATCGCCGGGCGGTTTGCGATCGACCATGGCCGCGCGCCGATCCGGGTCAGCCATTGGCGGTTGCAGGACGGCGGCGGCTTTGCGCGCTGCTTTGACAGTCATCCCGGCGAACCGGCGGGCAATTCGCCCGCGGTGCTGATCGCGCCGGGTAGCCTGCACAAGCTGCTCGAGCCCGGCGAGGTCAAGCCCTATGCGCGCTGGCTGCTCGATCGCCATGCGCAGGGCACGGTGCTGGCGTCGAACTGCGGCGGGGCTTTTGCGCTTGCGGCTACCGGGCTGCTCGCCGGTCGTCCGGCGACGACGCACTGGTTTTTCGCCGAACAGTTTCGCGCCCGCTTTCCCGACGTGCGGCTGGAGGCCGACCGGATGGTGATCGACGACGGCGACATCGTCACCGCGGGCGGGCTGATGGCGTGGACCGACTTGGGGCTGCGGATCGTCGAGCGGTTGCTGGGGCCGACGGTTATGATGGAAACGGCGCGTTTCCTGTTGATCGATCCCAATGGCCGCGAGCAGAAGAATTACGCCAGCTTTGCCCCGAAACTAAACCATGGCGACGAGGCGATCCTGCGGGTGCAGCACTGGTTGCAGGCGCGCGGTGTCGGCCCGGTCGCGGTCCCTGCCATGGCGAGCGAGGCGGGGATGGAGGAGCGGACGTTCCAGCGGCGGTTCAAGGCGGCCACCGGCATGACCCCGGTCGAATATGTCCAGCATCTGCGCGTCGGCAAGGCGCGCGAACTGCTGGAATTCACCCGCCGCACCGTCGACCAGATCGCGTGGGGCGTCGGATATGAGGATGCGGCGGCGTTCCGCAAATTGTTCCACCGCATCATTGGCCTGTCACCGCATGAATATCGCCAGCGATTCTCGACCCCGCAATCCTTGGCCGAGGTGGCGTAAAGCCGCGCCCTAATATCCGCCCTCCGACCCCGGCGCGCGGTAGAAGCGGTGGCGGGTGACGGTGCCGTCGATCAGGCTTTTCTTCAGTTTCTTGCGCATCTTGTCGGCGCCGTCGGGCGATACGCAGACGAGGCGGGTGCCGCCGTCGGGCAGGGGTTCGATCGCGCTGATGATCACCCCCGCGCTCTTGCACAGCGCGGTCACCTCGGCCTCAGGCAGCGTGACGTTCATCGCGCGGCTCATGAGGTTTCGGCGCCGGGCGCCATGGCGCGGATCGCGGCGGCGACCTGTTCGTAGCCCTCGGCACTGGCAGTGGCGAGCGCCAGCGGACGGCCGCCGAGTTCGGCATTGTCGCTATTCAGAAACGCGACCGCCGGATCGCGCCCGCCCATGGTCAGAAAGGCGAGCTGGCTGATGTCGCCCTGCCGCTTGGCATCGTCGCGCGCGAGCGGGGTGCGGTTCTTGCGGAAATAATTGTTGGTGCGGGCGCGGGCGGGCGCGTCGGCATCGCTCGCAGCGTCGTCCCCTGCCGCGGCGCTGGCGGGCTTGGCGGGCGCAGCGACGGGCGCTTTGCGGACGGGCGGATTGACGGGTTTGGCTCGGCTGTTCATCGGGCGCGGCTCCTGTGCGGGTAAGCGGGAGCGCGCAAGTCTCTCAGCCGCGGCGGCTCATGACCATCGATACCGCGATGATGCCTATATGGGGGCGGAGCAAGGCGATTGTAAGGCGCCGCCGCCCGCGCCGGACCGGGACCGCGCCCCACCGCCGCTCACCCGCGCGCCCGCTGCCCCGGCCAGTCGACCGC
>JAEMRT010000049.1 GCA_016463225.1 Sphingopyxis sp. | reverse complement strand
GGGGAGATTGCGGAGGTCGATTGAGGCGAGGGGGGTGACAGGGCGGCGTCTGGGCGGGAAGCAGCCATTCTGTTCCCCGGCGAAAGCCGGGGCCCAGAGCGTCATCACGCGACGTTTGCTTTCTAACGCCCTGGACCCCGGCTTTCGCCGGGGAACGGCAAAAAACCGGTCGCCAACAGTCATTCGGCGCAGCAGAGTCCTGTATGCCGCCGAGCCGCCTTAGACCGCGCTCAGAGTCTCAATCGCGGGCGCCCCCGCCAGACACGGACCAAGCTTCGCGCCAAGGGTGCGGAAATGGTCGGAGGCACGGTGCGCCTCGACCGCCGCGCCATCGTCATAACATTCCATGACCTTGTACACGCCTGCCTCGTCGGTGCGGAACAGCTTGTAATAGCTGTTGCCGGGCTCGTTTGTGGCGACCGCAGAGGCGAGCTCGGCGAAGACACCCTCGAATTCGGCTTCCTTGCCGGGCTGGACGCGCAAGGTCGCGATAATGCCGATGCCGCTCATGTCATTCTCCTCTGGTTCAGGCTTTCAAATCCGGATCGACGTCCCAGCCGTCCTCGACCTGCACGCCGAAGCTGTTCAGGATCATCGAAACCTGTGTGTATTGACCGACCGTCATCACCAGATCCATGCGGCCCTTGTCGCCAAGCGGGGCGAGCGCGGACCAAGTCGCGTCGGCAACGAAATGATCCTTGGTAAGCTCGTCGGTCGCGCGCAGCATGGCGCGGTCGAGGTCGCTCCAGCCCGCGTCCGGCCCCGCCTTGATCCGCGCGATTTCCTCTTCGGTTAGCCCGCAGTCGAGCCCGATGCGCTTGTGCTGGGTCCATTCATACCCCGAACGGCAATTATAGCCGGTGCGCAGGATGACGAGTTCGCGATTCCGCGGGCTGAGCGCGTTGCGTTTCGACAGGATATAATTGCCCCATGCAAGGAAGGCGGTCAGCGCCTTCGGCGCATGGGCGAGCGTGCGGAAGATGTTGAGGATCTTGCCACCCCCGACCTTGCCGCCATCGGAGGCAAGGAAGGGTTCCAGCGCGGCGCGCTGGTCGGCATCGAGCCGGTCCAGATCGACCGGCTCGATACGCGGTTGGCCCAAGCGCAAATCAGAAGACCTCGAACAGGCCCGCTGCGCCCTGGCCGCCACCGATGCACATGGTGACGACGGCATATTTCACGCCGCGGCGCTTGCCTTCGAGGAGGGCGTGGCCGACGCAGCGCGCGCCGGTCATGCCGAAGGGATGGCCGATCGAGATCGAGCCGCCGTTGACGTTGAGCAGCTCGTTGGGGATGCCCAGCTTGTCGCGGCAGTAGAGCACCTGCACCGCGAAGGCTTCGTTGAGTTCCCACAGGCCGATGTCGTCCATCTTGAGCTCGAAGCGTTCGAGCAGCTTGGGGATCGCGAACACCGGGCCGATGCCCATTTCGTCGGGCTCGGTGCCCGCGACCGCCATGCCGACATAGCGGCCGAGCGGCTGAAGTCCGCGCTTTTCGGCGACCCTAGCTTCCATCACGACGCACGCCGACGATCCGTCGGCGAGCTGGCTGGCGTTGCCGGCGGTGATCGTATGGCCTTCGCCCATGACCGGCTTCAGGCTCGACAGGCCTTCGAGCGTGGTGTCAGCGCGGTTGCACTCGTCCTTGTCGGCGACGACGTCGTGGAAGCTGACTTCCTTGGTTTCCTTGTTCATCACCGCCATCGTCGCGTTGCACGCGATGATCTCGTCGGCATAGAGGCCCGCGGCCTGCGCGGCGGCGGTGCGCTGCTGCGACTGGAGCGAATATTCGTCCTGCGCTTCGCGGCCGATATTATACCGCTTGGCGACGACCTCGGCGGTGCCGATCATCGGCATATAGGTGTCTTTGTGCATCGCGATCAGCTCGGCGTCGGTCTCGATGAATATCTTGCCGCTGCCGCTGACTTTCGAGATGCTTTCGATGCCGCCGGCGACGCAGATGTCCTGACGGTCGACGATGATCTGCTTCGCCGCGGTCGCGATCGTCATCAGGCCCGACGAACATTGGCGGTCGATCGACATGCCGGGGACGGTGACCGGCAGCCCGGCGCGCAGCGCGATGAGACGCGCGACGTTCATCGTCTGCGATCCCTGCTGCATCGCGGCGCCAAAGACGACATCGTCGATCTCGCCGCCTTCGAGGCCAGCGCGCTCGACCGCGGCCTTGACCGAGAAGGCGCCGAGTGTCGGTGACAAGGTGTTGTTGAACGAGCCGCGACCCGCCTTGGTCAGTGGGGTGCGGGCGGTGGAAACGATGACGGCGTCACGCATGGTAATATTCCTCTTCGAAGAGTTTGGCAGAATCTTTGCCGGGGAGGGCAGCGCTCAAACGAAAAACTGGCTGATCCATTCGGCGATCAGGGCGGGCTTGTCTTCGCCCTCGATCTCGACGGTTACTTCATTTGTCTGCTGCCACTGGCCGGGGCGCTTTTCCTCCAGCTCGAGCAGCTTGATATGGCTGCGCACGCGCTTTCCCGAACGGACCGGCGACAGAAAGCGAACTTTGTTGCAGCCGTAATTGACGCCCATTTTGACGCCGCCGACCTTCGGGCCGTCGGTGCTCTGGCCCAGCATCGGCATCAGCGACAGGGTCAGAAAACCGTGCGCGATGGTGCCGCCGAACGGGGTCAGCTTGGCCTTTTCCGCGTCGATATGGATGAACTGGTGGTCGCCGGTCGCGTCGGCGAACTTGTTGATCATCTCCTGATCGACGAGCACCCAATCGGACGTGCCCAGATGTTCGCCGACCCTGGTCTGCAATTCCTGCGGCGTGATTGTGACCATCGCTCATCCCCTCGATCATTGGTTCGGGGCGCGTTCTAGGCCTGTCGGGACGCGTTGCACAAGGCCCAAGCCGCCACGCCAAGGCGCCGTAGCGTCAGCCGGGCTTGGCGGTCTTCGCCGCGCTCGCCTTGGGTTTCGGGGACTCGGCAAAGGGCATGATCATCGTGCCGTCGGGGGCAGCGGTGAAGGTCGTCTGGGTCGGGTAAGCGAATTCATAACCCGCCTTGGCCATCGCCTCGAACACGCGGATGCCGACATCGGTGCGCGCCGCCGCGACGACATCGAATTCGTCGCTGAACACGTCGAACAGCAATTCGAAATCGAGGCTGGAGGGGCCGAAGGTCAGAAAGCTGGAACGGATGAATTCCTGCCCCGCGGCGACCACCTGCTCTTCCAGCAGGGCGGGCAGGTCGCGCAACATCGTCGGGGTCGTTTGATAGATGACGCCGATTTTGAAGGTGATCCGGCGGCGGTGGAGATGCGCAAAATTGGTGATCTCCTTGCCCAGCAAATTGGTGTTCGAAATCACCAGCAACTCGCCATTGAGCGACCGCAGGCGGGTGCTTTTAAGGCCGATGCGCTCGACCGTCGCGGTGCTGGTGTCATATTTGATCGTCTCGCCGACGCGGAAAGGCCGGTCAAAGATGATCGACAATGATGCAAACAGATCCGAAAAAATGCCCTGCGCGGCCAGACCGATGGCGATACCGCCGATGCCGAGCCCGGCGACCAGCCCGGTGACATTGACCCCCATATTGTCGAGGATGACGATGCCCGCGATCGCGAACAGCGCGACGCTGATCAGCAGGCGGATGATCCCCATCGCGTTCGACAGCGTTTCGTTGTGCCCGTCCGACGCGCGGCGCTGGATCAGGCCCAGGATGACCTCGCGCGCCCAGATCGCGACCTGCACAACGACCGCGACGGTGAAGATCAGCTGGAGGATCTGCAGGATCACCGCGGGCGGCTGCGCATAACCAGCGACCATGCGGATCGCGACGATGGCGAGCACGAAGGATTTGGTCTTGTGGATCACCCGCCCGACGATGTGGGTCAGGGTGAATTCGCCCGGCGTCGCCTGCGCGCGCTTCAGCGCAAAGCCGCGGATCATCGACAACAGGAAATAGATTGCGAGGCCGGCGGCGATTGCGATCCCGATCTGCAGCCAGTGGCTGTTCACCCACGCGACACTGCTGTCCCACCAGGCGCGGATGTCGGCAAGCGGGTTGCCGATCGCGGTGGTGGGCTGGGCGGTGGCGGTCTTGTTGGCAGCAGTCTGCGCTGCGGCAAGGATAGAGAAGGTCAAGTCGGTCCTCTTGGGTCTGGATCAGGCAGAGCGCAGCAGCGCCGCGGCACCGGGCGCGCGCTCCAGATAGGTCAAAAATCCGCGTTCGTAACGCGAAAGATATTTGGCCGCCCGCGGCAGCGCCCCGACTGCTCCGGCAAAGTCATCGCGTTCCTGCGCTGCGGCGATCATCGCCGGGTGGACATAGGCCTTGCGCGCGATCGCCGGGGTGTTGCCCAGCCGGTCGGCGACATGTTCCAGCACGGCTTTGAGCGTCGGCGGTTCGGGCGCGTCATACAGGAACGCAAAGGCCTCGACGCTGGCCCACCAGGTGCGGAAATGCTTGGCGCTGAATTCGTCGCCCATCGCCTCGCGGATATAGGCGTTGACGTCTTCGGATGCGACCGCGCAGACGCCGCCATCCTCCTGGTACTGGAACAGATTCTGCCCCGGCAGATCCTGCAGACGGCGCACCAGGGTCGTGAGGTTACGGTCGCTGATCGTCACCAGCCGCTGCGCACCGCCCTTGGCGCGGTAACTCAGTCGCAGCGTCTGGCCGGTCAGCTTGGCGTGCCGCTGGCGCAGCGTCGTCGCGCCAAAGCTTTTGTTCGCCGCGACATATTGTTCGTTGCCGACGCGCAGCGCGGCGAGGTCGAGCAGGCGGACGACCGCGCCGACTACGCGCTCCTGACACAGGCTGCGCCGCGCCAGATCGCTTTCGAGCCGCGCGCGGAGCAGCGGCAGCGCGTGACCGAAGGCGGCGCAGCGATCATATTTGTCGGCGTCCTGCGCCAGCCGGAAATCGGGGTGATAGCGATATTGCTTGCGCCCGCGCGCGTCGTAACCGGTGGCCAGAATATGGCCGTTGGCGGCGGGGCAATACCATGCGTCCGCATAGGCGGGGGGCAGCGCGATCGCGTTAAGCCGGGTGATCTCGTCGCGGTCGCGAATGATCTTGCCCTTGGTATCGCGGTACCGCCAACCTTCGCCAACGCGTTCGCGGGAGATGCCGGGCAGGCCGTCGTCGACGTGGATCAGGCGGGGGGCAGGCATGGGGCATCAGCGCGTTGCCCCGCCTTTTGGTTCCGCCTCAGCGCGCGCCGGGCAGCGGGTGGCGCGCGGGAACCTGCGCCGGACGCGCCATCAGCGGGCGCCATCCGGCTTCCTGTTCGCGGCGCCGGCAATAGGTCGACAGCCCGATTTCGAGCGCCAGCATCATGTAGATGAACGGCTGAAACGCGATGCCGACGAACAGCGATCCGACCATGTAGATGATATGGCCGTGCTGGAGCGCGGTCGCGAGCGGCGCGATCCATTGTTCCTCGCCGCGCCGGGTTTTGAGGTAGCGGCGGCGGACGCGCTCCATCTGGACGATCCCGACGATGTGGAGCAGCAGCCACAGCGCGAGGCCCGGATAACCCTGTTCACCCAGCATCTCGAAATAGCTCGAATGATAGGCGCGGCCCTGATCCTCATGCACCGTTGCGTCGGCCCGCTGTGGCTGGTTCGGATCATAACCCGACGCGGTCGTTTCGACGCGGAGGCGGTTCTGGATATAGGCGTTGAAGCCCCCGCCGAACGGGTTCTCCCTGGCATAATCCCATGTCCACGCCCACACCGCGACGCGGGTCGAGGCCGACTGGTCGGACTTGTAGCCCTGGATCGTTTCCATGCGCTCGGTAAAGGTCTGCGGCAGGAACGGCACCACAGCGACCGCCAGCAAGCCGGCGCCGGCCATATAGAGCAAACGGTGCTTGACCGCGCGCAGCGACAGCACCGCGAGCACGGCGAGGCAGACGAGGCCGGTGCGCGCCTGCGTGCCCACCGGCAGCAGCATGCAGGCAAAGCACAGCGCGAAGCAGAAGAGCGAGACGCGCCAGTCGGGGGTGAAAATCGTGCCGTGGCGCCGATACCACAGGATCAGCGGGATGATCGCGATGCCGACGGTCGACATGATCGACCCTTCGTACAGCCCGAAGTTTTCGTTGAGCAGCAATTGCAGCGATCCATAGCCGCCGCCGCCCGCCGCGGTCTTGAGGCCCCCCGCGATCGCAATCGACGCGGCCGAGAGCAGCATGATCAGCGCCAGCGACTCGATCCGCAGCTTGGTGCGCAAGGTCAGCGGCAGGAAAATGGCCCAGACGAGAGCCTTCCACACCCAGCTCCATTTATCGGCGGCTTCGACCGGGAAATCGGCCGACATCGTCGTCATCCCGCAATAGGCGAGCAGCAGAACCAGCAGCACCTGTCGCCCCGACCAGCGCGTATCGCGCTTGTCGTCGATCGCGAGCCAGCCGACGATCGCGAGTCCGAAAACGATCAGCGAGATCGGGATCGAATTGATCAGAAAATAGCTCAGCCGCTGCGGCGCGACGATGTCGATGTAGCAAAAGCACAGCACGAACAGGAACGGCTTGCGGAAACCGATCCCGATGAAGGCGAACAGAAAGGCGACGAACGCAATGTCACGCATCGGGGCGGTCGCCCGGTTCCGCATCGCGGTTTTGCTGCCATTGCATACGCGGGCTGACCTCGCGGTCGAGATCGTCGCGGTGCAGCAGGCGCCAGAGCGCAATCGCCATCAAGACGTGCGTCAACCCAATGGAAAAATTGTCGACCATATAGGAGGATACCTAGGCTATCTGGGTTGACGCGGCGTTAAGCCTTGTCTGCCAGAGACCACCATAATGACCCGAATATTGCACGTCCTTGATCATAGCCTGCCGACGCACAGCGGCTATACCTTTCGTACCCGCGCGCTGATGAAGGCGCAGGTCGCGAAGGGCTGGGACGTTGCCGGGGTGACCGGGGTACGCCACCCCGAACCCGGACCGGACGGCGAAACGGTTGATGGGCTGACCTTTTACCGCACCCCACCGATCGCACCGGCGCGCGCGCCAATCCGCGAATGGCGCGAAATCGGCGCGTTGGCCAAGCGGGTCGAGGCACTGGCGCTGGAATGGCAGCCCGATGTGCTGCACGCGCATTCGCCGGTGATGGACGGGCTCGCGGCGCTGCGCGTCGGCAAGCGCCTGAATATCCCCGTCATCTATGAAATTCGCGCCTTCTGGGAGGATGCCGCGGTCGGCAATGGCACTGGACGCGAGGGCAGCCTGCGGTATTGGCTGACCAAACAGCTGGAGACGCACGCAGTGAAATCGGCCGACGCGGTCGCGGTGATCTGTGAAGGTCTGCGCGGCGATCTGATCGCGCGCGGCATTGCCCCTGCCAAGATTACCGTATCCCCGAATGGCGTCGATCTCGACCTGTTCGGCGATCCGCCGCCGCGCGACGATGCGCTGGCGAATACGCTGGGGATCGCCGCCGACGACGCGGTGATCGGCTATATCGGCAGCTTTTACGATTATGAGGGGATCGACGACCTGATCGCGGCAATGCCCGCGCTGGTCGCGGTGCAGCCCAGGGCGCGGTTGCTGCTTGTCGGCGGCGGCCCGATGGAGGCGGCGCTGAAGGCGCAGGCGGCGTCGTCCTCCGCCGCGGCACAGATTCATTTCGTCGGGCGGGTGCCGCATCACGAGGTCGAACGCTATTATTCGCTGATCGATATCCTCGCCTATCCGCGCAAGAAAATGCGGCTGACCGACCTCGTCACCCCGCTCAAGCCGCTCGAGGCGATGGCGCAGGGCAAGCTGGTCGCGGCATCCGACGTCGGCGGCCACCGCGAGCTGATCGAGGATGGCGTGACCGGGACGCTCTTCGCCCCCGACGACCCCAAAGCGATCGCTGATGCGCTGGCGAAGCTGCTCGAAAATCAGGGCATTTGGGCGGAACGAAGGCGCACCGCACGTATTTTTGTCGAAACCCATCGTAACTGGTCATCAAACATTTTACGTTACGGGCCGGTTTACCAGCGATTGCTGCGCGGCGCCGCCTGAGCGCGCTGCCCGGAAAGACAATATTTTGGCCCCGCGCGGGCCGCACGGAATTGGACGATATGGACGAGACCAGCGACAACCCCGGCCAGGGCAAAGCGAGTGCGCTCCTCCGCACGCTGCGCCCCGCCATGCCCGCGGTGATCGGCGCCGCGGTGCTGACCTTCCTGTTCGCCGTGGTGATGCCGATGTCGTGGGTCGCCGGGATCGGCTGGAACCTCTATCTCGATCGCCTGTCGGACTATTTTGTGCCGCCGGTTGGCAATGCCGGACGGCTGGTGCTGGCGCTTGGCATGGCGGCGATCGCTTCGCTGATCGCGGGGCTGGTCGCGCTGCTGATCGCGCAGCCCGAAGCGGCGGGACTGTCCTCGCTGCGCGGGCGTTTCCGCCGCGAGTCCACGGCGGATGCCGACGAGGATAGCGACGCTTTCTGGACGCGCCGCCGCCGCGTCGACCTGCATCCCGATGACCCGGTGCGCCCGCCGATCCGCGCCGGCCGCGATCTGCCCGCGGGCGGCTTGGGACCGCTGAACGCCGACGTCGAGGCCGCCGAACACAGCGCCGAGGCCGACCTGTGGCTCGATGAATTTGCCGAACAAAATGCCGACGAACTGGTGCTCGCCGATCTGGCCCCGGAAGAGGTCGTTGTCGGCGACGAACCCTGGCTGCAACCCGCCGAGATGACAGCACCGCTGCCGCCCGCCGCCACCGACCATTCGCTTGGCGCAATGGTCGCACGGCTGGAGGCGGGCCTTGCGCTACGCCGCCGGTCGCCCGGTGTATTGGCGGCGACGCCTGCGATCCCGGTACCTGAAGGTGGTGCCGCTGACCTGGAACCCGAGGTCGATTTCGCGCTCGAAGCCGCGCTCAGCACCTTGCAACGGATGACGCGCCAGTCGGTCGGCTAATCCTCGACCGTCAGGATTTCGATCTGGAGCGCGCGAGGCTCCGCCCCACATTCGACCGATGCGTCGGCGACGATATGGCCCGGCAAAGTCCATTCGGCCGCCGCCAGCTCGGCCTGCAGGGCGGCGCATACAGCGTTGTCGTCGCCAACCGCCACCGCGCAAGGAAAGATGTGGCGCGCACCAACGAAATTCGCGCTGGCCCAAGGCCGGAACGTCGAAGCGCCGATCGTCAGCCCGGGCGGCAAAGCGCCCGCGAGCAGGTGGCGCAAACGGCGGTGCGGGCAGCCGGGGCGGCGCGACAGCGCGGGCGACCAGCGCGTCATGCCTGCGCTCCTTTGGCGGATTGGCGAAAGGACCGTGTTCGCCGGTCGCCCCGCGGTTCGACCCGGCCCGCATGACGTTCGGCGCGCCATATGTTCATGAAATGTTCCACACGGCAAATCAGCTGACCGCCCGGTTCGCGACCGTCGCGTAAATCGCTGACCAGCCGCGGGTCGCGCACTGCGGCGCGGCCGAACACGGTGGGCGGCATCGCCGACTCTTTCAAAAAGGCGTCGATCCGTTGCAACAATGTGCGCTCCATATTTTCCTCCCTGATCGCGTCGACAACCGGGCGACTCACCCGATAGGATAAATCCTATCTGATGCTCAATTTCCTACTTGTCTAGGAAAAATCCGCTTGCTAGGAACGAAATAGGAAGGACTAGTTCACCAGCCCGATGACCGACCATGTTGCCGATCCGCGCGCCGCGCTCGACCGCCTCTTGACCGACAAGGGCATCGACTATGCGCGCCTGTCGCAGGTGATCGGGCGCAACCCCGCCTATATCCAGCAATATATCAAACGCGGCTCGCCGCGGCGGCTCGCCGAACAGGACCGCGCGCGGATCGCCGCCTATCTGGGGGTGTCCGAAGCACTGCTCGGCGGGCCGGTGCAGCGCGTCGCGACCCCGGCGCGGATGCGCGGTCCGGGGATGATCCTCGTCCCGAAGCTGGCGATCGGCGCCTCGGCGGGCGCGGGGGCGAGCGTCGAGGGCGAACCGGTCGAGGGTGAGGTCGCGTTCGACCCCAAATGGCTGCGCGACCTCGGCGCCGATCCGCGCGCGCTCAGTATCATTCGCGTCGAGGGCGATTCGATGGCGCCGACGCTGAACGACGGCGACGATATCTTGGTCGATGGCGGCGACGCCGCGGCGCGGTTGCGTGACGGCATCTATGTGCTGCGCATGGACGATGTGCTGATGGTCAAACGCATCGCGCGCGCGCCCGGCCCGGGACGGATCTCTGTGATCAGCGACAATCCGCATTACCGCAGCTGGGACGACCTGCCGATGACATCGGTGCAGCTGGTCGGCCGCGTCGTGTGGACGGGGCGGCGGGTGCGGTAGGCGCTTAGCGCGGCGCCGCCATCACCGCTTCGATTTCATGGTCCAGGACTTCGGCGCGCTGACATTGGTCTTCGTTGCCATCGCGGCACTTCTCCGCCGCCTTGTCGCGCTGGCGCGATAGCTTGCCCAGCTGCTCCTCGCGCTTACGCATTTCGCGGCCGCGATTGCGATCCGATTCGTCCTGGCTGGTGGTCGTCCAGTCAGCGACCTGCCCGACGGCCTTGACCGGGGCGGTCACAACGGTCTTGACCGCGCTGATGCAGCCGGTGAGCAGCGGGAGGGCCGCAAGGGCGATGATGATGGCACGCATAGTCTTCTCCTCGCCCCCGCCAACCAAGCGGTGCGCCGCCTCTTCGCATAGCCGGTGCGATCTGAACAGAATATTGCGACGGGTCGCCCTCGCGTTGCGGCCCTGTGTCACAGCATTGAAACAAATGGTTAAAGTCGTGTTTACCGACGTCACTTAGACCGGGCCGCGAACCAGCAATCGCAGCGCGAAGAGAGACCACGCCCGTCATGGACCACATTTTGTTACCATCATCGGGTCACGCCGCCGCGGTTGCCGCCGACGCGCATATGTCGCAGGTCATCGACCTGTTCCGCAGCGACCAGGATCTGCGCGCGCTGGCAGTGCTTGACGCCAACGCGCGTCCCATCGGCATCATTCGCGAGCAACGGGTGCGTGAATTGCTGTTCTGTCCCTTCTGGTTTTCGCTGATGCAGAATCCGACGATCGGCGGATCGATCGCGTCGATGATCGAACCCTGCCCGACCGCCGACGTTGCCCGGTCAACCACTGACCTGCTGCGTATCGCCGCGCAGTCGCCGGGCCAGCAAAACCTGATCCTTGTCCGGGCAGGCCGTTTTGTCGAAACGCTCGACAGCGGCCAGCTCGCCAAGCTGGCGATGTTGCGCGAAGTCGAACTGGCGCAAGAGCGCGCTGCGCGCACGACGCAGATCGATGACGCCGGGCAGCGGTTTCAGCAGGACATCACTGCGCTCACCGCCGCGCTGTCAGAGATGGCGCGCAAGGTCGAGGCGGTCGCTGGCACCCTGTCCGAACGCGCGCTGCAGACCGGCCGTGACGCGGTGACCGTCGCGGGCGCCACCGCGCAAACGCTGACCGGACTGCACGAACTGGGCGACCGTGGGCACGCGCTCGCGGCGACGATGGCCAGGATCGTCGACGACGGTTCGCGTGCCCGCGCGGTGCGCGGCGAGGCGCATCTGAAGGTGAAGCAGGCGGGCGCGCGGACCGCCGCGCTGCGCGCTGCGAGCCAGTCGATCGAACAGATGCTGGCGCTGATCATTGATATGGCAAGCCGTACCAACATGCTGGCGCTCAATGCGGGGATCGAGGCGGCGCGGGCGGGCGACGCCGGGCGCGGCTTTGCGGTGGTCGCCGCCGAAGTGAAGACGCTGGCCAGCCAGACACGCTCGGCGGCCGGCGACATCACCCAATATGTCGATCGTATCCGCGACATCGTCGAACAGGTCGCTGCGGGCTTCGACGAGGTCGAGCAGGCGATCGATGCGAACAATGGCTTCTCCGACGCGATCGACTGTGCGGTCGACGGCCAGAGCGCGACGACGTTGATGATCGCGAGCTATGTCGAGCAAGCGGTGTCGGCGGGCCGTGAAATCGACGTGCGGGTGCGCGAGATCGGACATGGTGCGACCGCGGTCGGCGACGGGGCGCAGGCGCTCGGCCAGTTGTCCGGCCGGCTGACCGAGGCGGCGCAGTCGCTGCACCATCGCGCCCGGCACTTTGTCGAAGCGGTCGCCGTCGCCTGAATATCGGCGCAGTGACAAGGGCTTGCCCGCCCGCCCAGCGCTGCTAGGATGACCCGGCGCCGGGGGCGTCCATGGCCACCGGTGGGGAGGAGGGTCATATGACGAATATGCAAAAGGGCTTGGCCGAGTTGATCGGCACATTCTGGCTTGTCTTTGGCGGCTGCGGCAGCGCCGTGCTGGCGGCGGCGTTTCCCGACGTCGGTATCGGATTGCTGGGGGTGTCGCTCGCCTTCGGCCTGACGGTGGTCACCATGGCCTATGCGATCGGCCATATTTCGGGCTGCCACCTCAACCCTGCGGTTACGGTTGGATTGTGGGCTGGTGGCCGCTTCGACGCGCGCGATATTCCGCTCTATGTCGGCGCGCAGGTGGTTGGTGCGGTCATCGCGGCATTCCTGCTGTTCTACATCGCCAGCGGCAATCCCGCCTATGATCTCGCGACCAACGGGCTCGCGGCCAATGGTTTCGATGCGGGCTCGCCGGGCGGCTATGACATCTGGTCGGGCTTTATCATCGAGATTGTGCTGACCGCTTTCTTCCTGTGGATCATCATGGGATCGACCGACGGCCGCGCACCCGCAGGCTTTGCACCGCTCGCCATCGGGCTGGCACTGACGCTGATCCATCTGATTTCGATCCCGGTGACCAACACCTCGGTCAACCCGGCGCGCAGCACCGGTCCGGCGCTGGTAGTCGGCGGTATCGCGTTGCAGCAATTGTGGCTGTTCTGGATTGCGCCGCTGATCGGCGGCGCGGTGGGCGGCCTGCTCTACAAGACGCTGGGCGCCGACACCTTCCCGAAACCGAATATCGAGGGCGAATAATCGCCGATCCGGCGGGGGCAGGGCGCCTCCGCCGGTCTTACTTCAACAAATCGATGGCAAACGCACGAACCTCGGCGGCGATGTCGGAGCGGGTGAGTGCGACCGCCAGATTGGCCTGAATATAGCCCGCCTTCGATCCGCAGTCGTAACGGGCGCCGTCAAAGGTCACGGCGTGGAACGGCTGGGTGCCGATCATCGTCGCCATGGCGTCGGTCAGCTGGATTTCGCCGCCCGCGCCCTTTTCCTGTCCCTCGAGCACACGCATCACCTCGGGCTGCAGGATGTAGCGGCCCGAGATGATCAGGTTCGAAGGCGCATCGGCAACCGACGGCTTTTCGACCAGCCCGGTGACCTCGGTCAGCGTGCCATCGCGCCTCCCGGGGGCGATGACGCCATAGCTCGATACCTGGTCGCGCGGCACTTCGAGTACCGAGATGAGGTTACCACCAACCTGGTGGTAAGCATCGACCATCTGCTTCATGCAGCCGGGCGATCCGTGCATGAACTCGTCGGGCAGGAAGATCGCAAAGGGTTCGTCGCCGACGATCGCGCGCGCACACCAGATCGCGTGGCCGAGGCCAAGCGGTTCCTGCTGGCGGACATAGGCGCAATTGCCGGGGCCGAGCCGCGTCGGTTCGAGCACCGACAGATCCTTGCCGCGTTCGGACATCGTCTTTTCAAGCTCAAAGGCGACGTCGAAATGATCCTCGATCGCGCTTTTGCCGCGACCGGTGACAAAGATCATCTGTTCGATCCCCGCCTCGCGCGCTTCGTCGACCGCGTACTGGATCAGCGGCCGATCGACGATCGGCAGCATCTCCTTCGGAATCGCCTTGGTCGCGGGCAAAAAGCGGGTGCCGAGGCCGGCAACGGGAAAGACGGCTTTGCGGATCGGTTTCATGGTCGGGGCCTAGCTGCGAAAAGTTGACAAGAAAAGTCGAACCAGCCGCTGTTGCATCCGGTTATTGCGGCGTCACGATCACCACCACCCTGCGGTTGTCCTGACGGCCTTCTTCGGTATCGTTGCTCGACATCGGCACCGCTTCGCCGCGGCCGATGATCTGGTCGGCGGTAAATTTCATTCCGCCTGCCTGCATCGGCGCGGCAATCGCCTCGGCCCGCGCCTGCGACAGCGTCAGGTTGTAAGCGGCGGTGCCGGTCGAATCGGTGTGACCTTCGACCCGCGCGGTCGCGATGCCGACCGAAACGAGCTTGCTCGCAATGTCGGCGATCCGCGCCTGTTGCTCGGTTGGTACGTTGCTTTCATTGGTAGAGAAAAGCAGGCGTTCGGGCATACTCAATGCCCAGCCGGGGCCATCTTCGACAAATCCTTCGGCCTTCAGCACCGCAATCTGCGCGGCGGTGAATCCCGTCTGGGCCGGCATGCTTTGGCAGGCAGCGAGCAGGGAAGCACAGACGATAAGAAGCAGGGTTCTGATCGATTGGGGGATAGTCTGGGTCACGGTATCTCTCCGATGGTCATACTCGGGAACGGTTGCTCAATTTGTCGGCGTACATGGCGGCGTCGGCTGCGGTGAGCAGCGCCGTCGCGTCGCCCCCATTGTCGGGATAGACGGCGACGCCGACGCTGACCGATGCGCGGTAGGTCTCGCCGCCGGGTAGCGCCACGGGTTGGGCGACACAGGCCCGGATATGCCTGGCCAGCTCTTCGGGCGCCGCCTCGGCTTCGAGTGGATCGACGATGACAACAAATTCGTCGCCGCCGATGCGCGCCGCGAAATCACCCTTGCGCAGCGTCTCCTTGATGCAGGCCGACAGCGCGACCAGCACCGCGTCGCCGGCGGCGTGACCGAAACTGTCGTTCGCGGCCTTGAAATTGTCGGCGTCGATAAACAGCAGGGCAAAGCGTTCGGCGCGCGCATCGGCAGCTGCGATGCGTTTCGCCAGCTGCTCGTCAAAGGAATCGCGGTTCGGCAGCGCGGTCAGCGTGTCGTGCGAGGCGCGGTGCGCCAGCACCGCGCGTTCGCTTTCCATATGCCCCTGCCAGCCCTGCAATTCGTCGAGCAGCGCATTGATATCGCCTCCCAGCCGGTCGAGTTCGGCGATACCCAGTGGTTTGACACGCTTGTCGAACCGGCGGTGCAGGCGCACATCATGGGCGACCGTCGCGATCTCGTTGAGCGGCTTGACCAGTTCATATTCGAACCGCCGCGCCAGAAATATGGTGCCGAACGCGGTGATGAGCAGACAGCCGAGCCCGGCGAGCAGGCCGATCCGGACATAGTCGATCAGCGTCGAGCTATCACCCCAGACTTCGATCGTGCCGATCGCCGATCCGTTGCGCTGAACGGCCACCGAGAAGGGACGCGGGAAAAACATTCGGGTCAGCAACGGCGCAGGGTCGGCCATAGGCGACGTCCATTGGGTAAGCGGCCGACCGACGTCGTCGAGTACCCGGAGCCGGGCAATCCCGGGAATGCGGGTCAGCGGTTCCAATCCCTCGCGCGCCGCCTGCGGGTCGTTGAACACCAGCGCCGGCTCGACGCCATAAGCACCGAGTTTTGCGGCCAGTTCCATATTGCGGTCAGCATAGCCGCGCAGCGCCGAGACGCCGGCAAGCAGGATGGTGAGGCCCGACAACGCGACCGCGAACAGGGTGATGCCGAAGTGAAAGCGCGACAACAGCTTTTGTAGCGTTGTGCGTGCGCCGATCCGCTCGGGGGCTTTGCCGGTCATGGCGCGCCTCCCGTGCTGCGGCCGATGCTGAGCACCCGCGGGTCGATCCGTAGCGGCCCGCGTCCGATCGCGTCGAGGTTCACCGAAAAGCTGAGGCTCGCCGCCCGGCCGCTCAGGCAGAACATCGCGCCATAGATGCACGCGGCATCATCGTCGGTGATCGTCAGGATCGGGCGGCCGCGGACCCATGCGACCAATTGCCGCCTGTCGGCGACCGGCAGGCGGCCTAGAAACAAGATGTCGCAGTCGGTCCGGCGGGTCACGGTGGCGGCGCTCAGTCGGCGAACCAGCACCGACCCGGCGCCCGGCACCTCGGGCGCCATGCGATTGGTCAGTCGCGGGGTGCCGACCATGCACATGACACGCGCCGAATCCGCCGCTCCATCGGGCCAGCGTGCATAGCTGACGATACCGCCAACCATCCGGTTGACCGCGCGCGCCATACCGTCGCCGCTGTCCTCGACGATCGTCTGGCTTGCGGCCTGAACCGACATCTGGGGCGTCGTCAGCGACGCGCCAATCAGAAACAGCGATGCCAGCACTTTGCAGCGACCCCCACCTGCGCCCGAGCCCATCCTGCCCCAGCGCGGTGGCGTCCGCTAGTCAAAACGATTGGAAAGTCAATGAAAAGTGACGTCATGCGGCCATTTGGCAACAGTCGGCACGCAGGTCGTCTGCCGCCTATTCGGCGCGTAGCCGGTCGGCGAAGCCCTTGCGTAGCTTCGCAAGCTTTGGCGGAATGACCGCCATGCAATAGGGGTTGCGCTGGCCTTCGCCATCCCAATAGGATTGGTGGTAATCCTCGGCCGGGTACCAGTCGGCCACCGGCTCGATGGTGGTGACGATGGGCGCCGGCCAATCGCTCTGCGCCCGTTCGATCGCGGCGCGCGCGGCGTCGCCCTGCGCAGCGTTGAGTGGGAAAAGCGCGCTGCGATACTGGGTGCCAACATCATTGCCCTGACGGTTGAGCGCCGTCGGGTCGTGGGTCGCGAAATGAACGTCGAGCAGGTCGTCGTAGCCAATGACCGCGGGGTCAAAGGTGATACGGATCGCCTCGGCATGGCCGGTGTCGCCGCCGCACACCTGCTTATAGGTCGGATCGGCGACATGACCGCCGATATAGCCGCTTTCGACGCGCTCGACCCCCGCCAGTGACTGGAACACCGCCTCGGTGCACCAGAAGCAGCCTCCGGCAAAAATGGCGGTTTCTTGGGTCATGGCGTCGATCCTTGTCTGGAAAGCTTTGGGGAAAGCAGATGCCTCCAAAATAGGGGGTGTGCGGCGCTATTCCAAGGGCGGCGGCGCGTCGATCAGCGGCGGGTGGAGTGCTTCGCCTTTGGCGCGAGCCGTTGCGATCAGCGCGGCTTCGGTTTCAAGCGACGCGACGCGGTCGCGCCAACCGGGATGCGTTCCGGCCTGAAACAGCGGGCGACCCTTGCGCTGGCCGAACGCGGTCCAGAACCGTGCCGCGGCCGCCGGGTCGTACCCGGCACCGGCGAGCAGCCACACCGACAGCCGGTCGGCCTCGACCTCGGTCTGCTTGAACAGCCGCGCGCTGCGCCCGAACTGCTTGCCCAGCCCGCGATCCACCCCCGCGGCGTCGAGGCGGGCGCGGTGACGCAGGATGTTATGGGCCAGCTCGTGCGCGATGGCGGCGGCCAGTTCATCATCATCGTCGGCGAACGCGGCGAGGCCCTGATTGACCAGCACCATCCGGCCGTCGGCTACAGCGCCGGGCTTCGCGCTCGCCTCGACGCGAAAGTCGCTGACGCACCCGGCGACGGGGGTGAGGTTCAGCGCGCCCGCATCGCCAGTGTCTAGCGTGAGCGGAGCGGTGGGCGGGAGCGCCGCGAGTTTTATCTCGATCGCCGTGATCCGGGCAAAGGGGTGTGCGTCAGCCCCGTCGGGTATGGCGCTGCCCTGCATCCCGATCACCGCCACGCCAACGCGCATCCCCGCCGCGGTCGCGGGCGAGACCGGCGCTATTCCGGCGATAAACGGGGTATCGCGGTTCATCGCGCCATAAGCAGCGAGCGCTTCGGGACGCCGATCCGCGCCGTAAAGCCGCGGGTCGCCCCAGACCCACCCGAACTGCGGCTGTCGCACCGGACACCACGCGGCATTGGCGGTGGTCAATCGAAAACCGATCGCTGCGACGCGCGCCTCCAGCGCGGCGAGCGAAGCATAGGGCGCCGGATCGGCGGGCGCCGCCGCGTTAGCTGGCGCAGCAGCGAACAGGGACAGAGCGACAAGAAGGGCGGAAGCACGATGCAGCATCGGCACCGCTTATCAATGCGCGCCTGTCGCGGCCATGAATTTCCCGATGCCTGCCTTGGCCCACCTCTTGCCTATCGCAGGCCAAGCGCCGATAGGGCGGGGCGATGACGCACGCTTCGACATTGTCTTCGCCAGCTCCCCGCCAATCCCGCCCTGCGGCGCTCGCGCGCTGGTTGTGGGCCGTCGCGCTGCTCGTGGTCATTGTCGTCGGGGTCGGCGGGATCACCCGGCTGACCGAATCGGGGTTGTCGATCACCGAATGGCGGCCAGTATCGGGCGTCCTGCCGCCGTTCAACGAAGCCGACTGGGTCCGGGAATTCGAGAAATACAAGCAGATTCCCGAATATAGGGAGATCAACCTCGGCATGACGCTGGCCGGGTTCAAGGCGATCTTCTTCTGGGAATGGCTGCACCGCATCCTCGGACGGCTGGTCGGGATGGCGATGATCCTGCCGCTGGCTTGGTACGCCTGGCGGTGTGCGATCCCGGCGGGCTATGGCGGGCGCCTGCTGGCGCTGACGTTGCTCGTCGGGCTGCAAGGCGCGCTCGGCTGGTGGATGGTCGCGTCGGGGCTCGAATATCGCACCGACGTCAGCCATTTCCGCCTCGCCGCGCATCTGTTGACCGCACTCTTCCTGCTCGCCGGTCTGGTCTGGACCGCGCGTGACCTCGATGGCTTGGTGCGCGACCCGGCGGCGCGGCCTGCACGGCTGACCGGCGGCGGCATTGCGGTCATTGCGATCCTGTTCGTCCAGCTGCTGCTCGGCGCGTGGGTTGCGGGGCTGAATGCGGGGTTCGTCGCCAGCAGCTGGCCGCTGATGAACGATCATTTCGTGCCCGAAGGCATCGACTGGGCGGGCGGCGCATGGTTGGCGCTGACCAATGATCCCTTCCTGATCCATTTTCTGCATCGCTGGTGGTCATGGATCGCCGCGCTGGCGTTGTTGTTGCTCGCGCGTACCTTGTTGCGGCGCGGCGCAAAGCGCGAAGCCATGCTGCTCGTTGCCGTCGTCGGAGCGCAGATGCTGCTTGGCATCTGGACGGTGGTGTCGGGCGTATCGATGTGGGTCGCGGTGGCGCATCAGGTGGTCGGCGCAATTCTGGTGGCCATCACCGCCGCGGCGCTGCACCGGCTGGGCCGCACCGCCGTATGAAGCTGCTTGGCGGTTTGGGCAGCGTGCTGCTGCTGGTCGCCCAGCCGCTGGCTGCCCACAGCGAAGGGCCGGTTTCGGCGACCGCGCTGGTCCAGTTTGCCCCGCCGGTGGATCGTCCGATGACCTATCGCGTCACGACGCGCCGCATCGGCCGCGACGGGTCGCTGATCAATTTCTCGCTCGTCTATGCGCTGCAATGGCGGCGGATCGGCCGCGGTTATCAGCTGGATGCCGTGCTGCAACGGATCGATTCCGACGCCCCGCCCGCGGTCACCCGCGCGCTGACCCTGATGCTCCAGCCCCTTGTCGCTGAACCGCTGGTCTATCTGGTCGCACCCGATGGCAGCCGCATCGATCTGGTCGATCCCGAAGGGCTCTGGGAGCGGGCAATCGGGCGGATCGAGGCAATGGGCGCCAAGGGCCGGCGCGCCGAGGCAAAGCAGTTGGCGCAGTTGATCGCGGCGCTGCCAGCGGCTGAACGCGACCGGTTGGCAACTGCCGACGTGCGCGCGCTGGTGGCGTCGGCGAACGGCGCGATCCCGGTTGCCGGACCAACCGACGGCGCCAGCGTGTCGGTGCAGCACGGCGAAACCATGCGAACGATCGCCAAGGTCGAACGCGCTGCGGCGGTCGGGGGCAGCGGCCAGCCGCTTGAAATTGACCATCTGTGGACCATCGACACTGCGACCGGCCTGGTGATGCAGGAACGGCGGCAGAGCTGGATCGTCGATGCTGGGGGCGCGGGACGGACACTGGTCGAAGAGCGGGTAAGGGCGCTTGAGGTTGTCCCTTAAAGTCTAGGGTATCATAATACCCGTCAGCAAAGCCGCGATATGCTTGACTTTCCGCCCGCTTGGCGTCATTGGCCCGCTCCGAAGCGCCGCTGCGTCCAGCATGGATCAGGCGGCGCGGTTTGTTTCGGGCGCTGGGACTTGGTTCCATCGCCCAGTTCCTATCTGTCAAGGAGGTCGCCATGATGAAGGCGCTGACCAAGACGACCGTATCGGCGAATGCTGCCACGGTCGAAAAGAAATGGGTGCTGATCGACGCCGAGGGCCTCGTTGTGGGCCGCGTTGCATCGATCATCGCCAGCATCCTGCGCGGCAAGCATAAGCCGAGCTTTACCCCGCACGTCGATTGCGGTGACAATGTCATCGTCATCAACGCGGAGAAGGTGGCGTTCACGGGCAAGAAGCTGCAGGACAAGCGGTATTACAAGCACACCGGTTATGCTGGCGGCATCAAGGAAACCAGCCCGGCGAAGATCCTCGAAGGCCGTTTCCCCGAGCGCGTGCTCGAAAAGGCGATCGAACGCATGATCCCGCGTGGCCCGCTCGGCCGCCAGCAGATGCGCAACCTGCGCGTCTTCGCCGGATCAGAACATCCGCATGAAGGGCAGAGCCCCGAAGTGATCGACGTCGCGTCGATGAACCGCAAGAACAAGGTGGGTGCATAATGGCTGACGAACAGACCATGACCGATCTCAAGGATCTCGCCGGCGCCGTCGAAGGCACCGTTGCTGCTCCGGTCTCGACCACGCCGCTGCGTGAAAAGATCGTCGACAAGCAGGGCCGCGCTTATGCGACCGGTCGCCGCAAGGACGCCGTCGCCCGCGTGTGGCTCAAGCCCGGCACGGGCAAGATCACCATCAACGGCCGCGACCAGGAAGTCTATTTCGCGCGTCCGACGCTGCGCCTCGTCATCAACCAGCCTTTCGGTCTGACCGATCGCATCGGCAGCTATGACATTGTCGCCACCGTCAAGGGCGGCGGCCTGTCGGGCCAGGCGGGCGCCGTGCTGCACGGTATCTCGCAGGCGCTGACCCGTTTCGAACCCGCTCTGCGCGGCGTCGTTAAGACGGCCGGCTTCCTGACCCGCGACAGCCGCACCGTCGAGCGTAAGAAGTACGGCAAGGCCAAGGCTCGCCGCAGCTTCCAGTTCTCGAAGCGTTAAGAGCTTTTTCCACCGACGGGTGGAGAAGAGGAGGGCGGTCCGGCAACGGGCCGCCCTTTTTCGTGCCTCCGGCGAACGCGACGAACGGAGTCAAATATCCGTAGATCTGCCATTGTCTAATCGCCGCGGGCAGTTAAGCTATCCCAATGCGCCAAGTCCCTGACCCGGATGCGGCGAGCTCTGATACTACGGGGGTAGTTTATGAATTTACGTGTTAATTCGCGGCGCGTGCGCCGCGGAGGTTTGTTGGCATCTGTTTGCATCGCAGGTTTTTTCCAGGTTGCGCCCGCGCTGGCGCAGGTCGACGCCAGCGTCGCGCCGACAAGCGGCGAAGGCTATATCGCGGCAACCCAGCCCGAACCCCAGGCTGACTTGGTGTCGGTCACCGCCGGGCCGACCATTCAGCAGATTACGCCTGAACCCGAAATCCTGATCGCCAATCCCGGCACGCCGACGACGGCTCGCGATCCGGTGAACATCACGGGGATCAGCCAGATGGTCATCGACAATGGCGGCGGCTTCGTCGGCCTGTGCACGGGCACCCTGATCAATCCGCGCACCGTGCTGTTCGCGGCGCACTGCGTGAACAGCCGCGCTTCGACTGCCTATGGCGCCAATTCGGGCGGTACCGCGATCGGCTTCGGCTTTGAAACCAATACGCGTGCCAACGCCGCCGGCCAGACCGATGAACTGGTGCGCTGGTTGCTTGGCGGCGCCGGCGGTGCCGGCAAATATCAGACCAACATCGCGCAGGCCTTCTACAACGCAAACTGGGTCAACTATAATTCCCTGTCGCTCGAGCCGGCGGCGCGCAGTTTCCTCTATGGCGACGTCGCGATCGCGTCGCTCGACACGCCGGCTGCGAATATCCCGACCTGGGCGCTGCTGTTCTCACCGCTGACCAACACCGGCACGATCGGAGCGTCGGGTACGGGATATGATGTTGGCATTGTCGGTTACGGCAATAACGGCACGGGTCAGACCGGCGCTGCGGGCAGTGACTTCCGCCGCCGCGCCGCAGAGAATATCCTTGGCGCGCTGACCGATCTGCAGACGTTCGAAGGTTTCCTGTTCGGCGGCGCGCCGAGCGGTCTCACCCAGAACCTCTATTTCATGGATTTCGACGACCCGCGGCGCGGCATGACCGGCGCCAGTCCGTTCGACTTCAATGCGTTTCGCGACAATGCGCGCACCAATCCGAACGGCGCCTCGCTTGAAGGCATCACGTCGCAGGGCGATTCGGGCGGCCCCCTGATCCTGCAGAACGCGTTTGCGCGGCAGGTCGTTATCGGGGTGCTGTCGGGCGGTTACACGCGTTTCTTTGGCGGCCAGCCGGCGAACAGCTATGGCACGGTGTCCTTTTACCAGCCGCTCTATCTCTATTGGGACTGGATCGCGGCGAACAATCCCTATCATTATGTGTCGGCCAAGGCCGGCAACGGATCGTGGACTGATCCCAACCACTGGGTTTCGACGATCGATCCGTCGTACATGATCCAGGCGGGTGGCCAGCTGGTAAACGGCATCCCGACGCTGACCGGGGAGCAAAAGACCGGTACCACCGGCGATTTCGGGCAAATTTGCTTCCAGAGCGGCGGAGTCAGCGATTGCCTCGACACCCGAACCGGGGTCGAGGTAGTCGAAAATCGACCGATCGGCACCTCGGGTGACAACGCCGGTTCGGCGTCCATCGCCGAGGTTGCGGCCGGGGCAACCGCGACGCGCGACGGGCTGATCCCCGGCGCGCAGCCCGAGGCGCAGGCAGCGGCAACCCCGCTGCCCGCCGCGACGCTTGCCAACGGCCTGCCGGGGGCGACCAACTTCATCCCGAACAATGTCGATGCGGTGCGCACCGCAGGGACAGCACCGCGCTATTTCGACGTGACGCTCAGCGCGACCGGCCTCACCACACTGTCGGGGGCCAATGTCACGGTCGACCGGCTGACGATCGGCACCGCTGGCGCGGCGCTTCAGATCGATGCAGGCGCGTCGCTGTCGTCGCTGATCAATGTCAACCAGCTTGCGGGCATGGTCACGGTCAACGGCACGCTCAGCTCGGTCGGTGATTACAGCCTGTTCGGCGGCGGCCTGATGGGGTCTGGGCGGATCAACGCACCATTCCTGACCAGCGTGCTCGGCCAGATCGCGCCGGGCACCCCGACGACGATCGGCACGCTGACCGTCGGTGGCAATCTGGTGCTGTCGTCGGGCAACAACCTGTTCATCAACTTCGGCCCCAACGGCACGTCAGACGTGCTGGCGGTCGTGGCGAACGGCACCTCGACCGGTTCGGCGACGCTGGGCGGCGCGGTCAGCTTCTCGCCGGTTTCAGGCCATCAGGTATCGGCGGGCGATCGTTACACCTTCCTGACCGCAGCGGGCGGCGTGAGCGGTACCTTCAGCTCGGCCAATGCGCTGTCGGCGATCCTGACCCCGCGCCTGACCTATGGTCCCAGCAGCGTCTCGGTGGAGATCCAGGCGGGTCTCTACCGCGACGTCGTCGCTGCCACCGCGGTGCAGGGCGCCTATGCCCAGCTGCTCGACCAGTCGCGCGGCACCGCGGGACTCGCCAGCGTCTATGGTCCGCTCGATCTGCAGAACGCCGCGACGATCCGCGCGACGCTCGAAAGCTGGGCGCCGCGCACCGAAACGCTGCGTGGGTCGCTCGCGACGGTGGCGGTCGACAATATGTCGCGCTTCACGCGTGATCGCCTGCTCCAGCTCGACGACGGCGACATGGGCGGTACGCTGTCGATGATCGGTCGTCCGGTGCAGCTCGCGCATCTCAACATGACCGCGGTCGGCGCCGACACGATGGCGGTGCGCTCGGACAGCGACGCGGTGACGGTGCAGCAGGGCCGCTTGCCCGACGACACCAGCGCCTTTCTGGCCGGTGGCTATCTTGACGGCGACAGCCGCCCGATGGCCAGCGCGCTGCCGGGCGGGGGCCGCGACCAGTTCGACGGTTTCTATCTGGCGGGCGGCATCGAAAAGGCGCTCGACGAAGGCAGCGTGATCGGCTTCGCGCTCAGCTACACCGATGTCGATGGCACCACCCCGATCGCGGGGCAGAAGGCCAGCGGCAGCCTGTATCAGGGCACGCTCTACGGCAAGGCGATGCTGGGCGGCGGGCTCGAACTGGCGACGCAGATCAGCGCTGGCGCGTTTGACTCGCGCACCACGCGGGTCGCCGATCTGATCGGCACACCGTTCACGCTGACCGGCGACGACACCTCGCTGATCTTCACCGGCGAAGTCAGTCTCGGTAAGAATTTCGACCTTGGTTCGGTCGAATTCGGGCCGCGGGTTGCGGCGCGGGCAAGCCATATCGGCTTTTCTGACATCAAGGAAAATGGCGGTGGTCCGGCGCTGCGCCTCGACCGGTCGAGCTTCAACAGCCTGCAGGCACGCGCCGGTCTGGCCTTGTCGGGCAAAAAGGGCAGCAGCTTCCAGCCGCATCTCAGCGCGGATTTTGTCCATGAATTCGAAGACGCCCCGGCATCGTTCGGCGCGACCTTTGTCGGCGGCCCCGGACCCAATGCGATCTTCGGCCTCGCCGGAACCGACAAGGACTGGTTCGAAGTCGGCGGCGGCATCACGGTCACCACGGGTAATGTCGATCTGTCGATCGGCGCCGATACGACGATCGGACGCAAGGATGTGTCGAACCAGAGCTATCGCGGCTCGGTGACCTTCCACTTCTGATCGAAACCCGAATAAAGGGGGAAGGGCGGTCCGGCAACGGGCCGCCCTTTTTCGTGTCGGCATCGGGGTTGGGGAGCGGCCATTGCCGTCTCCGGAACCCGGGCGGCGACCGCTTTTGCTTACAAATTGAAAGAGCCGAGATGAAGGCTGGCACAGTGGAATAATGTAGGACAGCGTTTTTTGATCGGCGGATGGCGACTTTGGGGTGGGAAGCCGACGAAAGCTGCTTGTCACCAAGGATCGGATCTTGTCGGATCTAACAGTTGAGCGGCTAACTGAGCTGCTGCGTGTGACACTTTTTCCTCGGGATTGGCGGCCAGACGATCATCCATCCATTCTACCGCTCGATCCAAGTTTCCGTCGGCCCCGAAGAAGCAGCGTCTTTCCATCAAGCTTATTCCGGAAAAGAAACCATCGAGCCAAGCGATGTTCGACGCACGTTCAGTCTCATTCGACATTGCGTGCGCTACCCACTGGTCACCAACTAAGTTTCCTGCGCCAATGACATACCAAAGCTCGTCTTCATCAGAAGGCGTTTTGCGGTTTCGGTCCGCACGACGGGAAAACCATTTCATCGTTTGATCTTAGAGAATCTCGCAAAGTCTGCAAGTGGTCGAACCCGGTCATCGCCCCTTGCAGCTACAACAGCTCGAGGCTCCCCAGCGCCAGCGCCTGCCGCGCCGGGCGTTCGGCCATCACCGCGAACATTTCGTCGCCGCGGTCGGTGCGCTCGACATTCATCGATGCAAAGACCGCCATGAAATAGCCGCTGAGCGCGCCGACGCGATAATCGTCCCACAGCGCCGCGGGGTCAGGATCGACAGCGTTCGCCCCAAGCGCGCCGATCCAGTGGTCGAAGGCGGGGCGGTCGGCGGCGGCGCGCTCGAACGGGTCGGCGATGCTGGTGCCGACCAGATAAGCGAGATCGGTCGCCCCGCTGCCGCGCCCCAGCGTCTGCCAGTCGACGAGCCAGCAGGCGTTGCCATCGGGGGCGAACAGGATGTTGTCGATGCGAAGGTCGCCATGGACCAGCGTCCGCGCCGCGGGTTCGCGCGACAGATAGGCGTCGAGTCTGGCGACGATGCCCGCGCCGACGTCGAGGATTTCGGGCGCGAGGCGGGCCGCATAACGCTCGCGAAAGCCCAGATAGAGCTGGGGGAACAGCGCGCGGACCAAGTCGCCATTGTCGCGCGCAAGCCAAGGCAGCTGCGCGAGGCGCGGATCGTTCCACAGATGCGCGTGGAGGCTCGCGGCCGCCTCGATACAGGGTACGAGCCCTGCAACGCCAAGTCCCGCAAGCTGGTCGCCCTGCCGCGCGGGGGCGAGGTCGGAGAGGATAAGGATGAAGTCGACCTCGTCGTCGGCGATCTCCAAATGGTAGCAGCGCGGCGCCGGAACCCCGCTCGCGGCGGCAAGCTCGCGGTACCAGCTGACTTCTTTGACATAGGTACCGGTGAGCTTGGCGATGTTGCGGCTCGCCTCGTCATGGCTGGGGCATTTGGCGATGACGGTTGCGGGGGCATTGGTCCCATTGGTCCAATCGAGCGTCAGGCGGTAGCTGTCGCACATCTGCCCGGTGCCGACCTTCGCGGAGGTAAACCTTTGCAGTTTCCCCGGATGCCCAAGCACCGATCCGAGCCACTCGGCGGTCATCACCTCGGGCGACGTCGGAAAGCTCATGCGGCGGGGTCCATCAGCCCGGTGAGGCCGGTCGGCGCGTGCGGGCCGACGAACAACTGTTCGAGCACCCCGATCCCGACATCGGTGCGGTCGCCGTCGGTGAGTTCGGCGCGGACCAGCGCTTGCACATGCATAGCCAGGGGATTGCCCCACGCCCGTTCGGGTTCGGACAAGCTGTCGTATGCGACCTTGAGGTCGCCGTGGTCGAACCCGTGGCCCCAGACAGGATGGGTGTAACCGAGCCCGCTCATCGCGAACAACGGCCCGTTGGGCGTGAGGGTCAGGCGCGTGCTGCCATCAAAGTCGGCGGTCAACCCGGTCAGGCGCCGCGTTCCCGGTTGCCATTCGGCGCTAAAGCTCGGATCGGCGTAATGCCGCTCACCGCCGTTGCCGCTTACCAGCACCGCGCGGCGATTCCACGCGCTCCCCTCGCCATCGTCGTTGCTGTGAAAGAACAGCGAGCGATCGGCAAAATTGCACGGTGTCCACAGCCAGAAGAACTGGTGGAAATTGCCCTGCGGTGGCGGTTGCGGTTCGGCGGCGCCGACCGGGCGGATACCCCAGCTGCGATCGCGTGTCCCGGCCCAGTCGGCCCCAACTTCGACACGCTTGCCATCGACCGCCAGCCAGCCCGACCAATGGCCGTTCTGGGTCATGCGGGTATAGTCCATGAACAGGCGGGTGCCGTTGCGGCGGGTGAAGCGCGGTTCTTCGATCGGGAAATGGCGCGCGGTGAAATGCAGCTCACCGGTGAGCGGGCCGTCGTTGGCGGCCACGGTCAGCGTCAGTCGCTCCAGCGGTTCATCGATGCGGATCGCGATCGGACCGACCGCGAGGTCGAGCCGCTCGCCCGCCGAGCGGCGGCTGGCGCGCAGATTATGCTGCACGCCATCGATCAGGACGCAGAACGCCGCATCAACGATACCGAGCTGCGGATAAAATCCCATCGCGGCGGCAAAAAACACCGATCCGTCGGGTGCATAGCCGTTGAAGAAATAGCGATCGTAAAAATTGCGGTCGGTGCCGGCGAACGCGATCGGCTCGGCGCTCTGGTGCAGCGGGAAATCGTCGCCCTTGGTCAGCATCGTTGGTCCTCATCCCGTTTTTTCTTGCAACCTAACGGGATGGCCAAGGGCGTCAATGGGCGGCGTCAATGCACCGGTGGATCGACCGGGGGTACGGCGTGGATGGGCGCCACCGGCTCGCCGGGTTCGCGCGGGGGCAGCGCGTCGGGCGGCACGTCGTCGATCTGCATATCGGGCGTCGGCACGGCGTCGATATTGCGCACCCGAACCGCCACTTCGCCATCCTTGATCCGCAGTTCGTTGAAGCTGGGCGGGGTCGAGCGGATGCGCTGCGACAGCGTCCCCGCGCCGATCATGCGGATCGAACCTGCGGCGGTCGGCGCGATCAGGTCGAACGCGTCATGGACATGGCCGGTCAGCACCGCGGCAACGCCGCGCGCCGCCAGCGCTTCAAGCGCTCGCGCGCCGCCACGGGTCAGTGCGCGGCCTTTCGTGCCGGCTTCGACCAGCGGATGATGCGCGGTGACGAGCGCGATGGTGCCGCCGGGCAGCGCGTCGACCGCGGCCAGCGTCTTGTCCAGCGCATCGCGCGTGACCCAGCCTTTGGACCAGTCGAGCCGCCATTGCGCGCGCGCGGTGGTCTTGAGCGGCACGACCGCGACCCCGGCGAGGTTTAGCTCGCGCTCAACCAGCCGTTCGATCCGCCGGATGCGACGATACGGCCAGAAAAAGCGCGCGAACGGGTTGAAATAAGGCAGGTCGTGATTGCCGACCTCGACCGTAACCGGCACATCGAGCGCCTCGATCCAGTCGCACGCTGCGGCAAATTCATGGGTCCGCGCGCGCATCGTGAGGTCGCCGGTGATCAGCACCGCGTCCGGCTGTTCGCGCCGCACGCATTCGCGGAACCAGTCGAGCGCAGCGCGATCCTCCAGCCCGAAATGCAGGTCGCTGATATGGAAAAGCCGCGTCATGCCGTTGCGATGAAGTCGACCGCGCTGGAGCCGAGCGAAAATGTCGCGGGTGAAGCCACCTCTTCCAGTTCGCCGTCAAACTCCAGACTGATCGGCTTGTCGCTTTCCAGCACGACCGTTTCGCCGGTCGCGATCGGCTCGCTCGGCCCGTCGCGAAAATCGCCGCCCAGCCACGCAAGGCCGTGGCGCAGTACGTCACCGGTGCCCTCGGTCAATATACCGTCGGCGCGGATGCCCGTGGGGGTGGGGGTCAGGATTACCGCCGGATAGGCTTTGCCGTCGGCGCCGACGCGAACGCCAGGCGCGTTCATCATTTCGTCGAGCGCCTCGGGCGCTGCGCGGCTGGCCTCAATGATCCCGTCCTGCCGCATCGTCTCGCGCACCTCGGCCCAGCGCGTGGCGGGACCGGCGACGACGGTGATGAAAGCGGTGTCGGCATCGGACACGACCGTCGGGATCGGGCTGCGCCGCACCTTGCCTTGCAGGACATCGGCCAAAATCTCCGGCACCGGCCGGTCGCCGTGCAGCGCCTTGGACAGCAGGTTCAATGTGCCGCCGGGTAGCGGCAGGATGGCGCCGTCCCAGCCTGCCGCCTGCGTGGCCGCGGCGTTGATGGTGCCGTCGCCGGTCCACACGAGCAGAAGATCGATGCCCTGTTGCTTCAGCGCCGCGGCGTCGGGAATGTCGCCGTCGGGCAAGGCAAAGGTCGCCACGAGCGGCGCGCTGTGGATACGGCAGAGCTCGGCGATCTGTTCGCGGACAGCCTCGTCATGACTGCCACTCTGGGTGTTGCAGATCAGGGCGGGGCGGGAGAAGGGGCTGGTCATCGCCCTGTCCTACGCACGAGGAGGAAAAAGGTGGCGGTGTTCCTCTCTGCCGCTCGTCATCCCGGACTTGATCCGGAATTCATCGGCCCTTTCCCGCATACCCTGCCTGAGCATTCATGGACCCCGGATCAAGTCCGGGGTGACGAAACAGGGTGTGGACTCACCGCGCTGCTTGTTCCCCGCGCCACCGCCCTGTAGGGCGCAATAATGACCGCACAGGCTTCCAAAGGACGGCGATTGATCAAGTTTCTGGTGGTGGCCGTCCTGCTCGTGCTGTTGTTCGGCGGCGCGGCGCGGATCATCGCGGCGGGCGGGGCGAAGTCGCTGAACCTCGGCGACCGGCTGCTCGGCGACGGCGAAGGCGCCACCTTGCAGGTTACGGGGCAACCCTATGGTCCGGGGGCGCGCAACAAGCTCAACATCTGGGTGCCGACGGGGACGAAGAAAACCGATAAGCTCCCGGTGCTCGTCTGGCTCTACGGCGGCGGCTGGTACAGCGGTCAACGCGACGATTATGGTTTCGCGGGGCGCGCCTTTGCGAAACAGGGCTTCATCGTGGTGATCCCCGACTATCGCCTGGTGCCTAAGGGACATTGGCCTGACTTCCTGCAAGATAGCGCTGCGGCAGTCGCGTGGACCGAGAAGAATATCGAAAACTACGGCGGCGATCCGGGTCGTATGGCGCTGGCGGGCCATTCGGCGGGGGCGTATAATTCGCTGATGCTGGCGCTCGACCCGCAATGGCTGAAGGCGGCGGGCAGCGATGTGTCGGTGATCCGCGGCGTCGTCTCGCTCGCCGGGCCGGCCGATTTTTACCCGTTCGAAAAAGGCGGCCGCGCCGATGTCGCGATGGGCGACATTCGCCCGGTTGAGCAGACGCAGCCGATCACCTTCGTGCGCGCCGCTGCGCCGCCGCTGTGGCTTGGCCACGGCACTGCCGACACCGTGGTACGGGTGCGCAACAGCCAGCGACTGGCCGTTGCGATGGACAAGGTCGGCGGTTCGGCAACGCTGCGCGAATATGACGGGCTGAGTCACAACGACCTGGTGATGGCGCTGACAAAACCCCTTGCCTACAAAGGACCGATCCTGCCCGAGGTCACCGATTTCCTGCGCGGCGTGACCGCGCGCCGGGTGCCACCCGCGGCACCCTCAAAATGATTCCGGCTATCGTGTTGGCTGGCAGCCGCCCCGGCCCCGACCCGTTGCTGACCGGCAGCGGCGTATCGACCAAGGCGCTGCTGCCGATCGCTGGCCACGCGATGCTGGTTCATGTCGTGCGTGCGCTGCGCGCGGCGCCGCAGGTCGGGCCGATCACAATTCTGGCGCAGAACAGTGCCGAACTGGCGGCCGAGCCAGAATTGGCAGGCTTCGCCGACCTGCATTTCGTCGATTCGGGGCAGGGAATCAGCAGTTCGCTCGCCGCGGCGCTGCCCGCCGGAGACGATCCGCTGCTCGTGACCACCGCCGATCATGTGCTGCTCACCCCGACGATGATCGCCGAATTCCTGAGCGGCGCCGAGGACAGCGATGTCGCGGTGGCGATGGTCGAGCGCGCCGTGCTGCTCGCGCGCTACCCCGAATCCAAACGCACCTGGCTGAAATTCCGCGGCGGCTGGTGGTCGGGGGCTAACATGTTCTACCTGCGCGGGCGGCGGGTGCTGCCTTTGCTCGATTTCTGGGGCCGCATCGAACGCGACCGCAAAAAGGGGCTGAAGATCATCGCGGCGTTCGGTCCATGGCTACTGATCGGCGCCCTGCTCCGCCTCTTCACGATCCAGCAGGGCGTCGCGCGCGCCGGGCTGCGCTTCGGGCTGAAGGCGCGGGTCGTGCCAATGTCCGAGGCCGAGGCGTGCATCGACGCCGACAAGCCATCCGACATTGAGCTGATCGAGCGGATATTTGCGGCGCGGCGGCAAGGCGCTATAGGGCAGCCGCTATGAGCATCGAAAAAGCCATCATCCTTTCGGCCGGGCAGGGCTCGCGCCTGTTGCCGCTGACCCGCGACATCCCCAAATGCCTGATCGACCTGAACGGTCGCACGCTGATCGGCTGGCAGGTCGCCGCGCTTGCCGCGAACGGCATCAGGGACATCGTCGTCGTCACCGGCTTTCGCACCGAACGCGTCGAGGATCATGCGCTGCAGCTCTATCGCGACACCGGGGTGCGTATCCGCACCTTGTTCAACCCCTTCTTCCAGGTCGCCGACAACCTCGGCACTTGCTGGATCGCGCGCGAGGAAATGGACCGCGATTTCATCATCCTGAACGGCGACACCATCATTTCGGACGAGATCGTCGCGAAGCTGATCGCGGGCGCCAGTGAGCCGATCACCGTCACCGTGGACGTCAAAGCCGACTATGACGACGACGATATGAAGGTGAACCGCGACGCCGAGGGTCGGCTGCACCATATCGGCAAGCGCCTGCTGCCCCCCGACACCAACGCCGAATCGATCGGCATGCTCGCGTTTGTCGGCGACGGTCCGTCGATCTTTCGCAACCAGGTCGATCAGATGATGCGCACCCCCGAAGGGGTCGAGCGCTGGTATCTGCGCGCGATCGACGTCATCGCCAAGGGCAACCGCGTCGGCACCGTGTCGATCGAGGGGCTTGATTGGCAGGAGGTCGATTTCCCGCAGGATGTCGAAGCCGCCGATGCGCTCACCGCCAAATGGGCGGCGGTGGGGCTTTACGCGAAATAGGGCTTGAGCCAGCCGGTCAGCGCCGCGACCTGCGCCGCGTCCAGCTTCACCGCCTGCGCCAGATCGGGTTGCCCCGGCCAGCCCGCATCGGCGACCGTCAGCCCCGCACCCGTCCGTTCGCCGTCATAGCGTGGCAGGACGTGGAAATGGACGTGCGGGTCGACCATCATCAGCATCAGATAGTTGATCTTCGCATAGCCGACTGCGGCGGTCAGCGCCGCCTCGATCGCCGCGGTCGCGATCTTGAGTTCGGCATGCGCTTCGGCGGGCAGGTCGCCAAATGCGGTCACGTCCGATTTTGCCGCGAGCACCAGCGCGCCAAGCGTGGGCTGCGCCGGGCGGAGCAGCACGACCCAATGATCATATTCGGCGATCAGCGTCGCGGGGTGGCCGAATTTGGCGATGGTTTCGTTCATGCGGCTTCCATCCAGCTGACAATCGGGCGGCCGGCGCGCCGCTCTGCATAGGCCTGAACCAGTTGCACCGTATGGACGGCCAGCGAGATGATCGTCCACCAGGCGACCGCGATCAGCCCGATGTCGGGACGCCCGGCGAGGGTGGCGAAAAACAGGATCGCGATGTTCGGATTGCGCCGCGCGGTGATCAGGCGGAACTGGCTGTCGAACCGGCGCCAGACATGGACGTCCATGCCGAAATCCTTGATGAACATCCCCTCGATCACGCGCTGGAGCACATAGCCTGCAACCACCGCGATCATCACCAGCAGGAAGGTCTGACCGGATAGCGCGAGACCCCAGCTGCCCAGCCCGACGCCCCAGAAATACCACCAGAAGGGCGGGTGAACCAGGTCGACGCCATGATCGGCGACATTACCCCATTTCGACGAGGTGATCGTGCAGCGCGCCAGCTTCCCATCGACGGTATCGAACACCATGAAGATGAAGGCGGCGAGCATCCCGGTCCAGTAGTGCCCGTAAGCGAACAGATAGGTCGCATAGACGCAGAGCGCCGCGCCGATTGCGGTGACCATATTGGGGGTCATGCCGATGCTGGCGGCGATCCGGGTCAGCCACAGCGCCAGTTCGGGCCACAGATATTTGGTCAGCAGATCGGTGACGCCCTTGTAAGCGCCGAAATAGCTTTTGCGTTCGATCGCGCGCCGGGTCTCGGGGATCAGCCGCTGGATGAAGGGGCATTCGAGTTTGCGCAGCTGGCGGTTATAGATTTGCGGATTGTCGCGGTAATCGATGATCGTCAGCGCGTCGCGATGCGCGGCGACGTCATCAGGACGCATGCCGCCGGTCAGATGCGCCATCACGAGCGCGTCGCCGTCCATCACCACCGTGCCGGGGCGTGTCAGGATATGGCGCAGCCACACCGGATCGAACACATAGTCGAGGTTGACGGCCAGCTGCGCGCCCGACGGCGGCGGCGTGTCGGGAAGCCCTTCCGCCCGCGCCAGCCGGCGCAGCCGTTCGGCATTGGTCATCCCCCACAGCAGGGTCGAATTGTCACCGATCAGCGACAAGGCAGGCAGGGTCGTTGGTTTGCTCATCCGCCGCTCTTATCCTCTGCCGCGTCCTTTGCAAGGAAGCGCGCGATTGCTTCGGCCCCGCGCTGCGCCGCGCCCGCGGGATCGCCGCCGATCGATTCGGCCAGTCGTTCGCGCTGCGCGTCGATATAGCGCGGATGATGCGCGGCCGCTTGATGGAGCGTTGCGGGTAGGTTTGCGAGATCGTCCACTACGTCGCCAAGGGTCCAGAACAGATAATCGGGATTGTCGGCCCAATCGACTTCATGCGCGTTGAGGAACAGGCATGGGCGCGGCGTCGACAGAAACTCATACACCTGGCTGCTGACATCGCCGAGATAGATGTCGGCACCGCTAGTATAGCTCATGTCGAACAAACGATCGGAGCCGAGGTCGATCAAAATCTTGCCCGGGACGGCTAATGCCTTCACCGCCGCCCGGTCGGCATCGCTTGCTTCGGCGAACAGGCGGATATGCGGCGCAACCACCAGATTGTAGCGATCTTGCGCGGCGAACCAGTCGATGATGTCGCGCCCGAAGCGGCCCCACGACGACAGCCCGCGATGGAAATGCGGTGCGTAAAGAACAGTCGGACGACCGTTGTCGAACAAGGGCGCGCGTGTCTTGTCGAGACGCGCCATCAGGTCGAGCTTCACATAGCCGTTCAGCGCGTAGTGGCCCGGTCGAATCGTCCCGGCGTCGAGGAGCCGCTGCTCGCTCTTTTCCCCCGCGACCAGGACAAAATCGAAATGCCGGTCGCGCGGGTCGAGCATGATCGCACGGTCGCCCGCACCGTGCGGGGTAAAGATCAGCCGCGTCCGGCGCGGCAGGAAGTGGCGGATCGCGGTCGTCGTCCGCTCGGGCACGACGATCGCATCGAACTGGCGCAGGAAGCGCAGCGCGCCGAACAGGATCGGCAGGCGCGGATGGCGAATGACCGCGCGCTCGCGCAGCCAGCGGCTGATGCCGCGCTGGCCGAGCAGCGTGATCCGCGGGGCAAAGCCCGGATAGGCCGACGCCACTTGCTCGACGACCGACAAATGTGCGGCGCTCGCCACCGCGACCTCAACGTCGGAACCGGTAGCCGCCATCTCAGCGGCAATGGGCAGCGCATGGAATATCTGGTGCGGTTCGCCGATAAACAGGAAGAGAATACGCATTATCGGCCCTCGGCGACGGCGCCTGCCGCAGCCTCTTCGAAATCCGCCACCTGCCAGCCACGCTGCGCCGCCAGCCGGACAATTTTGTCGCTGCGGCCGACAAGCCAGGATTCATCGGCAAGGGCAAAGGTCGGGGCGTCGCTGATGTGATCCGAGTAGGCGCGGATATGATCGGCGCCGGACGCATGGGCGCTCAGCCATTCGGCGACCCGCCGCGCCTTTTCGGCGCCATAGCAATTGGGTCCATCGAGCATCGGCAGCCAGTTGCCGTTGGTATCGCGCTGGTGGCGTGAGGCGACGATGGCGTCGAAGTCGAGCGCGTCGGCAATCGCGCCCGCGTAAAATTCGGGCGCCGCGGTGGCCATCAACAGCCGGTAACCCTCGGCCCGGTCGCGCGCGATGCAGGCTTGGGCTCCCGGCGGCACATCGCGCGGCACGCGCCAGGCGGCAAAGCGCGCGGCAAGTCGCGCGGCGCGCGCGGGAGTCAGATGTCGCCCGAGCATCAGGCGGATCGCGGCGGGCTTGAACCGGTCGCGGCCATAGAGACGCAGCGCATAGCCGATCATCAGTGCGGCCAGTGCAGGCAGCAGCAGCAGGCGCCACGGTGCCTCGCGCGCTGCGGCCCACAGCAAGAACAAGGTGAAGGTCGGCTTACGCAGGACCGTGCGGTCGAGATCATAAATGGCGACGCGGGAGGCGGGGGCGGTCATGACGGCTCGCTCCCGATAAGCCGCAGCATCCGCCCTGCTTTCCCGAGCGAGGCGCGGTCGGCATAGGGCAGCGCGAAGCGGATCGCTGCCCAGATCGACGCCAGCGCGATGATCACGATCAGCGGCAGCGCGATCGGATCGGGCAGCCGGCCGGCGAGCATTGCGGCGCCGCCCGCGACAAAGGTCAGCGCCATCCCGCGGACGGCAACGACCGGGAACTGATGGTCGAACGGATGCAGTTTTTCATTCATCGCGAGCTGGACTGTCGGAATTCCCGCCATCACCACCAGACCGATCGACGTCGCGAGCGTCACGCCGGTTAGCGCATCCATATGCCCGACGATCAGCCAGCCGGCGCCAACGGCGATGCCGACGCCAAAGATGCTCGCGGTCAGTTGGTGGCGAAAAGCCGAGACCACCTGCAACACCGGCGACGAAATGCCGAGCACCGCCTCGGCGGCGCGCGCGAACAGCAGGATGATCAACGCCGCCTGCGCGGCCTGCGCCTGCTCGCCGAACAGGCTGAGCAGCGATGCGCTGCCCGCGGCGAGCACGGCGGCGAGCGGCAGCGCGATGGCCGAGATCAGCCGCGTCGCATAGGCATAGATATCGGCGACCTGCGCCCGGTCCTCGCGCTCGGCGCTGGCGGCAAGCGGCGCCATCACATAGACGAACGCGATGCGGACGAGCTGGACCACGCTCGACAACTTGCGCGCGATGGTGAACAGCCCCGCCGCGGCGGCGCCCGCGGCGCCGGGCAGCAACAGGTTGAGGATCAGCGCCGGGGCGTCGCCGAACAGCCGCGCGATAATATTCGAGGGCAGGATCGACAGCCCGGCCCAGAAGGTGTTGCGCGTGGTCACGGTCACCCACGGGCCGCGCCCCAAGTCGGCGAAACTATAATGTTTGGCGAGCAGCCGGACGCACAGGATCGCGGTGATCGCCAGCGAACAGAGATGCGCGATGAATAGCCCTTTGAGCCCGAGACCGCCGGCAAAGAACAGCCCCGCGAACACGAGGCGCAACACCTGTTCCCAGACGATCCGCAGCCGAATCTCGGCGCCGAACACCATGCGTGCGCGCAGCGCCGAGGTCGCGATCTCGACAAAGGCCCATAGCGGCAGCGCCCAGACGAAAATCCGGATCGCAGGGGTAACGAGCTCGCGGTCCTTCGCAGCGACATTGAGCAACGGGCCAAGGTCAGCGGCGAAGGCGGCAATCAATGCCGCCACGACGATACACGGCCCGACGCCAAAGATCATCGCGGTGCGCAGCGCCGCCGCAGCATCGGCATCGCTTGCCGATTGCGGCACCGTGCGCTGCATCGCGCTGGTCATCCCCATGTCGAAGATATTTTCGAGCAGGTTGATCGTCGCCCACAGCACCGCGTAAAGCCCGTAGCCCGCGAGCCCGAACATCAGCACATAAAGCGGCTGCGCGACGATTTCGACGACTGCGCCCAGCCTTGCGAGCACCGTGGTGCCAAGCCCGCGTGCGACGCTGCGGCTGGTGACGGCGGGTTGGGCGGCGCTTTCGCTCATCGCTCCCACCCTAGCGCCTTGCCCGCGCGCCTGCCAGCGGCTTTCACGCTTTCAACCTCTTGTCGTCCCTGCCAATCGGGTCTAGGCAGCCCGCAATTGTATAGGGGAGCCCCGCGACATGGCCGAATTCCGCCTGCCCAAGAACAGCCGCCCGCAAAAGACGGGCAAGGTCCACAAGGCCGAGGGCGCGGCCGCGGTCAAGACGTTCAAAGTCTATCGCTACGACCCCGACAGCGGTCAGAATCCGCGCTTCGACACCTTCGAGATCGACACCGAAAAATGCGGCCCGATGGTGCTCGACGCGCTGATCAAGATGAAGAGCGAGCAGGACAGCTCGCTGACCTTCCGCCGCTCGTGCCGCGAGGGCATTTGCGGCAGCTGTTCGATGAACATGAACGGCAAGAACGGCCT
>JAEMRT010000048.1 GCA_016463225.1 Sphingopyxis sp. | reverse complement strand
CAACCGCCCCCGCCGCCGATCCGGCTGCCCCCACGACCGCCGCCGAACCGGCAACGACGCCCGATGCGACGATGCCTGCTGAACCGGCCCCGGCGCCCGCCCCGGATGCATCGGCACCTGCCCCTGATGCCTCGGCTCCCCCGGCAGCGACCGAAGCGGCTCCCGCAGCAGCAGCGGCAACGCCGACCCAGATCGCCCAGATCGTCGACAAGGAATTTCCGACCTATGACGCGGATGCCAATGGCGATCTGAACAACGCTGAATTTGCTTCGTGGATGAAGAAGTTGCGCGCGGCGACCGAACCGAGCGTCGATCCTGAATCGGCCGACGTGAAGACCTGGATCGGTCAGGCCTTTGCCGCGGCGGATGGCGACAAGTCCGGTGCGGTCAACAAGACCGAACTGACCGGGTTCCTTTCGCGCGGCGCTTAACAGCCTCGCGCGGGGTGGTGCAGCCGTCGGAGCGATTCGGCGGCTGCATCCGTTTGGGCCCTATAAAAGCCCCATCGCGCGGAAGCTGCGATACTCGGACCCGCCGATCACGATGTGGTCGTGCAGCGCGATCCCCAGCCTGATCGCCGCATCGGCGATTTCGCGGGTGATGGCGATGTCCTGACGGCTCGGTTCGGGGCTGCCGCTGGGATGATTGTGGATCAGAATGATTGCAGAAGCGCCAAGTTCGAGCGCGCGTTTGATCACCTCGCGGACATAGATCGCAGACTGGTCGATCGATCCCTCGCTCACCAGTTCGTCGCGAATCAGCATGTTGCGCGAATTGAGATACAGGACGCGGACGCGCTCGACATCGATCGGCCCCATGTCGGCGCGCAGCCAGTCGAGCAGCGCGTCCCAGCTGGAGAGCAAGGGCTTGTCACGAAATTCGCCTTTCAGCAGCCGCAGGCTGGCGGCCTGAACGATCTTCAGTGCTGCGATGGCGGTATCGCCGAGCCCCTCGACGCGGCGCAGCGATTCGGGATCGGCGCTGATCAGCTGCGCCAGCGACCCGAACTCGCGCAGCAGCGCCTTGGCCAGCGGCTTGGTGTCGCGGCGTGGAATGGCGAGGGCGAGCAGATATTCAACCAGCTCGTAATCGGCCATGCCCTCGACGTCGCCGCCCAACAAGCGTCCGCGCAGCCGGACGCGGTGGCCCGCATGGTCGGGGGGAGGAGCGGGCGTATCGGCATCGGCCATCGCTGTCCGAATAACCGCCTTGTGAGGCGCACTCAACGGGCATAGGACACAGATGATGGCGATCCGGACCAATTTGTTGCAGCGAAACGGGATTTCCGGCGTTGCTCTGATGGAAACCGGCGGGTCGAGGGACGAATTGAACGCCATGACGTCATCTGCCGCCCAGCGATCCCGCGCCAATTCCAGCATCTCGCGACCCCGTTATGACTGAAGCTGAGAATGCACCGCGGCGCAAATGGCATCACCGGACGGTGCTGTTCAAAAAGCGCTGGATGACGGCAGGCGCGGTCATCGTCGTGATTGCGGGGATATGGATCGCGCGCGAGCCGATTGCAGACCGCTTCATCACCGACCAACTCGGCAGCCGCGGCGTCCCGGCGCAATATCAGATCGATGCGATCGGTTTTCGCAGCGAGCGGCTGTCGAATGTCGTGATCGGCGATCCCAAAAATCCCGATCTGACCGCAAAGAAGGTCGAAATATTGCTCGGCTATGGCTGGTCGGGGCCATATGTCACCGAAATTCGCGCCGACGGCGTCCGGCTCTATGGCCACTTTATCGACGACCGGCTTTCGTTCGGGGCGCTCGACAAGTTTCGCGATCCGACCAGCACCGATCCCTTTGCCTTGCCTGACCTGGCCGTTGTGTTGCGCGATGCGCGGGCGCGGGTCGAAACGCCGTGGGGCAATGTCGGCGCGGCGCTGAATGGCGGCGGCAATTTGCGCCGCGATTTCACCGGCAAGCTTGCGCTTGTGGCGCCCAGCGTCGCGGTCGCGGGATGCGAAGGCAGCGATATCAGTTTTTACGGCACGCTTCTCGTTCGCGACGTCCGTCCCCAGCTTGTCGGCCCCTTGCGCGGGAGCAGCCTCTCGTGCGCCGACGGCGGCGTAACCGCTGCGTCGCCGCAAATCGCGCTCGACCTGTCGCTGTCCGAAGACTTGCAAAGCTGGAAGGGCGAAGCTGACGCCAGCATCGCTGGGCTGTTGGCCGGACCGGTACAGGCAGATCGCTTGGGCCTGCTCGCCAAGTTTGAGGGCACTGCGGCCGCGACAACGCTAGACGTAGACTCCGATATGGCGCGGGTACGCGGTGCCGACTTCGCTGCCGAGATGGTGAGCATCGATGCAAAGGGCGTCGTGGGTCGATCAGCCCCGAAATTTGACGGCCAAGTCCGCTTTGCGCGCGCCAGCGGTAGCGCGGAGATGCGGCGCGCGCTCACGGCCAGTATCGGCGGTCTTGCCGAAACGCCGCTCGGGCCGCTGGTGACTAAAGCCAGCGCGGCGTTTAGCCGGATGCTGGCCGATGTCGGCGGCGGCGCCGACTTTGCGCTTGGCGGGGAGGGGGATTTGGCGCGCATCGACCTGATCGCGCCGCAACTGAAGAGCGCGAGCGGCGCGCGCTTCACCGGCAGCGCGGACAGCCGCATCAGCTATGTTTACGGAGCGTCGCAGCCAGCGATCCTGGCATCGGGTCGCTGGAATTTTGGCGGCGGCGACCTGCCGACGGGCTGGGTCAGCCTCGATCGCCGCGGCGACGGGTCGATCACGGGACTTGCCAACCTCGATCCCTATCAGGCGGGCGGCGCACGGCTCGCGCTGGCGCCGGTGCGTTTTTCGGGCGACCGCACCGGCCTGCTGCGCTTCGCGACGCGCGCCGATCTGTCCGGCCCGCTCGCTGGCGGGCGCGTCGAGCGGTTGAGCGTCCCGCTGAACGGCTTTCTCGCGCCCACCGGCGCGCTCGCGCTCAACGGCGGATGCAGCCGCGTTAGCGCGGATCGCATCACGGTGTCGGGTTTCCAGATTGGCAAAAGCGCAATCGACCTGTGTAGTCGCGCGGGAGCCCCCTTGCTCAGCGCGGGGCCGGGCGGGCTGCGCGGGCAAATTCGCATCCCCGGCATTAACCTGCGCGGCACCAGCGGCAGTTCGCCGTTCGCGGTGACCAGCGGACCGGCGAATTTCGACCTGACCGCGATGCGCTGGTCGCTCGCGTTGGCCGACTTCCGGCTGGGGGAGGGGGAGAGCATCACGCGCTTCAGCGCCCAGAGCGTGGCGGGACGCACGACAGCACAGGGCATGGTCGGCGAACTGCGCGGCGCCAGCGGCAAGATCGGCGCGGTGCCGCTGAATATGAGAGAGATCGCTGGTGAATGGCGCTGGGCCGAGGGCGCGCTGACGCTCGATGGCGGGCTGCTGCTGACCGATGCAGCGCCCGAAGCGCGCTTTGCGCCGCTGGTCAGCAACAATGCCAGCCTGCGCTTCGCTGATGGGGTGATCGACGCCAAGGCGGAGTTCAATGAGCAAAAGACTGGCACCAAGATTCTCGACACGGTCATCCGTCACCGGTTCGCCGACGGCAGCGGGGCGGCCGACCTGTTGGTTCGCGAGCTGCGCTTTGACGACCGGTTCCAGCCCGACCAGCTGACCAGCCTCGCGCTCGGCGTCGTCGCCAATGTGCAGGGGTCGGTGGTCGGCGACGGGCGCATCGAATGGACCGCGGCGGGGGTGACGAGCCGTGGCACCTTTGCCACCGCCGATGCCAGTCTTGCCGCTGCGTTCGGCCCCGTGTCCGGACTGACGACCACATTGACCTTTGACGATCTGATCGGCTTGCGCTCGGCGCCCGGTCAGATCGCCAGGATCAAGGAGATCAACCCCGGCATCCCGGTGCTCGACGGCGAAATCGAATATCAGCTGCTGGGCGACAGCCGCGTGCGGATCGAGGGCGGCAGCTGGCCCTTTGCAGGGGGGCAATTGCTGCTGCATCCGACCACCCTCGATTTCGGCGCCGAGCAGACGCGGCGGCTGTCGTTCGACATCGTCGGGATCGACGCTGCGGTATTCCTGCAAAGCTTCGGGTTCGAGAATATCAACGCGACGGGCAAGTTCGACGGGACGTTGCCGGTCGAGTTCAGCGGCCTTGGCGGGCGCATCGTTGGCGGGCGTATCGATTCGCGCGAGGGCGGCGGGACGCTCGCCTATGTCGGCGAACTGTCGAACCGCAATCTGGGGGTCATCGCCAATTTTGCCTTTGGCGCGCTCCGCAGCCTGAAATATGATGATTTGACGATCATTTTGAACGGGGATCTGGACGGCGAAATGGTGACCGACATTCGCTTTGGCGGCGTAGGACAGGGCGAGGGCGCGACGCGCAATTTCCTGACCAACCAGATCGCCAAGATCCCGCTGGTCTTTAACGTCAAGATCAAGGCGCCGTTCCGCCAGCTCCTGACCTCGGCGAAGGGATTTTACGACCCGTCGCTATTGATCGAACAGAATCTGCCCGCGCTGATGCGCGCCCAGGAAGAAGCCGAAGCAGCCGAAAAGGCCAGGTCCGCCCCCGTTCAGCCTCCAGAAAGCGAGCCCATGCGATGAACACACCGAAGACAGGAGCAAGGAGGCTGGCCATAAAGGCACGCGGTCTGGCGGTTCTGATTGGCGCAACGGCCCTGACTGGCTGCGTGCAGATCGAAACGCCTGACAAGCCGATCGAAATCAACCTGAACATCAACATTCGTCAGGAAGTGGTGTACAGGCTGGATGGCGACGCCAAAAAGCTCATCGAACAGAATAGCGAGATATTCTGATGATAGGGAATGAACAGATGCGTGTGAAGATGTGGAAACCGACCGGACTGGCGCTTGCTGCGATCGCGGCGACCGCCGCCGTTGCGCTTGCGGTGCCGTCGGCGATGGCGCAGCGCGATCCCGCCTATGCCGCGGCGCGCGCCGCTGGCCAGATCGGCGAACAGCCCGATGGCTATCTGGGCTTTGCCAGCACCCCGACCCCGGCGATCCGGGCGCTGGTGCAGGATCTCAATATCAAGCGCAAAGCCGCCTATACCGAACGCGCGCAGGCGACCGGCAGCACCGTCGAGCAGTTCGCTTTCACCAGCGGGTGCAACCTGATTGCGAACACCAAGTCTGGCGAGAAGTATCAGGCGCCCGACGGCCGCTGGCTCACCCGCGACGACAGTCCGCCGGTCCGTAACGCCAGCTGCCCGTAATCGAACAATCGTTCAAGGGCGCCCGCGGGCGCCATATGCCGCCGCGCCCCTAAACGCGGCGGCATTTTTGTGCGCCGCCGCAATTGTGTAGGGGGCGGGCATTGACTTAATCGGGCGTCGTTCCTAAACGGACCGCGCCTTAGGGGTCCCCCGATTTTTCGGGCCTTTTTTCGCAGGCGGAATCGGGGCTTTCCGGTTCTGTTTCAGGAGGATGGCGGAAAATGACGGGGAACGGCAGCGATCCGGAACCAGCTTCGGAGGATTCGCGCCTGGTCTCGCTCGAAAAGCGATTGGACCGGGCCGAAACCGCAGAAGCGAAACGGACCGCAGTGAACGCCGGACCGGAATCCGATGCCAATTACCGGCTCGGCAACCGTGTTCTGGCTGAACTGCTGGGTGGATTGATCGGCGGTGCCTTGTTCGGCTGGCTGATCGACCGCTTCGCGGGAACGTCGCCCTGGGGTCTGTTGGTGATGTTGTTCATGGGCATAATCGTGGCCTTTCGGAACATCATTCGCCTGTCCAAGACGCCGCCCAAATAGCGGGTAGCGCAAGATATTTTCAGCGAGACGGCGCACCCGCCGCCTCGCCAGACGCGTGGAGTGAAGAGTGGCGGCGGAATCCGGCAAGATCGACCCGATGCACCAGTTCGAGGTGACCCCGCTCGGCGGCGGGTTCAACCTGGGCGGGCATGACATCATGTTCACCAACAGCGCGCTGTGGATGGTGATCGCGGCGATTGCGCTCGGCCTGTTCATGTGGGGCGGCATGCGCCGCCAGCTCGTCCCGGGCCGTTGGCAGGCCGCGGTCGAGGGTTTCACCGGCTTCATCTCGAGCATGATGATGCAGAATATCGGGACCGAAGGGCGCAAATATACGCCCTATGTCTTCTCGCTGTTCATGTTCATCCTCTTCTGCAACCTGCTCGGCATGTTGCCGCTGGGCGTGCTGGGGCTTCACCCCTTCACCGTCACCAGCCACATCGCGATCACCGGCGTCCTCGCGCTGATCAGCTTTGCCATCGTCCTGGTCGTCGGCTTCTGGCGCCATGGCCTGCACTTCTTCTCGCTGTTCGTACCACACGGCACGCCGCTGCCGATGATCCCGATCATCGCGCCGATCGAATTCGTGTCTTTCATGGTCCGCCCGTTCAGCCTCGGTCTGCGTCTGTTCGTCGCGATGACCGCGGGTCACGTGCTGCTCAAGGTCCTGTCAGGCTTCGTGATCAACGGCTTCAACGCCGAAACGCTCTGGCTCGGTTCGATCGTGTCGGTGCTCAGCTTCATCCTGATGATCGGGATCAGCGCGCTCGAACTGCTGGTCGCCGGCATTCAGGCTTATGTTTTCGCCCTGTTGACTTCGCTGTACATCAACGACGCGGTCAACCTTCACTAAGTTACGTTTACTTTCAAACGATTACACCAAGGAGTATATATAATGGACGCAGAAGCAGCAAAGCTGATCGGTGCCGGTCTGGCAGCCATCGGTGCCGGCATGGCCGCCATCGGCGTGGGCAACGTGTTCGGTAGCTTCCTCGAAAGCGCACTGCGCAACCCGGCAGCCGCCGACGGCCAGCAGGGTCGCCTGTTCATCGGCTTCGCCGCTGCCGAACTTCTCGGCCTGCTGGCGTTCGTCGTTGCGATGATCCTGCTCTTCGTCGTCTGATTCGGCGACGATATGCGAGGCGGGTCCCGGCGGGATCGGCCTCGTGCAGGTTTTTCAGTAAGTTAAGGTTCGCCTTTCATGCCCCAAATAGCCCAGCTCACCGCTGACAATTGGTATCTTGCCTCGCAGCTGTTCTGGCTGCTGATCGTTTTTGCCGGGATCTACCTGGTGATCGGTCGCGGCATGTTGCCCAAGATCGAAGCGACCGTGGACGCCCGCGACCGCAAGGTGGCGGACGATCTGGCGGCGGCCAAGGCGGCGCATGCCGCCGCCGACGGTCTTGAGGAAAGCTATCGCCAGCAAAGCGACGCCAGCCGCGTCGCCGCGCAGAAGGCGGTCGCCGAAGCCAAGGACAAGGCCGCGAAGGACGCCGAAAAGCGTCTGGCCAAGGTTGATGCCGAGCTGGGCGACAAGCTGGCAGCCGCGGAGGCCGACGTTGCGGCAGCGCGCAAGTCGGCGATGGCCGAAATCGAGTCGGTCGCGGCCGAAGCGGCGGGCGATCTGGTCGCCAAGCTGTCGGGCGTGAAGGTCGCGGCGGCTGACGCCAAGGCGGCGGTAAAGGCGGTGCTCCATGGCTAATTTCGGTTTTTTCTTGGCGGAAGCCGCTGGTGAAGCGCACGCAACGCCGACCGCGTTCGGCATGGACGCGACGGTCTGGGTGTCGATTGCGATGCTCGTGTTCCTCGGCATCCTCGTGTGGAAAGGCGTGCCGGGAGCGATTGCAGCAATGCTCGACAAGCGGATCGCCGAGATTTCCAAGCAGCTGAACGAAGCCGAGCAACTGCGGCTCGACGCCGAATCGCTGAAGGCCGAATATGAGGCGAAGCTCGCCGCTGCGGCGAAGGAAGCCGACGACATGCGCGCTCGCGCCGAAAGCGAAGCCGAAACGCTCGTCGCCAAGGCAAAGGCAGATGCCACCGCGCTGATCGGTCGCCGCAAGCAAATGGCCGAAGACCGCATCGCAGCGGCCGAAGCGACCGCGCTGACCGAAGTTCGCACTGCGACAGCGAAGGCGGCAACGGCTGCTGCTGCCGCGCTGATTGCCGAAAAGCATGATGCCATGGCCGACAAGGCGCTGGTCGATCAGGCGATTGCGGGCGTCGCCAAGGGCTGACGCGCTTTACCATCGTTGAGCATACAGAGCGCCCGCGGATCTCCGCGGGCGTTTTGCTATGTCAATTGCGCGGAGCTGGCAGGTAAGGCGCCGGAGGTGGTCCCTTTCGGACCCCGGGTGGGGGCGCAACATGTTTGAACTGCTCGCAGGTTCCCTGAAGCGATGCGTCAATCTTGCCGCCGACGAGCACGAGAAGTCGGATGACAAGCGTCTTCCTATCCAGCTCATAAGCGATTTCAAACCCACCGCCGTCGGACGCGGGGGCAATCTCCTCGCCAATTGTGATGGTCTCCATTGATCTCTTGACGGTGTGGCGTTGGAGGCCGCCGCCATCGGAAATCCAGCTCTGGCCAGAACCTGGTAGGATGAGCAGCGTAAATTTCTCGCCGCCTGGGCGACCTTTCATCGCACAGGAGTATGCGTCCAACGACGGCGGAGATGTCCCCTCCGGCGCTAGAAACAGCGCGATCAACAGCAAGATTTTCAAGTGAGCGTCCTTCGAAAATCAAAACTTGATCATGATTCGCCGCGCCAACGCGGGAGAGATGCTGTGGACGAACTGCAACATCTTCACCATCCCGGCATTTACCTCGCTTTTGCCGGTGCGGATGCCGTGGACGATTTCGGCGGCGCAGTCGTGCGCGCTCATCTTCTTGCCGACGCGGCCCGCAGTCATGTTGGTCTCGACGACGGGGGGCAGTGCCTCGATCACGCGGACATTGCTGTCCTTGAGCAGATGGCGGATCGCCTGCGTGTAGCTGCGCAGCCCCGCCTTGGTCGCGCAATAGATCGATCCGCCGGCCCGCGGCGCGATGGCGAGGCCCGACGTCACATTGACGATCGCTGCCTCGGGCTGGGCGCGCAACGTCGGGAGCAGGCGCGTGCACAGCGCAATCGGGGCGTCGAGGTTGGTGCGGATACACAAGGCCGCGCTATCGAGCGTCGCAGCGTCATCCAGGTCATATTCGCTGCCCACGCCGGCGTTGTTGACGAGCAGCGCGAGCGGCTTTCCCGATACGCCCCCGACCACCGCATCGACGCCAGCCGCGGTCGACAAATCGCCAGCGATCGTTCCAAACCCCAGCGCCGCCATCGCCTGCAATTTCTCGGCCGAACGGCCCGTGACGATCACATCGGCGCCGGCCGCCTGCAATTGCAGCGCGATCTCGCGCCCGATGCCATCACTGCCGCCGGTGACGAGCGCCAATTTTCCTCTGACGTCCATGCGACCCCCTCCCATGTTGTTTTACCTCGCACACTATGGCGGCTCGCATCGCCATCGCCTACATGCAAAATCATGGCTCGCCCGAACGCTCCCGACCGATTCAACGAAGAGAAGGCAACCTACGTTATCCGCGGCAGCGGTGAGGCCGATGACAAGCCCGACCTCGAGCGCGGGGCTGAAGCGATCCGCAGTGTCGTACGCAAATTGCCGACGCGGCCCGGCGTCTATCGGATGCTCGACGCGCGCGGCGACGTGCTCTATGTGGGCAAGGCGCGGGCGCTGAAGAACCGGGTGACCAATTACACCCAGGTCGCGCGGTTGCCGCAGCGGTTGCAGCGTATGGTGTCGCAGACGCGCGCGATGGAGATCGTCACGACGACGAGCGAGGCCGAGGCACTGTTGCTCGAGGCGCAGCTGATCAAACGCTATCGCCCGCCGTATAATGTGCTGCTGCGCGACGACAAAAGCTTCCCCTTCATCCTGCTGCGGATGGATCATGATTTTCCGCGGGTGCAAAAGCATCGCGGCGCGCGGCGCGCCAAGGGGCGCTATTATGGACCGTTTGCGAGCGCGGGGTCGGTGACCAAGACGCTTAACGCGCTGCAAAAGACCTTTTTGCTGCGCAGCTGCACCGACAGTTTTTTCGCCAATCGTTCGCGGCCGTGCCTGCTGTACCAGATCAAGCGATGCAGCGCGCCGTGCGTTGGGCGGATCGGCACCGAGGAATATGCCGGGCTGGTCAGCGACGCGCAGGACTTTCTCGAGGGCCGCTCGACCGCCGTGCAGAAGCGGCTGGGCGATGCGATGACCAAGTCGGCGGAAGCGATGGATTTCGAGCAGGCGGCGGTGCTGCGCGACCGGCTGAAATCGCTGACTTTCATCCAGGGCAGCCAGTCGGTGCACGCCGACGGGCTGGGTGATGCCGATGTTTTCGCGCTCGCTGCCAAAGGTGGCCAGTTGTGCGTCGCGGGTTTCTTCATCCGCGGCGGCCAGAATTGGGGGCATCGCAGCTTTTTCCCCGCGCATGTCTCAGGAATACCCGAAGAGGAAGTGATGGCGAGCTTCCTGATGCAATTTTACGAAGGCGTGCCGCCGCCCAGGACGATCCTCGTCGATCGCGAACCCGCCGAGATGGCATTGCTCGCCGAGGCGCTGGGCGAAGTCGCCGAGCGCAAGGTCGAGATCAGCGTGCCGCAGCGCGGCAACCGCCGCCGTCTGCTCGAACAGGCGGTACGCAATGCGGGTGAGGAGCTCGACCGGCGGCTGGCTGAGAGCAGTTCGCAGGCCAAGCTGGGCCGCGAGCTCGCCGAGCTGTTCGATCTGGAGAACCCGCCGCAAAGGATCGAGATTTACGACAACAGCCATATCCAGGGCACCAATGCGCTCGGCGCAATGGTCGTTGCGGGGCCGGAGGGCTGGATCAAGGGCGCGTACCGCAAGTTCAACATCAAGCGCGCCGAGACGATGCCCGGCGACGATTTCGCGATGATGCGCGAGGTGTTCCAGCGCCGCTTTGCCCGCGCGCTGGAAGAAGATCCCGAGCGGACGAAAGGCGAATGGCCCGATCTGGTGCTGATCGATGGCGGCAAGGGACAGGTGTCGGCGGTCGCGGGGGTGTTCGCCGAGCTGGGGATCGACGATCTGCCCTTCGTCGGGGTCGCCAAGGGGCCGGATCGCAACGCCGGGCGCGAGACATTTTACTGGCCCGACGGGCGCGAGTTCACCCTGCCGCCGAACAATGCGGCGCTGTTCTATATCCAGCGGCTGCGCGACGAGGCGCACCGCTTTGCGATCGGCGCGCATCGCGCGAAGCGGTCAAAGGCGATGGGGGCGTCGCCGCTCGACGAGGTGCCGGGCATCGGTCCGTCGCGCAAGAAAGCGTTGCTGATGCATTTTGGCACCGCGCGCGCGGTGCGCGGTGCCAGCCTGGAGGATCTGCAGAAGGCGCCGGGGGTGAGCGCGGCGGTGGCGCAAGCGGTGCATGATTTCTATCATGCCGGGCGGTAATTTTTAGCACCTCCCCTTCCGGGGAGGGCGTATCGGGTTTGAGAGGAATATTATGGATTTCGCCGCAATGATGCCCTTGGCCGCCACGCTTGGGGTGACAATCCACGAAGGCGGCAAGGATCGCGTCGCGGGTAAGCTGCCCGTGCGCCCGGATATCTGTACCGCGGGCGGGATCGTCCATGGCGGCGCGATCATGGCCTTTGCCGATTGTCTGGGCGCGGTCGGGGCGTTTCTGACACTGCCCGAGGGTGCCAGCGGGACGACGACGATCGAGAGCAAGACCAACTTCCTCGGCGCCGGGCCGGTCGGATCGGTGCTGATTGGCGAGGCGACGCCGGTCAAGATCGGCAAGCGCGTATCGGTCTGGCAGACGCGGATCGCGACCGAGGGCGGCGCCGATGTCGCGCTGGTGACACAGACGCAGCTGGTGCTTTGGCCAGCCTGACCGCCCCGGCGATCGTCTGTGCGGTGCGTGCGCATGGCGAGCATGGGGCGATATTGCGCGCGCTGACCGAGGAGGCCGGGCTGGTCGCGGGCTATGTGCGCGGCGGGCGATCAACGCGGCTGCGCCCGATATTGATCGCCGGCAATCTGGTCGCGCTCGAACTGCGGGCGCGCACCGAGGAGCAATTGGCTAGCGCGACCGCCGAGCTGCTGGCAAGCCGTGCGCCGCTGCTCGCCGAACCGCTGGCAGCGGCGGCGATCGACTGGGTGACCAGCGTCACCGCGACGATCCTGCCCGAAAGCCAGCCCTATCCGGCGCTCTATTCGGCGCTGTCGGGGCTGCTCGATGCGATTGGCGTTGCATCGTCGGCGAGGCAATGGGCGGCGGCGTTGGCGCGCTACGAACTGTTGTTGCTCGCCGAGCTGGGGTTCGGGCTCGATCTTGACGAATGTGTGGTCACGGGAGCGGCGAGCGATCTGGCGTTCGTCAGCCCGAAGTCGGGTGGCGCGGTGAGTTTTGCCGCCGCAGCGGGCTATGAAGAGCGATTGCTGTGCCTGCCGCCGTTCCTGCGCGGCGCCGATGCGGCTCCGTCGCTGAGCGATGTCATCGACGGACTGGCGATCACGGGGCATTTCATCGACCGCGACCTGCTTGACGGTCGCGCGCGCGATCTGCTGGCGGTGCGGGCGCGATTGATCGATCGGCTGGGCAGGGCGGTTGCGTGACGCGCCGCCGCTGTCTAAGCGGCGGGCGAGACACGAAAGGGCGACAAGTTGAAAATCCTGCTGCTGGCTGGCGACGGTATCGGTCCGGAGATCATGGTTGAGGCCGAAAAGGTGCTGGCCGCGCTCGCGCTGCCCGTGACGCTTGATCGTGCGCTGGTTGGCGGCGCGGCCTATGCAGCGACCGGCCATCCGCTGCCGCCCGAGACACTGGCGAAGGCGAAAGCCGCGGATGCCATCCTGTTCGGCGCCGTCGGCGATCCGCGCTTCGACAATGTCGAGCGCCATTTGCGCCCCGAACAGGCGATCCTCGGCCTGCGCGCCGAACTTGGCCTGTTTGCCAATCTCCGCCCCGCCAAAATGTTCGCCGGGCTGGAAGACAGCTCGGCGCTGCGCCCCGAAGTCGCGTCGGCAATCGATCTGCTGATCGTGCGCGAACTCAACGGCGACGTCTATTTCGGCGAAAAGGGAACGCGCACGACCGCCGATGGGCAGCGCGAAGGCTATGACATCATGGCGTATAGCGAGAACGAGGTGCGCCGCATCGCGCATGTCGCGTTCCGTGCGGCGCAGGGGCGGCGCGGGCGGCTGTGTTCGGTCGACAAGGCGAATGTGCTGGAAACGTCGCAGCTGTGGCGCGACGTGGTGATCGAGGTTGCGGGCGACTATCCCGACGTCGCGCTCAGTCATATGTATGTCGACAATGCCGCGATGCAGCTGGTCCGCAACCCCGGCCAGTTCGACGTCGTCGTCACCGGCAATCTGTTCGGCGACATATTATCCGATCAGGCGTCGATGTGCGTCGGGTCGATTGGTCTGCTCGCTTCGGCGTCGCTGAGCGAAGGCACGCAAGGGCTCTACGAGCCCATCCACGGTAGCGCCCCCGATATTGCGGGACAGGGTGTCGCCAATCCGCTGGCGATGATCCTGTCGCTCGCGATGCTGCTGCGCCATTCCGGCGGTGACGAAGCAAGCGCGGCGCGGATCGAGGCGGCGGTCGCAAAGGTGCTGAGCGACGGGTGCCGCGGCGCCGACCTGGGCGGCACTATGGGAACGGCAGCACTGGGCGACGCGGTTGTTTCGGCTTTGAACGGATAGATGGAATGAAAAAAACCACGGGCTTCGATCGCAACACCACCCGCCACTGGCACCCCGCGACACAGGCGGTGCGCGGTGGCACCTGGCGCAGCGAGCATGGCGAGACGTCAGAGGCGTTGTTCCTGACGTCGGGCTATACCTATGACGATGCCGAGACGGTCGCGGCGCGCTTTGCGGGCGAAGCGCAGGGCATGACCTATTCGCGGCTCCAGAACCCGACGGTGGCGATGCTCGAAGAGCGTATCGCGCTGATGGAGGGCGCCGAGGCGTGCCGGACGCAAGCGACGGGCATGGCGGCAATGACCACGGCACTGCTGTGCCAGCTGTCGGCGGGCGATCATATTGTCGCGGCCAAGGCGGCGTTTGGATCGTGCCGCTGGCTGGTCGACCAGCTGTGTCCGCGCTTCGGGATTGAAACGACGGTGATCGACGGGCGCGACAATGACGCGTGGGAACGCGCGATCCAGCCAAACACCAAGGTGTTCTTCTTTGAAACCCCCGCCAATCCGACGATGGACATCGTCGATATGAAGCATGTCTGCGGTGTGGCCCGGGCGCATGGTATTACATCGGTTGTCGACAATGCGTTTGCGACTGCAGTGCTGCAACGGCCGCTCGATTTCGGTGCCGACGTCGTTGCCTATTCGGCGACGAAACTGATGGAGGGGCAGGGGCGCGTGCTCGCCGGCGCTGTTTGTGGCACCGAGAAGTTCATCAACGACGTGCTGCTGCCGTTCCAGCGCAACACCGGGCCAAACCTGTCGCCGTTCAACGCGTGGGTGGTGCTGAAAGGGCTCGAAACGCTTGATCTGCGCGCGCGGCGTCAGTCGGAAAACGCACTGGCGGTCGGAAAATTCGTCGAAAAGCGGGTGCCGAAGATGCTTCACCCGGGACTCGCGAGCCATCCGCAACATAATCTGGCGATGAGCCAGATGGAGGCGTGCGGGCCGATCTTCTCGTTCATTCTCGAAGACCGCAAACAGGCGATGGCGCTGCTCAACGCGCTCGAACTCGTCGATATTTCGAACAATATCGGCGATTCGCGCAGCCTGTGCTGCCACCCGGCATCGACCACCCACTACAGCGTCAGCGCCGAAGCGCGCGCCGATATGGGGGTGGTCGAGGGCATGCTGCGGATCAATATCGGACTGGAGGATCCGCGCGACCTGATCGCCGATCTGGACCAGGCATTGACCAGGGTCGGGCTTTGAGCGACGCTGTGGGCACGATGATCGACTCCTTCTTCCCCTTTGCGGCAACCACTGGTCCCGTCACCGTGCGCGTCTCGGTCAGCTATCTGCCCGAACAGTCGCATCCGGCGCTCGGGCGCTGGTTCTGGGCCTATCATGTCCGGGTCGAGAATCATGGGGATGTCTCGGTCCAGCTGATCAGCCGCCACTGGCGGATCAGCGACGGGCGCGGCCAGATCAGCGAAGTCGAGGGCGAGGGCGTCGTCGGCGAACAGCCGCTAATCGCGCCGGGCGGCGCCTATGACTATGTTTCGGGCTGTCCGCTCCCGACCCCCGAAGGATCGATGGTCGGTAGCTACACGATGGAACTGGGCGAGGGATCGCAAATGCTGATCGCCATCCCGCATTTCCCGCTCGTGGCGCCTGCGACCGCGGCATGAAGCGCACGCACCTGCCGTTGAACGCCCTGCGCGTGTTCGACGCCGCGGCCCGGCACCTCAGCTTTACGCGCGCCGCCGACGAGCTGGCGGTGACGCCCGCCGCGGTTGGGCAGCAGATTCGCGCGCTCGAGGATATGCTCGGCGTGGTGCTGTTTCGCCGGACGCCGAAAGGGCTGGAACTCACCGGCGAAGCCGAAGCAGGGCTCGATGCGCTGCGGCAGGGGTTCTTGCAGTTCGAAGAATCGGTGCGCGCGATGCAGGCGGGGCAATCGTCGCAATCGCTAACGATCGCCGCGCCGCGCGACCTCACCGCCAAATGGCTGGCGCCGCGGCTGGCGCGTTACAGCCAGCAGGCGCCCGATGTACGATTTACGCTGGTGTCGGCCGACGGCGGGATCGACTTTACCGAGGCCAATCTCGATCTCGCGATTTTCTGGTCCGATGGTGTCGGCGAGCATGAAGGCGTTTCGCTCGCCGAGGCGCTGATGGTGACCGTCGCCGGTCCAGGCAGCGCCAGCGACACGCGGATCGCCTGGCCGGGCTGCCCGGTCGCCGACGGCGAACCGGCGCTACGGCTGGGCGATGCCGGGCTGGCGATTGACGCCGCGGCCAATGGGCTGGGCCATGCGAATGTCCCCGCGATGCTGGCCGAGGCCGATATTGCGTCGGGGCGGGTGCGGCAGATCGGCGAGTTCGTCGCGGTGAAGCGCGGTTACTGGCTGGTCGCACCGACCCCGCAATGGCGGCAGGCGAAGGTCAAGGCGCTGGTCGCCGCGTTGACGTCGTAAACACATCGCCCGGCAGGCGACTATTTCGCCGCCAGCGCCAGCAGACGCGTGACCAGCCCGATGAGCGTGTCGGTGGCCACCGGTGCCGCGGGGTTGTTCCAGCTCGCGGTGACGACGAACCACTTGCCGTCGGACTTGCGCTGACCGAGCAGGCTCATCGAAATCACTCCGAGTTCGGACCCACCCTTGTAGCCGAGCCACGTCCAATCCCTGGTCGCGCCGGGATTTACGCCCGGATTGATCGCCATCGCCGCCATCGCGGTCGGCGAATTGCGGTTGCGCAGGTCGACCATCAACCTTGCGACGTCGTTGGGGCTGGCGAACCATTCGAGACTGTCGATAAAGCGCGGGCCGCCAGCAAAGCTCACGCCGTCAACATTGGCGAGGGTAAACCGGGTTTGATTGGCGTCAATCAGCTTGCGCTGCGCCGTGTCGTCGCCCGTGACAAAGGCGGTCCGCTCGCTTTCGAAGTTGTTGCCCTTGAGCGCGAAGGCCTCGACCGTGGTCAGGAACGGAATGTTGCGCGACGGTGCGCTATGCCCTGCGGCACGCATCCGCGCCTCGATCGCGTCGCGACCCAGCAGGTGGATCAGCGTGTCGGTCGCGCTGTTGTCGCTGACCGAAATCATCCAGTTGGCGAGGCTCTGGAGCGTCACCGGCGTATCCCTTGGCCAGTTCGCGGTGCCTATCGATGAAAAGCTGAGGTGTGACAGCGACGCGACGTCGGACCAGCGGCGCTTCTTGGCCGCCACCTGCGCCGCCAGTTCATCGAGGATATAGAGTTTGAAGGTCGAGCCGACCGCGAACTGGCGGTCTGCGTTTGCCGCTGCGAGCGGGCGGATCGTGGCGCCGTCCAGCTCAGCCACCAGAAATCCGGTTGCGCCGGGCAACGATGCAATTTCGGCGGCGACCTTGGCGAAACTGTCGTTCGCCATCTCGAAGCCGGTGAGCCGCAGGCCGATCACCCGCGCGTCGTCGCCCGCGCCAACGTCTAGTATCACCGCGCCCACACCCTTTTCAAACCGCAGCGACAGCGATCCCGAGCGCCCATCGTTCGAGGTCGCGTTTTCGACCGCAATCGGCTTGCCATATTGCGCGATCAGACTGGCGGTCATTGCCTTGAACTGTGCCTTAGGTAAAGCCGCCTGAAAGGTCGGATCGAAATAGTCGGCAAAGGCGACCTCGCCGTTGAGCATGTCGACCAGCTGCTCCGCGCGTCGATCGAACGCCGTTGTCGTCGTTGCGGCCGCTGTGTCCGGCGATTGCGCGGCGATTGCCGCCATCGGTGGTGACAGGACCATCAGAAGCGCAGCGAAGGCAGACTTGCAGATCATCTCCACCTCTTTGGCGGGCACTAAGCGTCGATCGCCGCCTCATCGAGCGTCGCGGCGTTCGCCTGAATGAACTGGAAGCGGTGTTCGGGGTGTTTGCCCATCAGCCGGTCGACCAGATCCTTGACCAGATGCCGCTCCTCATATTCCTGCGGCAGGGTAACGCGCAGCATCGAGCGCGTCGCCGGATCCATCGTCGTTTCCTTGAGCTGATTCGGGTTCATCTCGCCCAGCCCCTTGAAGCGGCCGACATCGACCTTCTTGCCCTTGAATTGCTTCGCTTCGATCTCGGCGCGGTGCGCGTCATCGCGGGCGTAGGTCGTCACATTGCCGGCGGTCAGCCGGTAAAGCGGCGGCTGTGCGAGATAGACATGCCCTTTTCGGACGATGTCGGGCATTTCCTGGAAGAAAAAGGTCATCAGCAAGGTCGCGATATGCGCGCCGTCGACATCGGCATCGGTCATAATCACGATTTTTTCGTAGCGCAGCCGGTCAGCATCGCAATCCTTGCGCATCCCGCAGCCCAGCGCGAGCGCCAGGTCGGCAATTTCCTGATTGGCGCGGATCTTGTCGTTGCTGGCGCTTGCGACGTTCAGGATCTTGCCGCGGATTGGCAGGATCGCCTGCGTCTTGCGGTTACGCGCCTGTTTGGCGCTGCCGCCGGCACTGTCGCCCTCCACGATAAACAATTCCGTGCCTTCGGGGCCGTCGTTGGCACAGTCTGTGAGCTTTCCGGGCAGGCGCAGCTTGCGGCCGCTGGTCGCGGTCTTGCGCTTGACCTCGCGTTCCGCCTTGCGTTTCAGCCGCTCGTCCATGCGGTCGAGGATCAGCCCGAGCAGCGCGCGGCCGCGATCCATATTGTCCGACAGGAAATGGTCGAAATGGTCGCGCACGGCGTTTTCGACGAAGCGCGTGGCTTCAGGGCTCGACAGACGATCCTTGGTCTGGCTCTGGAATTGCGGATCGCGGATGAACACCGACAGCATCATCTCGCCGCCGTTGAAGACGTCCTCGGCGGTGATTTGCGCCGCTTTCTTTTGCCCGATCAGCTCGCCAAAACCGCGTAAACCCTTGGTCAGTGCCGAGCGCAGCCCCGCTTCGTGGGTGCCACCGGCGGGGGTCGGGATGGTGTTGCAGTACCAAGAATAGCTGCCGTCGGACCACAAGGGCCAGGCGATCGCCCATTCGGCGCGGCCCTGATCGCCCGGAAAATCCTGGCGGCCGATGAACGGTTCGGCGGTCGCACATTCGCGCGTACCGATCTGTTCCTTCAGATGGTCGGCAAGGCCGCCGGGAAACTGGAATGTCGCCTCCGCGGGTGTGTCGTCGCCGATCAGTTCGGGCGCGCATTTCCAGCGGATTTCGACGCCCGCGAACAAATAGGCTTTCGAGCGCGCCATGCGGTAGAGGCGCTGCGGTTTGAAACGCTGATGATCGCCGAAGATTTCGGGGTCAGGAATAAAGGAAACGCTGGTGCCGCGGCGGTTGGGTGTGGGGCCAAGCTCTTCGAGCCCGCCGACGGGGGCGCCGCGGGCGAAGCGCTGGCGGTAGAGTAACTTGCTGCGCGCGACCTCGATCTCGGTTTCGCTCGACAAGGCATTGACGACGCTGATCCCGACGCCGTGCAGGCCGCCCGATGTGGCATATGCCTTGCCCTCGAACTTGCCGCCCGAATGGAGCGTGGTCATGATGACCTCGAGCGCCGATTTGCCGGGGAACTTGGGATGCGGATCGATCGGGATACCGCGGCCATTGTCGGTGACGGTCAGCCGGTTGCCGACATCAAGCGTCACTTCGATGCGGTTGGCGTGGCCCGCCACGGCCTCGTCCATGCTGTTGTCGATGACTTCGGCGGCGAGGTGGTGCAGGGCCCGCTCATCGGTGCCGCCAATATACATGCCGGGGCGGCGGCGAACGGGCTCCAGCCCCTCCAGCACCTCAATCTGCGAGGCGTTGTAGCTCTCGGTTGTCGGGGTCGCGGCGTCGAACAAATCGTGACTCATGCCATGGCTATAGGGGGCAGGAAAGCCCGCTGGCAAGCGCGGTTTTGGCGCCCTCGGCCGCGACGATCGTCACTCGGTCTATACTATTTCCATGTCGTCTGGGAACCTTGGCAAAGGCCGGGGGTTTGGCCGGAGACGAAAAAGTCATTCAAAAAGCGGAGCAAAAAATGAAAACTCTCTCTCTCCTCGCTATTCTGGCGGCCAGCACCGTTGCCGTTCCGGCGTTCGCGCAAGACCGCGATACCTCGCAGGACTTTGACGGTCCGTACATCAGCATCGGTGGCGGCGGTACGCTGCAAGGCAACGACCGCGGCGAAACCATCTTGTTCGACACCAACCGCGACGGCACCTATGGTGATCAGGTGACTACCTTGGGCGGCGCCAACGCCTTCTCGACCGGTTTCTGCAATGGCGCGGCGACGAGTACCGCCAACGTCGGGTGCCGCAACGACAAGGACGGCCCGGAATTTTTCGGACGCATCGGCTATGACAAGCGCATCGGCAATTTCGTCTATGGCGTCGTGCTCGAAGGTGGCCGCAGCGTTGCCCGCGACAGCGTCACCGCGTTTTCGACCACCCCTGCGCGCTATACGATCAGCCGCGAGGCAGATTATAACGCGAGCATCCGCGCCCGCGCAGGCTACACGCCGGGCGGCGGCGCGCTGTTCTATCTGACGGGCGGCACCGCTTATGCACGGCTCGACAACAAATTTTCGACGTCGAACACGGCCAACAGCTTTACCAACAACGGCAAGACCAATGGTTGGGGATATACCGCTGGCGGCGGCGCCGAGATTTTGGTGACCAAGAATATTTCGGTCGGCCTCGAATATCTCTACACCGACATCAAGGACAATGACTTTGTCGTCAACGTCGGTCCGGGTACCGCGCCGCCGACCAACCCGTTCCTGCTCAACGGAGGCGGGACGAATTTCAACCGCAGCGATCCGCATTTCCGCACGCACAGCGTGCGCGGGACGCTCGGCTTCCGCTTCTGATCTTTTGAAGAGTGGAAAAGAGGCGCCGGGTCGAAAGACCCGGCGCCTTTGCCTTTATTGGGCGATTGGCGCTGCGAAAATGGCGAAATTGCCGTTGGCGCTACTGACGAGGCGGCCATCCTGATAGAGCTTGGCGTCGATGTTGGCGACGCGTTTGCCGCGGTGCAGCACCGCCGCCTCGCAGGTCAGCCGGCCTTCGCCGACGCGGACATGATAGTTGAACTTGATTTCGAGCGTCGCGCACCAGTGATCGGCATCGAGCAGGCTGGTCAGCGCCCCGCCCATCGCCGTGTCGGCGAGTGAATAAGCGACGCCGCCGTGCGCGGCGCCCTGTGGACTGAAATGCTGCCGGGGATTGACGTCGATCGCCATCGTGCAGCGCCCGTCGCCGCGCTCGACCATTTGCAGGCCGAGCGCGCGCGCGAATTCAAACTCCTGCGCGAACGGCCTCACCGAACGCGCCCTAACGAACTCGGGGGCCTCCGAACGGCGGTGGCGGCGGCGGACGGCGCGTGCCGCGCGGCAGCTGTGCCTGATAGGCGCGGCCGCAATGTTCGACGCAATAGGGGAAGCCGGGGTTCACGGCCTGACCGCAGAAATGGAAGTCGGGCTCGCCCGGATGCCCCATCGGCCAGCGACAGATCCGGTCGTTGAGGTCGAGTAAGGTCGTCTTGTCGGCGATCTCCGGGCTCGGCTTGGCGGGCACCAGGCGGCGCGGCGGCGCGGGCGGGATCGGCGCCTGCTGGTCGCCCGGACCCTGACGGATAAAACCGCCCGGGCCGATCGAGACGATGCGCGGCTGATCGGCCTTCGGAATTTGTTCGCCGACCGAACCGTCGGCGGTCGGGGTGTCAACCGTCGGGCGGGCTTCGGGCCTCGGCGGCGCGGTGTTGACCGGTCGCGGCGCGACCGGCGCCGGCGCGCGCGGAGCCGCCGCTGGGGCGGCGGGCTTGGGCGCGGGTGCAGCCGCCTTCGCAGGCTTGACCTTGTCAGTCGCCTTGACCGGCGAGGGACGCGATTTCAGGCCCAGACGATGCGCCTTGCCGATCACCGCATTGCGGCTGACGCCGCCGAGTTCTTCGGCGATCTGGCTGGCGGTCAGCCCTTTTTCCCACATTGTGCGCAGGCTTTCGATGCGCTCATCGGTCCAAGACATATTCAATTCCTTATCATTCCACGCCGCGGGCCATTTCGCGGTCATCGATGCGATCCTTTCGGACCGGCGCCACTGCCCAGCTTGCGGTAAGATCGGGGAGGCGATAGGCGAGAACGCCATGAACGACCAGCCCCAAATTTCGCGACCCGACTCGAGCAAATTCGCGGCAACCCCGCCCTTTGCGGAACCGGGAGTGCCGCACATCCGGACACTCAACGTGCCCGGCATGCAGGCGCTATATGTCAAGGAGGTGCGGCGGTTTTTCAAGGTGCAGCTGCAAACAATCTGGGCGCCGGCGATCACCACGCTCTTGTTCCTCGTCATTTTCACCGTCGCGCTGGGCGGCGCGGGGCGTAAAGTCATCGGCGTTCCCTTTGCCGATTTCATCGCGCCGGGGCTGATCATGATGGCAATGCTGCAGAACAGCTTTGCCAATGCCAGCTTTTCGCTGCTCGTCGGCAAGATCCAGGGGACGATCGTCGATTATCTGATGCCGCCGCTCGCCGTCGGCGAACTGATCATCGCGCTGGTCGGCGCCGCGATTACCCGCGCGCTGCTGGTCGGGCTGGCACTGTGGCTGGCAATGTCGCTGTGGCCGGGGGTCAGCGTGATGCCCGATCATCTGTGGGCAGTGGTGGTGTTCGGCGTGCTCGGCGCCTCGATGCTCGGTTTCCTTGGTCTCATCACTTCGGTCTGGGCGGAAAAGTTCGATCATGCCGCGGCGGTGACCAACTTTGTCGTCACTCCGCTCGCGCTGCTTTCGGGGACATTTTATTCGGTCGACCGGCTCGCACCGTGGTTCCAGACCGTCGCGCACGGCAATCCCGTCTATTATGCGATCATGGGCTTTCGTTACGGCTTCATCGACACGGTCGATTCGACCATCGCCAATCCGGTGTTCACCGCGGTCCTGGTGCTGGTCGGGGTCAATATCGTCCTGGGGCTGCTGACCTATCGCCTGCTGGCGTCGGGCTGGAAGCTGAAGGCCTGACCGCTCTTGCTTAGTGGCGGTGGATCGCGCGAACGCGGTAGCGGCCGTCGTCCAGCCCCTCGAACATCGCCTCGATCTGCGGATGGTCGATCGGCCCGCCTTCGGCGTCGGAGACCAGATTCTGCTGGCTGACATAAGCAATATAGGATGAATCGCCGTTTTCGGCGAGCAGGTGATAATAGGGCTGCTCTTTCGCCGGACGAATTTCCTCCGGGATCGCCTCATACCATTCGTCGCTGTTGGCAAACACCGGATCGATGTCGAACACGACCCCGCGAAAATCGAACATGCGGTGGCGCACGATGTCGCCCGGCGCAAAGCTGGCGGCGCCGATCAGCGGGGCGGTGACGGACACAGGACGCTCGGAAGAGGATTCGGAAATCATCCCTCTAATCTATGGCTATTCCCTGCTGTTTCAACCCTGTTACACTCGGCTGCCCGCGGTTGGGTCGAATCCCGGCTGTGATAGGCGTTACAGACGACGGCGCGAGCCGGGCTACGTTGCTCGCTCGGCCGCCGGTTGTTCCGGGCTGGATTGCGGGCCGTGTTGATTGCAACAGGGAAAGGCATAGCATGAGCGATATTCCGACTAACAACCCGACGCCCCCGCAAGGCCCCGCGTCGGGCATCATCGAGCGGGCCAAGAACATCATCCTCAAACCGAAAGAGACGTGGGTCGCTATCGACGCTGAGCCCGCCACGACACAGTCAATTTACTTGCCTTATGTGCTGGTGCTGGCCGCGATTGGGCCCATCGCGCAGCTGATTGGCGGGCAGGTCTTTGGTTACGGCGCGTTTGGCATCAATTTTCACCCGCCGATCGGGACCGCGCTGGTTTCGGCGATATTCTCCTATGGGCTGGCGCTGGCAACGACCTTTGTTCTAGCGCTGGTGATCGACGGACTGGCGCCGAATTTCGGTGGCCAGAAGAACCAGATTCAGGCGCTGAAGGTCGCGGCCTATTCGGCGACGGCGGGCTGGCTCGCGGGGGTATTCGGCCTTATCCCGGCGCTCGCCATTCTGGGCCTGCTCGGCCTTTACAGCCTCTATCTGCTGTACCTGGGACTGCCGATCCTGATGAAGGTGCCGCAGGACAAGGCAATGGGGTACACGGTGGTCGTGATCATTGTCGCGATCGTGCTGTTCCTGATCGTCGGCGCGATCGTCGCATCGCTGACGGCGCCGTCGCTGCCCGGCATCAGTATCTAGCGTTTGCCAGCCGTCCCGGCGGTCACGCCGGGGCGGTTGCCCACTGGTGGTCAGATCAGGGGAAAAATGGAGGAGAGTGAGGGATTCGAACCCTCGGTACCGTTGCCGGCACTTCGCATTTCGAGTGCGACGCTTTCGACCACTCAGCCAACTCTCCTCGCTGAGAGGTGACGCCCCTAGCGGCGGTCCGCCGCGCTTGCAACCCTCTAGTCACAAAGCGCGCTCTATTTCGTCATCCCGGCCTGCGCCGGGATGACGGAAAGAGGGCTCAGGGCTTTTCGGCTTCCCACCAATAGGCAGCGCGCTTGCGGTTGCCCGTCGCCACCTCGTTCATCGTCAGCGGATCGTAGAGCCGCCCGCCGAGCATGACACGGTGGATGCGTTCGGTATTGCGGATATCCTGCGTCGGATCGGCGTCGAGGATGAGCAGATCGGCGAGCTTGCCGGCCTCGAGCGACCCGACATCCTTGCCATAGCCCAGCGAGGTGGCGGGCATGATCGTCGCGGCGCGCAGCGCATCGATGTTGCTCCACCCCCCGCGCACGAACGACCATATTTCCCAATGCGCGCCGAGGCCCGATTGCTGGCCATGCGCGCCGATCGAGACCATCCGGCCCGCCGCCGCGATCTTGCCCGCTTCGCGCGCCGAATCATCGTCGACATAATCACCCTCGGGCGCGATCGTGCGGCGCTTGTTGTTCGCGGCAAGCTGCGTCGGCGGGATATGCCTGGTCAGGATCGGATGCTCCCACACATTGGTGTGCGCGCGCCAATAGGGGTCGCCCGCCGGGCCGCCATAGGTGACAACGAGGGTGGGGGTGTAATCGGTCTTGGTCTGCCCCCACAGCTGCACCAGATCCTTGTAGAAGGTGTGGAGCGGGATGTTGTGCTCGACGGTCGAATTGCCATCCTGGATCAGCGACACGTCCATCGTATAGAGCGAGCCGCCTTCGGGCACGACCAGCATGCTCTCCGCCTGCGCGGCCTTGACGACCATCTGGCGCTGATCGCGGCGCGGCTGGTTGTAGTTTTTGACGCTGTGCGCGCCCTGCGCTTTCAGGCGACGGACGTGGGCGAGCGCGTCGTCATAGCCGTTGATCTCGGCATAGACCCCCGCCGCTTTCGCGCCATAAATGATCTCGCCGGTTGAAAATATGCGCGGTGCGAGGATCAATCCGGCACGCTGCATTTCGGACGAGACGAAGATTTCGGATGCGCGCGACGACGGGTTGTGGCTGGTCGTCGTCCCCATCGCGAGGTTGACGATTTCGGACCAGTTCTGCTGCGGCACCAGCTCTTCGTCGCCGTGGCTGCCGTGCGCGTGGGCATCGACGAAGCCGGGGACGATCGTCTTGCCGGTTGCATCGACCGTGACCGCGCCCGCCGGAACGGTGATCGATGCGAGCGGCCCGACCGCGGTGATGCGGTCGCCCTCAATGACGATCGCGCCATTGTCGATGATGCCGCCGTCAGTCCCCGCCATGGTGACGATCCGCGCGCCGGTGATAACGACGGTGCCACGGCGCTTGGCCGCGGCCTGTGTCATCGCAAGCGAGACGCCATCGGTCGGCGGGGTGAACTTCGGTGCCTTTTCGTCCGCGGGCGCGTTGGTGAACAGGCTGGTGAGATCGGCGCTGAACAGCGTCGCGCCGCGGCTCCAGTGGAGGCGGCGGCCGCCGTCGGACCAGTGGATATACTCGGCGCCGCTGCCGCTGACCCGCGTCACGGGCAACGCGCCGCTCTTGGTGCCGAGCGACACATCCTGCCCGCCAGGCATCAGCGGGGTGACATAGGCATCGTAATTCTGGCGAAACGCCAGCGTGCCGCCGTCGGGCGAGATTTCATAGTCGCTGACCAGTTCACCATTGGCATGGGTGCGCTTGTCCTGACCGCTGAGGTCGGTGCTGACCAGCTGGCTCTTGCCGTCGCCTGCGGTGACCATGAAGATGCGGTCGCTGGCCGCGCCAAATTGCGGTTTGGCGCCATCGCTGCTGACTCGCTCGGCGGTGCCGCCGGTGGCGGCGATGCGATAGACGCCGGTGTCTTCGCTCCAGCGCGCCGAAGTCAGTCCGCCGCTACCGCGCCGTTCGAACGCGATGGTCTTGCCGTCGGGTGAGAAGCGCGGTTCGGCATAATGGCCGGGAACGCTAGTCACCTTGCGCGAGGTGCCGCCACCCGCGCCCACGATATGGATTTCGCCGAGGCCGGTATCGGTCCAGCGCACGAAGACGAGCGACTTGCCGTCGCGCGACCAGCTTGGCCAGGCTTCCATCGCGTCGTCCTTGGTCGCAGTCAGTCGCCGCGCGGTGCCGCCAGTCGCAGACTTGACGTAGAGCTTGCCGAGCGTTTCGAAAACGACGCTGCGCCCATCGGGCGACACTTCGGCCCAGCGCGGCATTTGCGTGGTGAAGCTGTCGGGGGCAACCTCGACCGCGGGATGGGTGGCATCGACAATCACGCGATCGTCATTAATGCTGAACGGCACGATGCGCGCCTCGCCGCCATCTCCGCTCACACGGCGTAGCTTGCCGCCCGCCCAAAAGACGATGTCGCGGCTGTCGGGTGTCCACGCCATGTTCGGATAGACGCCGGTGACCGCCCAGGTTTCCTGCACATCCTGATCGAGCGCATCATACAGCTTGCGCTCGATACCCGAGGTCAGATCCTTGACGTACAGCTTCGACTGGGTGCCTTCGCGGCGGACGAACGCCAGCCGCTTGCCGTCGGGCGAAGGGGTGGGGCGCACCGCGCCACCGGCACCGGACGCCGCCGTGCTGACCTTGGCGTCCTGCAAATCATAGCGTTCGATGTGGAACAGGTCGGTGTTGCTGTCCTGCGCATATTCAAAGATCGGACCGGGGGTGACGTTGCGCGTGTAGAACACGCTCTTGCCGTCGGCGGCGAAGATCGGCTCGCCGAGCTCCTTCTGGTGCCGCTCATTGGGTTTTTTGACCAGAGGCACACCCGCGCCGCCTGACACATGATACATCCACACCTCGCCGGTGCCGAGCGAGCGGCCGGTGGTGAAATGCTTCTTGGCGACGATAAACTGGCCGTCGGGGCTCCAGCTCGGCTGGTTGAGCAGGCGGAAGTCTTCCTTGCTCAGCTGGACCTTGCCGCTGCCGTCGCGGTTCATCAGCCAGATGTTGTCGCCGCCGGCGCGGTCGGACACGAACGCGATGCGTTTGCCGTCGGGTGAAAAGCGTGGCTGATGCTCGAATGCCAGCCCCTCGGCGATGCGGGTCGGGGTGCCACCCTCGATCGGCATGGTGTAGATGTCGCCGAGCAGGTCGAACGCGATGGTGCGGCCGTCGGGGGCGACGTCGACATTCATCCAGCTCCCTTCGTCGACCGCGATACTGACTTTGCGCGTCGCCATGCCCGGCGGGGCGTTGACATCCCATTTCTCGGGTTTGGCGTCGGCGGCGGGCGCAGGTGCCGACTGCTGCGCAAAAACCGAAGTCGAACAAGCCAAAGTCGCCGCGAGGGCGAGAGCAAAGCGCGCCATGATATTATCCCCGTTTGAAATTATCTGCCGACCATATGCCGCCGGTACGAACATGCAAGCGACAGGTTTCGACGAAGAACTGGCAGCGTCGACGAGCGACTGCTAGCGCGGTCGAAAGAATAGGACGGGGAGAGCAAGGCGTGCCGCTCAAAGGAATAAGAGTCCTCGATTTCGGGCGCTATATCGCCGGCCCCTATTGTGCCGCACTGCTTGCCGACTATGGCGCCGATGTGATCCGGATCGAGGCGCCGGGCGGCAATGATGATCGCTTTACGGTGCCGGTCGCCGACGACGGGTCGGGCGCGATGTTTATGCAGATGAACCGCGGCAAGCGCTGTCTGACGCTGAAACCGGGCAGCCCCGAAGGCCGCGAGATTGTGCGCCGGCTGGTCGAAACGGCCGATGTTGTTGTCGCCAACCTGCCGCACGATGCGCTGACCAAACTGGGGCTCGATTACGCCAGCCTGTCGGCGATCAACCCGCGCGTCATCCTAGCCACCGCGTCGGCCTTTGGCAGCGAAGGGCCGCTGGCGCAGAACGTCGGTTTCGACGCGGTCGGGCAGGCGATGTCGGGTGCGGTGCACCTGACGGGCATGCCCGACCAGCCGTATCGCGCGCAGGTCAATTATGTCGATTTCGGTACCGCACTCCACACCGCCTTCGGAGTCATGCTGGCGCTGCGCGAGCGCGAGGTGACGGGGAAGGGGCAATGCGTTTCGGGTTCGCTGCTTGGCACCGCGCTCGCTTTTTCAAATGCGCTGACGATCGATCACGCGCTTAACGGGATCGAACGCCAGCCGATCGGCAATCGCGCCTATAGCTCCGGCCCGACCGATATTTTCCGGACGCGCGACGGGTGGATCGTGACCCAGATCGTCGGCGGCGGCATCTTTGCCCGCTGGGCCAATCTGGTCCGCCGCCCCGAGCTTATCGATGATCCGCTCTATGCCAGCGACATATTGCGCGGCGACAATGGCGAGACGCTGAGCGTCATCATGCAGAACTGGTGCAGCGAGCGCAGCAGCGCGGACGCGATTGCCGAGCTGGGCGCGGCGCGCGTTCCCGCCGCACCGGTGCTACGCGCGGGCGAGGCGCTGGTGCAGCCGCAGGTGGCGGCGATGGGGCTGGTCGAGCCCGCCGACTATCCCGGCACTCCGAGCGGCGCGCCCGTCATTCGGACGCCCATCACCCTGTCGGACAGCGCGAAGGCCGCGTCGGCCCGCGCGCCGCAGGTTGGTGAACATAGCGACGCGATCCTCGCGGAGCTCGGTTATGACACCGCCGCGGTTTCAGCTTTGCGGGCGGCAAGCATTATTTGAGCGGGGAGGGGTGGACGGCGGCGCCGTCGCACCTTAAATACCGATCAGTATGAAATTCAGTCCCCCCAAAAAAAGACAGCCCAGGAGTGTCGAGATGAGCGATCAAACCGAATATGTGCCGCCAAAAGTCTGGACCTGGGACAAGGACAGCGGGGGGCGTTTCGCCAACATCAACCGTCCGATTGCGGGGCCGACGCACGACAAGGATCTTCCGATCGGCCAGCATCCGCTCCAGCTCTATTCGCTCGGCACGCCCAATGGGGTGAAGGTGACGGTGATGCTCGAGGAGTTGCTCGCAGCGGGGCACAGCGGCGCCGAATATGACGCGTGGCTGATCAATATCGGCGAGGGGGATCAATTCTCCAGCGGCTATGTCGCGGCCAATCCGAACAGCAAAATCCCCGTGCTCGTCGACCGCAGCGGCGCCGAGCCGATCCGCGTGTTCGAATCGGGCGCGATCCTGATCCACCTTGCCGAAAAGTTCGGCGCTTTCCTGCCCACCGATCCGGCAAAGCGTGCCGAGACTTTATCTTGGCTCATGTGGCAGATGGGCAGCGCACCGTTCCTCGGCGGCGGCTTTGGCCATTTCTATGCATACGCGCCGTTCAAGCAGGAATATCCGATCAACCGCTACGCGATGGAAGTGAAGCGCCAGATGGACGTGCTCGACCGGCGGCTGGCGGAGAGCGAATATATAGCGGGCACGGACTATACGATCGCCGACATGGCGATCTGGCCCTGGTATGGCGCGCTCGCCAAGGGATTGGTCTATGATGCGGGCGAATTCCTGCAGGTGCAGGAATACAAGAACGTCCAGCGCTGGACCGATCAGCTCGCGACCCGCCCGGCCGTCAAACGCGGGCGGATGGTCAATCGCGTGACCGGCGATCCGGCGAGCCAGTTGCGCGAACGGCATGATGCGTCGGACTTCGACCTCAAGACCCAGGACAAGCTGGAGGCGGCCGAATAGGCGCTTTTTGCGAAACCGCTGACCGGGCGCTGTTCGCGGCCGGTCATCGCGCCGCCTTCGCCGGGGCTTCCGAACCTGTGTCCGGTCGGGGCAGCCGGCGCTCCGCCCTAGAACCAGCTGCCGCGTTCGATTGCCTTGCTGCCTGCTGGCAGCGAAAAATATTGCCCGTCCTCACCGACGACGATCGGCCCATCGAAATGGTCTTCGGCGCCGTCGAGAAACGCCACGTTGAGGTAGGGCGAGGGCATCGACGGCACGACATGGCTGAGGACGAGCATCCTGACCCTGGCGACGCGCGCGCTGTCGGCGGCCTGCGCCGGGCTGGCATGATAGTCGAGGATGTCGCGCATGATCTGCGCAGTCTGTTTGCGGCCCGCTTTGTCGAGATTGGCGGCGAGCGTCTTGACCATCGCCGGGTTGAGCGCCTCGTGGATCAGCAGGTCGGCGCTTTTTGATGCCGCTTCCAGCGTCTTTGACGGCGCCGTATCACCGCTGACGACAACGCTGCGTCCCTTATAGTCGAACCGATACCCGACCGACGGCTGCACCGGCCGGTGATCGACAGCAAAGGCGGTCACGCGCAGACCGTCCGCGTCATAGACGATGGTCGGCGCGGCGGGGATCGCAAAGGGCATTGCGGTGGCGCCAGCCGCGGCAGGCTGCGTGATCACCTGGCCGTGATGCGCGGTGCGATAGCCATTATCGAGCGCGTAAGCGGCGTTGAACCCGGCAATAGCCCGCTCGACGCCCGGCGGGCCATAGACGGGGAGGGGGCTGCTGTTGCCGCTGGCGGTCCAGCGCAGCAGCATCATCGGTCCCATCCCGTCGATATGGTCCGAATGAAAATGGGTCAGAAACATCGCCTTGATGCGGCCATTGGGCAGGCCCATCTGCGCGATATTGCGCGCGGCCCCTTCGCCGGCATCGACGACAAACATCGCTTTCCCCGCAATCACGACGGTGCAGGACGCGGCGCGCTCGCGGCTGGGCAGCGGTGAGCCAGTGCCGCACAGACCGACGTGCAAACCATCGGGCAGATCCTTGAGCGTATCGCGCGCCGCGGCGCGCTCGACCGCGCGTTCGAACACCCACAGGCCGATCGGCCGCTGGAACATCCATGCGGCCAGCACGGCGACACCAACGACCGCCGCAACGCACAGAACGGCACGTTTTGCTTTTGTCATAGTTCGTCCCCCATTTTGTCCGCAGCGACTGCGCGCGCTGGACAAGCCGCATCGTTACGCGCAATCATTACACCGAGGAAAGTTGTCAATTGCAACTTGCCGTTTACGTAAAGGTGAGCGCTCATTATAAGGGCGCCATTGCCCAATGGGAGATTCGTGATGGACATGGAATTCAGCCCCGAAGATCTCGCCTTCCAGCAGGAAGTGCGCGACTTCATCGCCGAAAATTACCCCGCCGACCTGCGCGACAAGCAGGACGAGGGCGAAGAGATGTCCAAGGAGGATTTCCTCGCCTGGCACAAGATTCTGCACAAGAAGGGCTGGATCGCGCCCGCGTGGCCGGTCGAATATGGTGGCACCGGCTGGACGCCGACGCAGCGTTTCATCTGGTCCGAAGAAACGTCGCGCGCCGATTGCATTCGCCTGATGCCGTTCGGCCTCGCGATGGTTGGCCCGGTGATCTACACCTTTGGCACCCCCGAACAGAAAGCCCATTTCCTGCCGCGCATCCTGTCGGGCGAAGATTGGTGGTGTCAGGGCTATTCGGAACCCGGTTCAGGTTCCGACCTTGCTTCGCTCCGCACGACGGCTATTCGCGACGGCGACGATTATATCGTCAATGGCCAGAAAACCTGGACGACGCTGGCACAGCACGCCGACTGGGGCTTTTTCCTCGTCCGCACCGACAAGGACGCCAAGCAGCAGGAGGGCATCAGCTTCCTACTGATCGACATGAAATCGCCCGGCATCACCGTGCGCCCGATCATCACGCTGGGCGGCGAGCATGAGGTCAACGAAGTGTGGCTGGAGGACGTCCGCGTCCCCGTGTCGCAGCGCGTGTATGAAGAGAACAAGGGCTGGACGTGCGCCAAATTCCTGCTCGCGCACGAACGCACCGGCATCGCCGGTGTCGCAGCGTCGAAGCGCGGGATCGAAAAGGTCAAGGCGATCGCCCGCACCGAAATCGACGGCGACAAACCGTTGCTCGCCAATGCGTTTTTCAAGCGCAAGGTTGCCGAGCTGGAAGTCGATCTTGCCGCGCTCGAATTCACCGAGCTGCGCAGCCTCGCGGGTGCCAATGCTGGCCGCGGTCCGGGGCCGGAATCGAGCCTGCTCAAGATCAAGGGGTCGGAAATCCAGCAACGGTTGACCGAATTGTCGCTGGAAGCGGTCGGCCACTATGGTGCGCCCTATTTCCGCGGATTTGGAGAGGGCGACAACGAGCATCCGATCGGGCCGGATTACGCCCACCGCGCCGCGCCGACCTATTTCAATATGCGCAAGACGACGATCTATGGCGGGTCGAACGAGATTCAGCGCAACATCATCGCAAAGATGGTCTTGGGTCTCTGACGAAGGCGTCGTCCCCGCGCAGGCGGGGACGGCCATCGGCCTGGCTCGGCGCCGCAGTATAAACCTATAGCGGCCCCCGCCTTCGCGGGGGCGACGGGGATGTAAAAATGGATTTCACCTACACCGAAACGCAGGACATGATCCGCGACACGCTCGCCCGCTTCCTGAGCGACACCTATGATTTTGAAACGCGCCAGAAGTTCATCAATAGCGACAGCGGTCGTGATCCGGCGATCTGGACCGCGCTGGCGCAGGAACTCGGCATGCTCGGCGCGCCTTTTGCCGAAGAACATGGCGGCCTCGGTGGCGGCGCGCTGGAAAATGCGATCGTGATGGAAGAGTTGGGCAAGGTCATCGGGATCGAGCCCTATCTGCCGACCGTCGTCATTGCCGGCGGCGCGCTGAAAGCCGTCGGCGGCGCGCAGGCTGATGCGATGATCCCCGAGATCATTGCCGGCAATGTCATCGTTGCTTTCGCCTATGCCGAGCCGCAGGGCCGTTACGACCTCGCCAATCTGCGCACCACGGCGAAAAAGGACGGCGCGGGCTATGTGCTGAATGGTCACAAGGGCGTCGTCTATGCCGCGCCGTGGGCGACGCACCTGCTCGTCACCGCACGCACCGGCGGCGGCCAGCGCGACCGCGACGGCGTGTCGCTGTTCCTGATCGACGCGAACCTGCCCGGCATCGTCCGCCGCGACTATCCCACCGTCGACGGCAGCCGCGCGTCGGAAATCTATTTCGAAAATGTCGCGATCCCCGGCGATGCGTTGCTCGGCGGCGAAGGCACCGGCCTGCCGCTGGTCGAGAAGATCGTCGATGAAGCCACCGTTGCGGTGTGCGCAGAGGCGACCGGCGTGATGCAAAAACTGCATGAAGGCACACTGGAATATACCCAGCAGCGCAAGCAGTTCGGGGTGCCGATCGCCAAGTTCCAGGTGCTCCAGCACCGCATGGTCGACATGTTCATGGAAGTCGAACAGGCGCGTTCGATGACGATCATGGGGGTACTCAAGCTCGATCTGCCCGCGAACGAACGCATGGCTGCGGTCTCAGCCGCCAAGGCGAAGGTCGCGCGCGGCGCGAACTTCGTCGGTCAGAACGCGATCCAGACCCACGGCGGCATCGGCATCACGCAGGAGCTGGCGATCGGCCATTATTTCAAGCGCGCGACGATGATCGAGGGCCAGTTCGGCAGCCACGACTATCACATGGACCGCTATGAACGGATTGTGCTGGCGGATTGATAATCCTCCCTGTCGCGAAGCGATGGGGAGGGGGACTGCCGCGAAGCGGTGGTGGAGGGGCCGCGACGTTGCGTTATATCCCCTCCGTCAGCCCTGCGGGCTGCCACCTCCCCATCGCTGCGCTACAGGGAGGGTCAATTTAGTACGCCACATCCACCGCGATCCGCAGCGTCCGGGGGCGCAGCGGCGTCATAAAGCCCGCATTGCCCTCAACAAACGGCGTGCCGAGCGAAAAGCGGTTGCCGCGCGAATCGAACAGGTTCGTCAACGTCAATGACAGTCCGCGGCGGTCGTTGCCGACGCGCATCGCCAGCCCCGTGTCGATATAGTCGCCCTGACTCTCGCCCAGCACCGGGCCGATGCCGAGCCGCGACGGCCCGACGTAGTTCGCCCAGCCGTTCAGGCGGAAATCCTCGTCACCAATGACGGTGGCATAGTTCACCGAACCGCGCACCGCGTGGCTGGCGACATTGGGGATGCGGCCCAGTCGTCCCGGGGCGCTGTCGAACACCGGCAGGATTTCGAGCGCCAGATCGTCGACCCGGCTGTGATTATAGACGGCGCCGAGTTCAAAGGTCAGCGCCTCGGTCGGCCGCATCGCGAGCGCGCCAGACACGCTGGTGATCCGTCCGTCGCCGATATTGGCAGTGGTCGGGAAACCGGTGCTGTCGATGAAGTCGGCCTGAATGTTGCGCCAGCGGCTGTGCGACACGGCGATGCTCGCGTCGAACAGGCTTTGACCCTTGTCGCCGAAGCGAACGCCGGCTTCCCATGTTCGCACCTGATCGTTCAGGAACCGCCGCACGAAGTTGCCGTCGACCGCCAGCCCGCCGGGACGAAAGCCTTCCTGATAGCGCGCATAGAGCCGCAGATTGTGTAGCGGCGTTGCGAGCAGCGAGAAGGACGGCAGCAGATCGGTTTCGCTCCGCGACGCGGTCGTCGCGCGGCCCTCTTGGGAGAGCGCGAAGGACACGCCTTCGGCCATGCCGCCGAGCCGGGCGTGCGACAAACGGATGCCGCCCGCGGCGACGAGGTCGGGCATCACTTCAACCGTGGCCTCGGCGTAGCCGGTGACTTCTGTTATCTTGTTGGTGACGCCGGGCAGCACCGCACGGAGCGGGCCATAGCCATATTCGCGATTTTGCCGCGCGCGATTGTCGATGAAACTCGCGCCGACCACCCAGCCGAGACCATCATGATAGGGCCGCGACAGGCGGTTTTCGCTGACGAACATGCGCGTCGCGTTGCGCTGGTCGAGCACGCGCGGCACGGTGCTGAGCGGCGTAACCTGCACCGGCGCAAACAGCCGCTCGACATCGACGGCGCCCGCCGTGACGACCGACCCGGGAGGCGCTTCGGGCAGGCTGGCATCGAAGCGCTCGAACAGGCGGTGGTCGATAAAGGCGTTCGACGACTGGAAATGCAGTCCGTCCCAGTCTTTCATGACCACAATCGTGCCAAGGCCGTAGCGCGCCGAGGCGTTCTGCTCGACCATCGAGTTGCGGGTCAGCGGGTCAGCAGCCTTGTCGGCATATTGCGCATCGCTGGACTTGATCGACTGGAATACACCGCCCAGATCGACGGTCCAGTCATCGCCCGCGTCGAAACGAAACGCCCCGCGGCCGCCCCGTACATGAACGCGGTTGACGTCATTCTGACCGCGCAGCGGGTTATCGATATAGCCGCCGTCGGTGAGCATATAGCCGACCAGACGCAGCGCATGGCCATTGTCGCCGACCGGCAGATTGGCGATCGCGGCGATGTCGCCGCCGGGGTCGCCATGCTGCGTCAACGAGACCCCCGCGATCGCCTGCACCGACATGGCGCGCGGGTCGGGGGCTTTCGGGACGACGCGAATAATCCCGCCGAGCGATCCGGCACCATAGAGCGTTCCTTGCGGACCTTCGAGGATTTCGACATTGTCGACATCGTAGAGGCGCAGATCGGGGTCCGGCGCATTATAGCTCAGGCGGATGTCGCCCAGATACTGTCCGACCGTCGACTGAGTCGGACCGGTGAAGCTGGAATCGGCGATACCGCGAATAAACAGCTTGTTGCGCCCCGAACCCAGATGGGTCGAGGATACGGTAGCTGTACGCGACAGGATCGATTCCATCCCGCGCTCGCCGCCAAACGCCAGATCGCCGCCACTCAGCTGGGTGACGACGCCGGCGAAATGCGAATAGGGTAGGTCGGTCTTTGACGCGGTGACGATGATCTCGTCTTGCGCCGCTGCGACCATGTCTTGCGACGGTTCGCGCGCGCGCGGCTGCGGCACCTGCCGCGGCGGCGGCGCGGGGCGATGCGCCAGCCGCGGCGCGAGAGGGCGGCTTTCAATGCGCCAGCTGGTCGCGCTGACCCGGACGGCGCGCGCATCCGACCCCTTGAGAAGACGCTGGATCGCTTCCTCGACGCTCATCCGCCCGTGCACGCGTTTGATCCGCGCCTGCCATAGTTTGGCGTCGACGACGCTGATGCTGACCCCGGCCTGCCGACTGATCACCGGCAAGGCCGTCGACAGGCTTCCTTTGGGCACGTCGAACGCGCGATCCTCCGCGGCCAAAGCCTGCGCGGGCAGGCTCAGCAGCGTCGCGGCGGCGACGAAGGAAAGGCGCCGGTGCATGCTCAGCGGGTCAGGATCCAGCCATCGCCCTGCCGCTCGGCCTTCGTCCCCGACAAGGCGGCGAGATCGGAAATGGTGCGGTTGCGGTTCTTGTCGATAATCAGTGCGCCGCGGAACGACTGATCGGCCGCGGCAGGCGCGATACGAACATCCATTCCCGCGGTTCGTTTGAGATCCTCGGCCACGACGGTTAGCGGGGCATCGTTATAGACCAGCAGCCCGGTACGCCAGCCACCGATGCTGGCGACATCGACGTCCTGCACGACCGGTGGTTTCCTATCGCTGTCGCGGGCTTCAATTGCCTTGCCAGCGACCAGACGAAGCTTGTCGTGACCGGGATTGTAGAGGACGATGCCTTCCGAAACCGCAACCGACGTCTGGCGTTCGCGCCGGACGACGTTGAAGGCGGTGCCGAGGTCGACAATCCGGTCGTCGCCGGCTTCGACGACAAAGGGATCGTCGTCGCGGTGGACGACATGGAACATCGCTTCGCCCGATTCCAGTCGGGCAAAGCGCGGCCGGTCCTTGTCGATTTCGACGATTGAGCCGCCGTTGATTTCGATCCGCGATCCGTCGGCGAGCTCTAGGGTGCGATGTTCGCCCGCAGCGGTTTCGATCCGGTTGCCGTTGCCGAATGGATTCAGCGTCGACAGACCAATGACCGCGACCAATGCCGCGGCCATGGCGCCGCCGAACCAGCCGCGACGTGAGGTGCGGCGCGGCACGGTCGGCATGCCTGCCCAGAGGGGCTTGGCCACCAGGGGCAGCGCGTCGAGATCATGATCAAGGCTCGCGACGCCATCATAGATCGCGGCATGTTCGGGATCTTCGCCGAGCCAGTCGGCAAAGCCGTCCCAATCGTCGAACGCGGGATCGCGTTGCCGGATGAGCCAGTCGATGGCGCGCGCTTCGGCTGGATTGGCATCAGGGCGCATCGAACTGCCTCCGTAGCGCGGCAAGCGTTGCATAAACCTTGCGCAAATCGGCTTCGACGGTGCTCAGGCTGACCCCCATTTCACCGGCAATATCGCGTTGATTGGTTCCATCGACGCGGAACCGGCGAAAGATGCGGGCAGGGCGTTCACCAGTGCCTGTGATCGCGGCCTCGACGAGCGCCAGTTGCTCGCGCGAGATCAGCGCGGTTTCCGCCGACGGGGCGTGGCTCGCCGCCGTTTCACCCCACGCCTGATCGCGCAGCGCGCTCTGCCGGGATGAACGATAACGGTCGAGCATCAGATTGTTCGCGGCGCGCATGACATAGGGCAGGGGATCGGCAACCGGACCCATCGGGCGATCGGTCAGCCGCATCCACAAATCCTGGAACAGGTCCTCGGCCGCATCACCTGCGCCGCGCACCTCCAAAAACCGGATGATCCGGCTTCGGTTGGCGAGCAATGCGCCTTCGACGCCTTGGGCAGCATCGGTTCGGTCGTGCGAACTGGTCATCGATTGCTTGCTCTGGAACACCATTCTCTGCCGGTCAGCGCCGCCCCGGCGCGCGCCATAGGTTCCCCTGATGCCGCCGTCATATAGCGCCCATGTCCCGCCGCGCAACCGCGGCGCCGGGAAAGAGAGGAAGGGCAGTGCAAGCATCGGTGTCTTGTTTCATTTCTGTCTAAGCAAGGGGGAGGCGGGGGTAGGGAGGGTGCCTCCCCCTTGCTT
>JAEMRT010000047.1:18167-37640 GCA_016463225.1 Sphingopyxis sp. | reverse complement strand
AACGGGGCTTAGGCGACAGTCACTCCCAGCGCGCCGCCCGGCTATGATCGCCCTCACGCGGCTCGACCCACTGCACCCGGCCATCGACAAAGGTCTCACGCTTCCACAGCATCACGTCGGTCTTCAGCCGGTCGATCAGAAACTCGCACGCCGCCAGCGCCTCGCTGCGGTGCGGGCTGCTCGCCAGCACCAGCACGATCGTGTCGCCCGGCGCCATCGCCCCGACGCGGTGGATCAGCGTCAGCGCCGCCAGCTGCCATCGGTCGGCCGCGGCATGCGCCAGATCGCCCAGTCCCGCTTCGGTCATCACCGGATGATGCTCTAGGAACAGCTCGGCCAGATCACCCTTGCCGCGCACCCGCCCGATAAAGCTGGCACTTGCGCCATGGCCACCCGCATCGTGCAGGTCGAGTTCGGCGCCGACATCGATCGCCGCCGCCTGAACCGCGACGCGGATCATCCGCCCGTCACCGGCGGAAACAGCGCGACCTCGCGCGCGCCGATCAGCGGCGCGTCCGGTCCCATCATCACCCCATCGATCGCGGCGCGAATGCGCTGCGGTTCGGCAAAGGCCAGCGCTCCACGGTCGTCACGCGCCGCCAGCCACGCCAGCAACGCGGTCAGATCGGACACGTCGGTCGGAATTTCGACGACCTCCTCTGCCATCCCCATCCGCTCGCGGACCCAGGCAAAATAGGAAATCGTCAGCGCCATCGCGCTAGTCCATATGCTTCAGGCCGACGCGCAGATAATCCCAGCCGGTAATCAGCGTCAGCACCGCAGCACCCCACAAGGAGGCAAGTCCGACCATCTTGACCCATTCCATCGCGGGCAACGCCCCGGCCAGGATCAGCGCGCCGAATGCGACCAGCTGAAACGTCGTCTTCCATTTCGCCAATTGGGTCACCGGCATCGACACCTGCAACGTCGCCAGAAACTCGCGCAGTCCCGACACGATGATCTCGCGCAGCAGGATCATCAGCGCCGCGATGACATGATAACCCGTGATGTCGCGGGTAAAGACCAGCAGCAGGATCACCGCGGCGATCATGATCTTGTCGGCGATCGGATCGAGAAAAGCGCCCAGCCGCGACACGATGCCGCGCGAGCGTGCCACATAACCGTCAAAATAATCGGTAATGCCCATCAGGCAGTACAGGACAAACGCCAGCGCATAATCGATCGGCTTGGGCTGGTGCGATCCTTCGACCACCCCCGGCCACAGCAGGAACAGCAGGATGGGCACCGCCAAAATGCGCGACAATGTCAGGATGTTCGGAAGACTCAGCATGACCCCTGATTCCCGCCGCTGCGGCGCGCTAGTTCCAAAATGGGCTTTGACCCTGCCTGCCCTAACCGATAAGCCCCCCGCGCGACAACAATATTGCCGTGATGCATCGGCGCCGTCGACATGTCAGGCTGCACAAGTGGATTTTCAATGACCGGTTCCTTTGCGCTGATGAAGCAACGCCGGTTCCTGCCCCTGTTCGCGACCCAGTTCCTCAACGCCTTCAACGACAATTTCTACAAGATGGCGATGGTGATCCTCGTTACCTTCACCATCTACAAGGATCCGGAGACCGAGGCGTGGTTCAACGCGCTGGCGGGCGGCCTGTTCATTCTGCCCTTTTTCCTGTTTTCGGCGCTGGCCGGGCAGCTCGCCGACAGCACCGACAAGACGCGGATGATCCGCCTGATCAAGACCGCCGAAATTTTCATCATGATCGTCGGCGCCATCGGCATCTGGCTGCATCTGGTCCCCGTCATGCTGCTCGCGCTGTTCGCGATGGGAACGCACTCGACCTTCTTCGGCCCGATCAAATACGCCATCCTGCCCCAGCATCTGGAGGAGGACGAGGTTCTCGCCGGAACCGGCTGGGTCGAGGCGGGCACCTATATCGCCATCCTCGGCGGTTCCATCGTCGGCGGCCTCACCCCGCCGCACATCGCCATTCCCGGAATTATCATCGTCGCCATCATCGGCCGCCTGACCGCCAACTACGTCCCCGCAGCGCCGCCCGAAACCGAGGCCAAGGGGCTGGTCATCGACCATAATGTCGTCCGCTCGTCCTGGCGGCTGGTCAATTCGACGATGCACATCCCGCGCCTGTTCCTGGCGATCGTCTCGATCAGCTTCTTCTGGGCGATCGGCGCCATTCTCGCCGCGCAATTCCCGCCGCTGGTCAAGAACGCGCTCGGCGCCGACAACACCGTCGCCACCCTGTTCACCGCAATCTTCTCGGTCGGCGTCGCGATCGGCTCGATCATCGTCAACCGGCTGCTCAAGGGCCATGTCTCGGCGCGCTATTCGCCGGGATCGGTGATCGTGATGGGGCTGTTCGTCCTCGACCTGTGGTGGAACGTCAAAGGGTGGGAGCATGTCGGCACCGGCCTGATGAACTGGCGAGAGTTTCTGGCGCTGACGACCGGCGACCGCATCATACTCGACCTGCTCGGCATCGCGATCGCGGGCGGCATGTTCGTCGTCCCGCTCTACGCCTTCCTGACCACCACCGTCGCCAAATCACAGACCGCACGCACCGTGGCCGCCAACAACATCGTCAATTCGGGCTTCATGGTGGCGGCGACCTTGCTGCTCAGCGTGCTGATCGGGATCGGTCTGACCATCGACGACACGCTGCTGATGGTGGCCGCGATGTGCCTCGTGTCATCGGTGCTGGCGTGGAAGCTGCACAAGGCCTGCGATTAGGCTGGCAGAAGGCGGCTTTGGGGTGGGATGCGGACGCTTAGCTCCGCGTTTCAAAAGCACTTTGTGCCTCTTGGGCCTTGGCCCGCAAGCGGGGCCACAGGTGATGGCTGACGAATGCTGCGTCATCTCCCTTGGGTAAATCCACGAGCATCTCATCGAGCAAGGCCTTCACCTCATTGATGGCCTTGGCTTCTTCCACGTCCAACAGACCTTCGCCGATCGCGTCTTCATCAAAATCATTGTCGTCAAAGAAGAAATGAAAAGTCTGGTCGATGCCTGAAACCAGACCCCGTTCGCGCTCTTTACGCCAAACTTCTTCGGGATCTTCCGCCGCTAGCTCGTTGAGATACAGAACGATCTCTGCTCGCTTTTCCGGATTGGCAAGCAAAGCAAGCGGGAGCGAATACTTGTCCGTCATATTGCGAGGGTAACTATGATCGCGATCGGCCGCAATGTCCGCAATGGGTCGATGCTGTTGAAAAAGTCCGAAGGGGGTTTCGGCGGGAAATATTGGAATCAGATCGGGGCGCCTTACGTATCGATGATGCGTGCAGCCGCAGTTTGATGAATCTTTCTTGCTAAGATTCGACGTGTGCGCGGCCGTGGCCGACTTTTTCAACAGTATCGGTCGCTAGCTGACATTCGTCATCCCGGACTTGATCCGGGATCCACTGCAGCGCTGAAGCCATGGACCCCGGATCAAGTCCGGGGTGACGATCGGATCGGCCGGCTTCCGCCTGAACCCGACCTCAGATCAAAAACATCATCGTCGCGGTAAAAAACACCGCGAAGCTCTGCAAAAACAGCCGCAGTTCGCTGCCTGCAAAAATCGTCACCGGCTCGCGGTGCGCTGCCAGCGCCTGCCGCAACTCGCCTTGCCAGTCGGCAGGCGCGCTCAGCCGCGCGATGGTCAGTTGCCGCGCGCTATGCGCCTGGATGCGGCGACGAATATCGATGTGATCCGAGTCCATAGCCGGCAAGCTAAGCCGGTCTTAACGACTTGGTAAGGTTAAAAGATCGTTAACAGATCCAGCGTATCAAAGCGGCACAGCGGCTAGTCTTTCGGTATCGGTCGCACCCGCACCGTCCGCTGGTCGCGCGCGCCCGACTGGAATGGTTTGCACCGCTGCGGGCGCATCCGCGGGCCCAGACACAGCCGCACTTCGTCGAGCCAGCCCTGCCGATCGATCGACACCGCGACCATCGGTCCGGAAATCCCGCGATTGGCCGCGGTAAAGGCCCGGCGGATGCTCCCCGCGGTTTGCGGCCGTGCCGCGAGCGCCGCCATGTCGGGGAAGCGCACCGCGCGGAATAGCATCGCGGCGGAGCGGAAATAGGCTGCAGGGTGCGGGCTCATGCAGGTGCCGTGCTTGGCCCATTCATGCTGGAGCAGCTGCGCCGACGGGGTCATGCACAAATGCTGGCGCAGCACCGGCTGCGGCACGATCTTGGCCGGGCGGCACCATTGGGGGTAGTCGCGGCTGTCGGTTTCGGGCCACAGCCCGTGGAGCACCCAGCCAAAGCGGCCATTTTCGCCCGCGCACTGGAACCGGTCGCGCGCATCCCGCGGGTTGCGGACATCGGCACAATGCTGCGGCGACCAGCTCATACTGAGCAGATAGCCGGTGATCGGCGACTTGCGCACCGGCTCGCCGCGCTTGGGCTGTTCGAGGCGGGGCACCGGAATGCGATCGGGGATCTTGCACGCGAGCGCCTGCGCCTGCGCCGCGGTTGGCGCGAACAGCAAGCTCAGCGCAACAACGCTAGACCAGCGCAAAATCGAGCCCGACATCCGCCGCGGGCGCCGACTGCGTCAACCGCCCGACCGATACATAAGTCACCCCCGTCGCGCCGATCGCGCCGATCGTGTCGAGCCGCACCCCGCCCGACGCCTCGGTCGGCACCTTGCCGCCGACGATGCCCACGCACGTCCGCAGCTCATCGAGCGTCATATTGTCGAGCAGCAGGTGCGTCGCCCCGGCGTTCAGCGCCGGTTCGACCTGCGCCACCCGGTCAACCTCGACGATGATCCGTTCGATCCCCGCCGCGACCGCGCGGCGCACCGCTTCCTCGACCGATCCGGCGACCGCGACATGATTGTCCTTGATCATCGCCGCGTCCCACAATCCCATCCGGTGATTGGTCGCGCCGCCCATCCGCGTCGCATATTTCTCCAGCACCCGCAGACCGGGGATCGTCTTGCGCGTGTCGAGCAGCGTCGCGCCGGTTCCTGCCAGCGCGTCGACATAGGCCCGTGTCATCGTCGCGATGCCCGACAGATGCTGCACCGTATTCAGCGCCGAGCGTTCGGCGGTCAGCATCGCGCGCGCATTGCCCGACAGGCGCATCAGGTCGCTCCCCGCGGCCACTTCGGCGCCCTCAACGGCCAGGATTTCGATCTCCATGGCAGGATCGAGCGCGCGAAAGAACGCTTCGGCGATCGGCAGCCCCGCCACGATGATCGCGTCGCGGCTGTCCATCACCCCGCCAAAGCGCGCGTCGGCGGGAATCACGGCCATCGACGTAATATCGCCCCCCGCGCCCAGATCCTCGGCCAGCGTGGCACGAACAAAGGCGTCGAGGTCGAAATCGGGCAGGGAAAATTGGGTCATGTCCCTGCGATAATGGGCGCCCCCAGCAAATCAACTTGACGTTTACGTAAACTAACGCTGACATGCACGCCACGTGGCACCTTAGTCCACATCCGGAGAGGCCCAATGCAATCACCCATCTGCGCGATGCTCGCCATCGAATTCCCCCTCCTCGCCTTCTCGCACTGTCGCGACGTCGTCGTCGCGGTGTCGAAAGCGGGCGGCATGGGCGTCTTCGGCGCCGCCTCGCTACCGCCCGAACGGCTCGAGGAAGAACTGGCGTGGATCGACGCGCATATCGGCGGCAAGCCCTATGGCGTCGACCTGATCGTTCCGAACAGCTTTGCCGGCAAAGGCGAGGCCCGCACTGAAGCGCCCGCCATTCCCGACGAGCATAAGGCTTTCATTTCCGGCCTGCTCCAAAGGCATGGCGTCGACGACAGCGACCTGTCGCTGCCGGGCGCAGTCCGCAGCAGCTTGGGCGACAATATGAGCGACGACGGCGCCGCCGCGCTGCTCGAAGTCGCCTTTCGCCACCCCATCGGCCTGATCGCCAACGCGCTCGGCGTCCCGCCGCCGCTGATGCTCGAACTCGGCAAGCGCCACAAGGTGCCGGTCGCGGCGCTGGTCGGCACGCGTGACCATGCACTGGCGCAGGTGCGCGCGGGGGTCGACATCCTCGTTGTCGCCGGCGGCGAAGCCGGCGGCCATTGCGGCGAAGTTGCGACGATGGTGCTGGTCCCGGAGGTCGCGGCAGCGGTCGAAGCCGTCGGTGCGACCACGCCGATCCTTGCCGCGGGCGGCATCGTCACCGGGCGCCAGATGGCTGCGGCGATGGCCATGGGTGCGCACGGCGCGTGGACGGGATCGGTGTGGCTGACCACCGCCGAGGCCGAAACCAACCCGGTCGTGAAGGAAAAGATGTTGCTCGCCAGTTCGCGCGACACCGTCCGATCGAAAAGCCGCACCGGCAAACCGTCGCGCCAGCTGCGCTCGCCTTGGACCGACGCCTGGGAGGCCGAGGGTGCGCCGAAACCGCTGCCGATGCCGCTGCAATCGCTGGTCAGCGAACCCGCGCTGCGCAAGGTCGATAAATTGTCCGAAGGCGGCCACGAAGGTGCCAAGGCGCTCGCGACCTATTGGGTCGGCCAGGGCGTCGGGCTAATGAACGAGGCGATGGGCGCCTGGCAGGTTGTGCAGGAGTTCAAACAAGACTGGATCGCCGCGTGCGAACGACTGAATGGCTTCATCGGTGAATAGACAAAAATCCCCGCCGAAGCGGGGATTTTCAGATCAGCTAACCGTCGCTTTGACGATCTTGCCGGGCTCGCGCGGCGGCTCGCCCTTGGGCAGCGCGTCGACATTTTCCATGCCTTCGATCACTTCGCCCCAGGCGGTGTACTGATTGTCGAGGAAACGCGCGTCGTCGAAGCAGATGAAGAACTGGCTGTTCGCGCTGTTCGGGTTCTGCGCCCGCGCCATCGAGCAAACCCCGCGGACGTGCGGCTGAGCGTTAAATTCGGCGGGCAGGTCGGGACGCTCGCTACCGCCCATGCCGGTGCCGGTCGGATCTCCGCCCTGCGCCATGAAGCCCGGGATGACACGGTGGAATACGACACCGTCGTAAAAACCTTCGCTGGCGAGCTCGGTGATGCGCTCGACGTGCAGCGGTGCCAGGTCGGGGCGCAGGCGGATAACGACATCGCCGGTCGACAGCGAAAGGGTGAGGGTCTGGTCGGTCATGATCGGCTCCTGTAGAAAATAATCGCGGTGCCATAGCGAGCAACAGCGCCAAAGCCACGCATTAATTGCCGCAGCCGCCTCCCCGGCGTTGCCATATGATGCCGCCGCGACTAGGGGAAAGGCACGGCCCGCCGGCCATCCGCCGGCTTTGACAGGGAGGACCGCGCGATGGATAACCGCGAAGATTCCCGGTCCGCCGAGGATATCGCCATCACCGACGATCGCGACCGCGATGCGGTAGCGCGCGAGGCCGAAACCGAACTCGACGAAGACGACCGGCTGAGGCCCGAATTTGTCCGCGACGTCATCGAGCTGGCCGAGGCCGGCGAAGGCGAAGCGGCGCGGGAGCGCATCGGCCGCCTGCACCCCGCCGACATCGCCGACCTGTTCGAACTCGCGCGCAGCGACGAGCGCCCGATGCTGGCCGCGGTGCTGGGCAATATGCTGTCCGCCGACGTGCTGGCGGAAATGAACGATTATGTGCGCGAGGAGCTGATCGACCTGCTCGCGCCCGAGCAAGTCGCCGAACTCGCCGCCGAACTCGATACCGACGATGCCGTCGCGATCATCGAGGACATGGAAGCCGACGAGCAGCAAGCCGTGCTCGACGCGATGGAGCCCGAAGATCGCGCCGCGATCGAGGACGCTCTCTCCTTCCCCGAGGAATCGGCCGGCCGCCTGATGCAGCGCGATCTGGTTGCGGTCGCCGAGCACGTGACCGTCGGCGACGTCATCGACCGGCTGCGCGAAGATACCGACCTCACCAGCGACTTCTGGGAAATCTTCATCGTCGATCCGATGCACCGCCCGGTCGGCTCTTGCCAGCTCAGCTGGATCCTGCGTACCCCGCGCGACATCGCGATCAGCGATGTGATGAAGCGCGAACAGACGTTGATTCCGGTCGATATGGATCAGGAAGAGGTGGCGCTGCGCTTTCAGAAATATGCGCTGATTTCGGCTGCGGTCATCGATCGCGCAGGGCGGTTGGTCGGGATGATCACCGTCGATGACGTCGTCCACATCATTCAGGAAGAGGCGGGCGAGGACATCTTGCGCCTGTCGGGCGCCGGCGATGGCGATATCAACGAACCGATCCGCGAAACCTACAGCGCGCGCGTGCGCTGGCTGGTCGCCAATCTTGGCACCGCGCTGCTCGCATCGTCGATCGTCGGATTTTTCGGTGGCGCGATCGAACAGATGGTCGCCCTCGCCGCGCTGATGCCGATCGTCGCCGGGGTCGGCGGCAACGCCGGGACGCAGACGCTGGCGGTGACGGTGCGCGCGCTCGCGATGAACCAGCTCACCGATTCGAACAGCTGGCGCGCGATCTGGCGCGAAATGAAGATCGCGCTGCTCAACGGCGCGACGATCGCGCTGCTCGCCGGCACCGCAACCGCGCTATGGTTCACCAACCCCCAGCTCGGCGCGGTGATCGCCGCGGCGATGGTGGTGAATATCTTCGTCGCGGGCGTCGCCGGGGTCGCGATCCCGCTGCTGCTCGACCGGCTGGATCAGGATCCCGCCGTCGCGAGCTCGATTTTTGTCACCATGACGACCGATTCCATGGGCTTTCTGGCCTTCCTCGGTCTCGCGGTGCTCAGCGGTCTCACCAGCTTGGGATAAACAAGACATTGGAATCATATGTCGATTCCAGCGCCGGAAAAATATGTGAAAAAAATTTCGCGAGCGCGATTTTTTTCGGGAACTTATCCGACATTTGGCTCGTTTCCCATTCGAGCAGCGATCATCGCCCCCCCGCAGCGCTGCTCAGCAACATTGGCCCGGCCCGCATTCCCTCCCCCCCCTCGAAGCGCGCCGGGCCATTTTGCACCTAATTCAGAGAGGTTTGAAAAAATGACGAGTTTCCGCGCTATCATTCTCGCCGTTTTGGCAAGCGTAGTCGTCACGGGCTGCAACACCGTCAAGGGTGCTGGCCGCGACATCGAGTCGGTTGGTCAGGCTGGCAGCGACGCGATCGACTGATCGGGTTTACCTCGCTTACCCCTAAGCCTCTTCGAGAGGCTCGACAGGCGCCTCTTCGGCGCCTGTTTTGCGCCGGCGCTGGGTAAACCAGATTGCGAACAGTGAAATTTCGTAAAGCAGGATCAGCGGGATCGCGAGCAGGAACTGGCTGAGAATATCCGGCGGCGTCGCGACCGCCGCGATCGCGAAAGCCGCAACGATCATGTATCGGCGCGCGCCGACTAGCTGATCACGAGTGACGATGCCCGACCGTTCAAGCAGCATCAGCAAAATCGGCAGCAGGAAACAGATGCCGAAGGCCATGATAAACTGCATAATGAAGCTGAGGTAATTGGCGACTGACGGCAGCGCCTCCTGCTGGATACCGCCCATGTCGCCCTGAAAGCCAAGCAGGAATTTCAGCGCGACCGGTACGGTAACGAAATAGGCGAGGCACGCGCCCGCGGTGAACAGGACCGGGGTCGCCAGGATGAACGGCAGCAACGCGCGCTTTTCCTTGCGATACAGGCCCGGCGCCACGAATTTCCACAGCTGGTTCGCAATCACCGGAAAAGCGATCATCATCGATGCGAACAGCGCGACCTTGATCTGAACAAAAAATGCCTCGAACAGCTGCGTGTAAATGATTTTGCCCTGCCCCGCCGCGACGAGCGGCTGGACGAGGATACTGAAAATCGGCTCGGCATAATAAAGGCACACCCCAAAGGCGAGCCCGATCGCGAGCAGCGATTTCAGCAGCCGCGTGCGCAGTTCGATCAGATGGTCGAGCAACGGCATTTTGCCGCCCGCGCCATCGTCCTCACTTGCGGTGATCGGGGTTTCGGCGGTCATGGCAACGGACCGTCACGGGGCGGTACCGCGTGTGTTTCGAGCGTTTCGGGTTGCCCGGTCGCCGCAGCGGCTTCGTCCGCATCCTGCTCGCTCGATACATTGGGCGTCGCAGAAGCGGGTTTGGGGGTCGGCGCGTTCACATCGTCGATGCGGGGAAATTCGCGCATGATCGCGTCATTCTGCTCGCGCCACTGCTTCTCGAGTTCTTCCAGTTCGGCCTCGCGCATCATCGTGTCGAGCCCGGACCGGAAATGCCGCGCCATCCCGCGCGCCTTGCCCATCCATTTGCCGACGAAGCGCATCGCCTTGGGCAAATCTTTGGGACCAATGACAACAAGGGCCACCACGATGACGAGCAGCAGCTCGGTGGGCGCGACGTCGAACATGGACTAAAACTTCTCCCGCGCGCCGGACAGGATCAGAGCTTGTCGTGCTCGGCGGTCGGCGTCGACATCGGAGCACCATCGGGCGCACGCTGGCCTTCGATATGCTTCGGTGTGGCGGGCGGCGTTTCGTCTTCGGCCATGCCCTTTTTGAAGCTTTTGATACCCTTGGCGACATCGCCCATCATGTCGGAAAACCGGCCCTTGCCGAACAGCAGCAGCACGAGGATGCCGACGATCAGCCAATGCCAGATGCTGAAGCTACCCATATCAAATTCTCCTTGCGGCGCTCATCTAAGCTTCTTCGCCGTCTTTTACTAGGTCTAGCTCGCCCATCGCGTCGTCAAAAGCGAGGTCAACCGGATCGAGCAGGCCTGCAGCGCGCAGATCGTCGATGCCCGGCAAATCCTTGCGGCTGCTAAGGCCGAAATGCTGCAAAAATGCGTCGGTCGTTTTGTAGATCAGCGGGCGTCCTGGCACCTCGCGGCGCCCCGCGGGCGCGACCCATTCGGCCTCCATCAGCACGTCGAGCGTTCCCTTCGACGTCTGGACGCCGCGGATCGCCTCGATCTCGGCGCGGCTGACCGGCTCGTGATAGGCGACGATCGCCAGCACTTCGGCGGCGGCGCGCGACAGTTTGCGCGGATCGTCACGCTCGCGGCGGAGGAGATGCGCGAGGTCAGCGGGGGTCTGGAAATGCCAATGGCCGCCGCGTTCGACCAGTTCGATCCCGCTGCCCGCGTGACGCGCGGCAATCGCCTGAATGAAGCCGCGAACGTCGCCGATGCTCCAGTCATCGCCTAGCCGCGTTACGACCTGCCGCGGATCGAGCGGTTCGTCGCTGGCGAACAGCATCGCTTCGATGGCACGTTCGCGGTCGTCGATCGGGTTCATATGGCGGCTTGTCCCATAGCAGCGGCTTTCAGATAGAGCGGTTCGAACGCGCCCGCCTGTTTCAGATCGACGCGCCCCTGCCGCGCGAGTTCGAGCGCGGCGACAAAGCTCGACGCGATCGCCGAGCGGCGCAGCGGGCCGTCATAGTCGGGCGGCAGGAAATCGGCGAGTTCGGCCCAATCGAGCTTGATCCCGATCATCCGCTGCAGGTGGTGGAGAGCGGCATCAAGCGTGATCACCGGGCGCCGCGACACCATATGGACGACCGGCTCGCTGCGTAGCTTGACCTGGCCATAGGCCGACAGCAGGTCGTAAAGGCTGGCATCCCAGCGCCGCAGCCTGACGTCGCGCAGCCCCTCGGGCTTGGCGCGCAGGAACACGTCACGACCGACGCGGTCGCGTGCGAGCAGTCGCGCCGCCGCCTCGCGCATCGCCGCCAGACGTTGCAGCCGCAATTGGAGGCGCAGCGCGAGTTCATCAGGCGACGGTTCCTCAAGCGGATCCTTCGGGAGCAGCAGTGCCGATTTGAGATAGGCGAGCCACGCCGCCATCACCAGATAATCCGCCGCCACCTCCAGCTTCAGCTCGCGCGCCTCAGCAATAAAGGTCAGATATTGCTCGACCAGCGCAAGGATCGAAATCTGTTTGAGATCGACCTTCTGGTTGCGTGCGAGCGTGAGCAGCAGGTCAAGCGGCCCTTCCCAGCTTTCGAGCGAAAGTTGCAGCGCATCGTCATGTTCGGGCGCCGCAGGAGCGAGTTCGAAATCGAGCGCCAGTTCGTCCATCGCTTGACTTAAGCGACCGCGAGCAGCGCGTCGCGCTGTTCGACGAGTGTGGCAAACACCCGGTCGTCGGCCACTCCCGATATGCGGTCCATCGCGCCTTCCAGCCGCGCCCGCGACACGGTGCTGATGGGATTGAGCGCATTGGCAATGCCAACCATGTCGTCCATCTTGCCCCAGCAGTTGAGCGCAATGTCGCACCCCGCCGCCACCGCATCGGCGGCGCGCGACGGCACATCACCCGACAACGCCTTCATATCGAGATCGTCCGACATTAGCAGACCGTGGAACCCGATACGCTGACGGATCACGCTGTCGATGATGATCGGCGATAGCGTCGCAGGCCGCTCGGGATCCCACGCTTCAAATATGACATGGCACGTCATCGCCATCGCCGCGTCGCGCAGCGCAGCAAAGGGCGCAAGATCGGTCTGTAGATCGCGATCCGATGCGGTCACGACGGGCAGGGCTTCGTGGGTATCGAGCAGCGCACGACCATGGCCGGGAATATGTTTGACGATGCCGACGACGCCGCCGTCCTGCAGCCCGCCCAGGATCGCGCGGCCCAATGCCGCAACCCGCATCGGTTCGCTGCCCAACGCCCGGTCGCCGATGACGTCGCTGGCGCCGGGCTGGCGCACGTCGAGCAAAGGCAGGCAATCGACGTTGATGCCGACCTCGGCCAGCATTGCAGCGAGCGCCATGGCGTTTAGCCGCGCCGCCTCAATCGCGCTCGCGGGTGCGCGTTCGTACAATGCGTCGAAAGTCGCGCCGCTCGGAAACAGCGGCCATTCGGGCGATTTCATCCGCGCTACGCGGCCGCCCTCCTGATCGATCAGGATCGGTACGTTGGTCCGCCCGTCGAGCGCGCGCAGTTCGTCGGTCAACCGCCGCAGCTGCTCGCGATTTTCGATGTTGCGCCCGAACAAGATATAGCCCGCCGGATCGCTGTCGCGAAAGAAGGCGCGCTCGTCGTCGGTGACGGCCAGTCCCGACAGACCGAAAATGGCGGGTATCATCGTGCTTCAAACTCCATCGGCCGCCGCCGCCTCATGCGGCACCCACGGCACACAACATGCCATAGCGGCGCGATAGTACCAACGGAGTCTGCGGCCAAACGGGCCGAATCAGCGAACGATGACGCAATTTTCACCCGCAACACGCAATTTTCCGCACAAATTCGCGGCGTTAGCCGCCGTGCCCGCCGCGACACGTAGGCGATAGACCGTGCCATTGCCAACTTTGGCTGGCGATACCGATTTGTTGAGATCGGCCAGATAGGCAAAGCGTTTCGACAGGTTCGTCCACGCCTTGGCCGCAGCGGCATCGCTGCTGAACGCGCCGAGCTGGATCATCGCCGATCCTGCGGAGGCGGGTGCGGCCTTGACCGCTGCGCCGGGCGTTTTGACCGACGTGGCAGCGGGTTTCGGTTGCGCTTTCGCGGCAACGACCGCCGGTTTGGCTTTCGCTTTTGCTGCCGCGGCCTTGTCAGCAGCGACCTTGGCAGTTGCCGCTTCGCGTTCCTGTGGAGTTACCGCGGGTTCTTCGGGCATCCGCGTCGGATCGACCTTGCCCGCGGGCTCGGCGCCTTCGCTGGCCGAGAAGCTGGCATCGCCTTCGCCTTCAAAATTCTTGGCGCCGTCGCTCTTTGGCGCGACCTTATAGTCGCCGTCCTGTGCCGCAATCAGCTCGCCCTTGCCGCGCGCGCCGCCATTCTGGACCCACCACAGGCCGCCCAGCACCGCTCCGATCAGCAGCATTCCGCCAAGGACCATTACCAGCAGACGCGCCGGCGAAACCTCGCCGTCTTCCTCGACCCCGTCGGCCGCTTCGAGCCATGGCAGGCGGTCTTCGCTTTCCAGCCCCAGTCCGGCATCGCCCTGTTCGGCGTTCTTGTCCTCGGCCATCAGTTCATCTCCTCGAGCGCCTCAACCCCCATCAGGTGCAGCCCGTTACGGAGAACCTGCCCGATTCCGTCGGCCAAATAAAGGCGCGTCGCGGTCAATTCGGGATCGTTTGCCAAAATGACACGGGCGTCGGGACGATCGTTACCGAGGTTCCACCACGCGTGGAAGGCCGCGGCGACGTCGCCGAGATAGAAAGCGATGCGGTGCGGCTCGCGCGCCGAAGCCGCCGCCTCGACGATCCGCGGGAATTGCGCGAGCAGCTTGACGAGGCCGATTTCATAGTCGTCGAGGCGTTCAGCGTTGGGTGTCGCGGGCGCAACTTCCGCTTCAGCCAGCTTGCGCTTCAGCGACGCGATCCGGGCATGAGCATATTGGACATAAAAGACCGGATTGTCGCGCGATGCTTCGACCACCCTGGCAAAGTCGAAGTCCATCTGCGCATCGGCTTTGCGCGTTAGCATGGTGAAGCGCACCGCATCCTTGCCCACCTCGTCGACGATGTCGGCTAGCGTAACGAAATTGCCGGCGCGCTTCGACATTTTGAACGGTTCGCCGTTCTTGAGCAGGCGAACCATCTGGACCAGCTTGACGTCGAACTTCTTTTTGCCATCTGTCAAAGCCGCAACCGCCGCCTTGATCCGCTTCACCGTCCCCGCATGATCGGCGCCCCAGATGTCGATCAGCTCGTCGGCGGTTTCAGCCTTCTGGAAATGATAGGCGAGGTCCGCGCCGAAATAGGTCCAGCTGCCGTCCGATTTCTTGATCGGGCGGTCCTGATCGTCGCCGAACTTGGTCGAACGGAACAGCGGCAGCTCGACCGGCTCCCAATCCTCGGGGGTTTCGCCCTTCGGCGCTTCGAGCACGCCGTCATAGACAAGGTCGTGGTCGCGCAGCCATTTTTCGGCATCCGCGGGCTTGCCCGCCGCCTGTAACTCGGCTTCGGACGAAAACAGATCGTGATGGATACCCAGCTTGGCGAGGTCGGCGCGGATCATGTCCATCATCGCGCTGACCGCTTCAGCGCGAAACAGCCCAAGCCACGCGCTTTCGGGCGCGCCCACGAAGCGGTCGCCATATTCGGTCGCCAGCTTGCCCGCGACGGGGATCAGATAGTCGCCGGGATAAAGCCCTTCCGGGATCGCGCCGACAGCCTCGCCAAGCGCCTCGCGATAGCGCAGGTGAACCGAGCGCGCGAGGACATCGACCTGGCCGCCCGCATCGTTGACATAATATTCGCGCGTTACGTCATGTCCGGCAAATTCGAGTAGCGCTGCCAGCGCGTCGCCGACCACCGCACCACGGCAATGGCCGACGTGCATCGGGCCGGTCGGGTTCGCCGACACATATTCGACATTGACGCGCCGCCCCTGTCCCGTGGCCGAGCGGCCATAGTCGCCGGCTTCGCGATGGATCAGCGCCAGCTCGTCGCGCCAGCTGCCATCGACGAGGCGCAGATTGATGAACCCGGGTCCGGCGACGCTCGCTTCGGTCACTTCATCGAGCGCGCCGAGTTCGGTGACGAGCAGATCGGCAAGCGCGCGCGGGTTCATCCCGGCAGGCTTGGCGAGCACCATCGCGGCATTGGTCGCGACGTCGCCATGCGCCGGATCGCGCGGCGGCTCGACGCTGATCGCGGCGCGATCGAGCCCGGCGGGCAAGGCGCCGGTGGCGGCGAGCGTATCGAGCGCAGCGCCGATATGGTCGGAAAAACGGCTGAACAGGGTCACGGGCGGGGCCTATCTTCAATCAGGAAAAGTCTTGCGCGCGCCCTATCGCAGCTGGACGGGCGCGAAAAGCCCCGCGTCGCCCGTTCGGCGCGCGGGGCAAATAAATGCGAACGGCGCGGACGCGCCGCCGCGGTCCTATCGTCGGACGTTATATTCGAGCTGTTCCTGCGTCAGCTGGAAACCGATCAGCAATTCAAAGCTGGCGCGCTGCACCGCGGCGCGCACCTCGGGCTGGCTGAGCGGATCGACCGCGGCGTCCTGATCGCCCGCCTTGCGCTTGCGCGTGATGCGTTCCTGAATGTCGGCGGGCAGCGTCGCGGCGGCGCGATCGACATAGGCCGATGCCTGCGCCCGGCCGGTGCCGCGCGTCTGGCCTTCGGGGAAGGTGACCACGACATTGCCCAGCCGCTTGGCAACCACCGCGGTCCCGCCCTGCAGGACGGTGCCGTAATAAGGCAGAGTCACAGACCGCGCAGGGCCAGCGTCGCGGCGCGTCGCGACAACGTCGAAGCTGGCGAGCTGATAAACCTTCTCGCTCGCATCGTTGCACTGCGGGGTCACGTTGGTGATCGCGGCGACGATGTCGATGGCGCGCGCGTCGCGGCTGGTCGCCGGGTCGAACAAGGTGATATCGCCGGTATGCAGCGGCACCGCCACTGCCGGACATGCGCTGCGCGTCGCGGTGATGCCGACGCCGCCCGCGACATCGATTTCATTGTCCTTTGCACAACCCGCCGCCGTCGCCATGGCTGCCGTGCCGCACAGCACAGTCAGAAATTTACGCGACGGGAACGAAATGGACATCATGATAATCGGGCTTTCCAAACAGGCGTGCCAATGCGGCTTTTAGTGCATCGGGACGAATGATCCCGCTTCATGCGCGCCGCTTCTTATCGGTGCGATGAACGCGGCGCAACACGGACGAACTTCTTTACCCGACGCCGCATGCTGGGCTAGAGCGCCCACATCATGAAAGTTCCCCGTCCGACAGCGCGCGCCAATGGCGATGAAACCGCAGAACTCAAGGTTTTGATCGCCGCGCCGCGCGGCTTTTGCGCCGGGGTCGACCGCGCGATCCGCATCGTCGAGCTGGCACTCGAACGCTTTGGTGCACCGGTCTATGTCCGGCACGAAATTGTGCACAACCGCTATGTCGTCGACACGTTGAAGGGAATGGGAGCGATTTTCGTCGAATCGCTCGATCAGGTCCCGGATGGCGTTCCCGTCGTCTTCAGCGCCCACGGCGTCCCCAAAGCGGTGCCGGCAAAGGCGGAGTTGCGTGGGCTCGACTATATCGATGCCACGTGCCCCTTGGTGTCGAAAGTGCATCGCCAAGCCGAGCGCGCGCATGAGGCGGGGCGCCACATCATTTTTGTCGGTCACGCGGGTCACCCTGAAGTCATCGGTACCCTCGGCCAATTGCCCGAAGGCGCGATGACCTTGGTCGAATCGGTCGACGATGTCACGGCGCTGGCGCCGCCCGATCCCGACATGCTGGCGTTTCTGACGCAGACCACATTGTCGGTCGACGACACGCGCGACATCATCACCGCGTTGCAGCACCGTTTCCCTTCGATTTCCGGGCCGCGCGGCGAAGATATTTGTTACGCAACCTCGAACCGGCAGGATGCGGTCAAAGCCATCGCCGGTGATTGCGATCAGATGATCGTGATCGGTGCACCAAACAGTTCGAACAGCCTGCGCCTCGTCGAAGTCGCACAGCGAATGGGAACACCGGCGCATCTGGTGCAGCGCGGCAGCGACGTCGATCCCGCCTGGCTCACCGACATCGCGACACTGGGCATCACGGCTGGCGCCAGCGCGCCCGAAACCCTCGTCCGCGAAGTGATCGACGCCGTGGCCGCGCACCGGCGGATCGTCGAGGAGGTTGTCGTCACCGCCGAGGAAAATATGGTGTTCAAGCTGCCGCGCGGGCTTGATACGGCAACCGCCTGATGGCGGTCTATACCCACGTCGATCCCGACGATCTGGCAGCGCTTGTAGCACGGTATGACATTGGGACCGTGCTATCGTGCAAGGGCATCGCGGAGGGGGTCGAGAACAGCAATTTCCTGCTCGAAACCACCGGCGGGCGCTTCATTCTGACTCTCTACGAAAAGCGCGTTAGCGAAAGCGACCTGCCCTTCTTTGTCGACCTGCTCGATCACCTCGCGACGAGCGGTTCGCCGGTCCCCGCGATGATCCGCGACCGAAATGGTATCGCGGTCCAGCAGATTTCAGGTCGCGCTGCCTGTATCATCCAGTTTCTATCGGGCATCTCGCTGACCCATCCCACCCCGGCGCAGTGCGAGGCGGCCGGCGCCGCCCTGGGTGCCATGCACCGCGCGCTGGCCGGATATGACGGCGCCCGCCAGAACAGCATGGGGCACCGTCATTGGCGCGACGTCGCCCACGCCGCCGGAAATCTCGACGCGGTGCGTCCTGGCTTGCAAGCGATTGTCGACGAAGAACTTGGCTTTGTGGACGCCCGTTGGCCGGCCGGCCTGCCCGCGCATGTCATCCACGCCGACCTGTTTCCTGACAATGTTCTGATGCTCGGCGACCGGGTGACGGGGCTGATCGACTTCTATTTCGCTGCCAGCGATTTCCGCGCTTATGATCTGGTTATCACCCATGCGGCGTGGACCTTTTCCGCCGATGGCAGCGAGTGCGACCCGGCGCTCTCGCACGCGCTGATGCGCGGTTATGCGCGCGAAATTGCGTTGACCGATGCCGAGCTCGCCGCTTTGCCAGCGCTGGCGCGCGGCGCGGCGCTGCGTTTCCTTCTGACCCGCGCGCACGACTGGGTCCACACCCCCGCCGACGCACTCGTTACCCGCAAGGATCCCTCGCCCTTCCTCGCTCGCCTGCTGCGCTATCGCGCCGATGACGCTGCCAGCCTGTTCACCGCCGCATGACCGGCGCGTCAAGCAAGACGGTGATCGTCGCCACCGACGGTGCATGCAAGGGCAACCCCGGTCCGGGCGGCTGGGGTGCGGTGCTACGCTGGGGCGATGTGGTGAAGAAACTGTCGGGGGGCGAGCCCGACACGACGAACAATCGCATGGAACTGATGGCGGCGATCGAGGCGCTAGCGGCGCTCAAGCGCCGCTGCAACGTCGAACTGTCGACCGACAGTGTCTATGTGCGCGACGGCATCACCAAATGGATCTTTGGCTGGCAGAAAAACGGCTGGAAAACCGCGGCGAAGAAACCCGTGGCCAATGCAGACCTGTGGCAGCGCCTGCTCGCCGAAGCCAAGCGGCACGACATCGAATGGCTGTGGGTCAAGGGCCACGCCGGGCATGGCGACAACGAGATCGCCGACCAACTCGCGAGCGACGCCGCGCTGGAGGTTGCGCGGGCGCGTTAAACGCCCGCGCACTGGAAATTACTCGGTTTCGCGAACTTCGGCACCGGGTCCGTTTTTCAGGATCGATTCGATGGCATTCTTTGCCGACGCTTTGCTCGAATAGCCTTCGGTCCAGAAAATGCTCTCGCTGTTATATTTGAAATAGGCCACGAACTCGCCGGCCTTGTTCTTCTTGATCTCGAAATAATGGGCCATGCCATCCTCCACTGGTCTGCGCCGCGTCGGGGGTGGCGCGACGCTACTATCGTAAACCGGTGATTGCGGCGCGCAAGTCGTTGAATAGATCAGCCGAAGCGCGCTGCGGCGAAGGGCGCCGGGTCGACCCTTGCGATCGCGCCGGATGGAGGTCGGGCGCCAAGCTCGGCCGCAAGCAGCGCGGCGATCGCCGGCGCGGTCTGGATGCCAAAGCCGCCCTGCCCCGCGCACCAGACAAAGCCGGGCTGGTGCCGATCGACACCAAAGACCGGGATGCGGTCGGGCGCGAAGCTGCGCAAGCCTGCCCATTTGCGTTCGACCGCGGCGATCGGCCAGTCGACAACCGACTGCATC
>JAEMRT010000047.1:0-18157 GCA_016463225.1 Sphingopyxis sp. | reverse complement strand
CTTCCGGCGCCGCATCGTGCGGATCGACGGGGGTTTCATCATGCGGGCTAAGCCACACGCGTCCTTCGCTTTCGCCTTTAAAATAGAACTCGCCGCCAACGTGGATAACGAGGGGAAGTTCGGCGGGGACCGGCACCCCCAGCCGCAGCTGAATCATCGTGCGGCGATAGGGCTGGATGCCAATCGGCGCGACCCCGCACGCCGCGGCGACCCGGTCGGCCCACGCACCGGCCGCGTTGACGATCAGCGCCGCGTGGATGGACTCGCCGCCCACCCGGACGTCCCACCCGTTCGCACCCCGGCGTGCCGATTGCAGCGGCGCGCGCGTGGCGATAACAGCACCGGCACGTCGGGCAGCGCGCAGATAGGCGGCGTGAAGCCCGCCAACATCGATGTCGCTGCACGCCGCTTCGTAGGCGGCTTCGCTCCATTCGGGGCGGACACCCGGGATTGTTCCGGCGACTTCTGCGGCGCCCATCCGCACGACCTCGACGCCCTTGGCGATAAATTCAGCGGCAAACACGTCCACCGCTGTCGCTTCTGAGCAATGACCGATCGTCAGCGCGGCGCGCGGTGACAAAAAACCGCGCTCGGAAAATTCGGGCGAAGGGCGGGCAAGGGTATCGAAGGACGCAACCGACAGCGGTTGCACCCGCGCCCCGCCATAGGTTTCGTGCCAAAAGGCCGCCGAGCGACCCGTCGCGTGATAGCCCGGCGTATCTTCAGCCTCGATCAGCATGACGCGGCGCGAGGGCGCCAGCGCCGCGGCGAGGCTGGCGCCGGCGATGCCTGCGCCGACGATCAGCACGTCGGTGGCAGAAGGCGGCGCGGCGGTCATGCCCCGCCGCATATCCATTGGCCCGGGGAATGCAAGTCGCACCGTCCGTCCCGCATGGTTACTCTTTGGTAAGTCATGTTGCGTAGGAGATCTCCGATGGACAGCGGCACGATCTCCCTTGGCCTGATGGCCGTACTTGGCCTCTTGATGATCGCCGCGGCGATCAGTGACCTGAGATCGCGAACCATCTCCAACGAACTCAATGCGGCGATGGCGCTGCTCGCCATCCCCTTCTGGATCGCCAGCGGCCTTGCTGCCTGGCCCGACATGCCGATCCAGTTCGGCGCGGCCTTCGCGGTCTTCCTCGTTTTTGCCGGGCTCTTTACCATCGGAGCGATGGGCGGCGGCGATGTGAAGATGATCGGCGCGGTGATGCTCTGGATCCCGCTACCGCTATTCCTGCCGATGCTCACCGTCATGGCAATGGGGGGCGGAATCCTCTCCGCGGTGATGCTGATTCATTTGAAAATGCGGCGGTCCGACAAGCCGGTCGAGGTGCCCTATGGGGTTGCCATCGCAGCGGCCGGACTTTGGGCGCTTCACCAACAATATCTTAACCAGTTTCAGGCTATCGGTTGAGCCTGAGGGCAAGCACCGCCGTGTCCGGCTGGTGTTAGGAGGCGAAAAATCGTCATGGATACGCGAAAGATTATGCTGATCGTCGGCGCGCTGGTCATTGCGATCGGCGCGGCATTCGGGGTCAACCAGATGATGCGGGGAGCTTCTGCTCCGGAAGCTCGGGCCGCTGCGGCGCCGGAGATTACCGGTCCGATGATCCTGGTCGCAACGCGGCAGCTGCCGGTAGGGACGATCATCGGCCCCGACAGCTTCCGCTTCCAGCCCTGGCCGAAAGAACTGGTCGAAAAGGCGTATTTCATGAAGGAAAAGACCGACGTCAACACGTTGGTCGGTACCGTCGTGCGCTATCCGATCACCGCGGGTCAGCCGCTGACCCAAGGGGCGCTCGTCCATCCCGACGATCGCGGCTTCCTCGCCGCGGCGCTTGGCCCGGGCATGCGTGCCGTCACGGTCAAGGTCAGCCAGGAACAGGGCGTCGCCGGTTTCGTCTTCCCGGGTGACCGCGTCGATGTGCTGCTCGCCCAGACCATCGAGGTCAAGGAAGGCAGCTCCTACCCCGACGACCAGATTTTCACCGCCGAGACGATCGTGCGCAACGTCCGCGTGCTCGCCACCGATCAGCGCTATGACGCCGAGGACGAAACCGGCAAAACCCCGGTTCGCACCTTTGGTTCGGTGACGCTCGAAGCCACCCCCGACCTCGCCGAACGCATTGCGGTGGCGCAGAGCATGGGCAAATTGTCGCTCGCGCTGCGCCCGCTGGCCGAAAGCAGCGGCGAACTTGAAGCGGCGATTGCATCGGGCGAAATCAGCGTTCCCGCCAAGGGCGGTACCGAAGCCGAACGCCGCATGCTGGCGCAGGCCCAGGCACGCCCGGTGACGTCGAAGACGGCCACCACTGGCGGCGACGTATCGCGCTTCTGGATCCCGGTCAGCGGCCGCGTCGGCGGCGGATCGCGTCCGCAACAGCAAGCAGCGGGAATGCCGGCGGCACCTTCAGGCGGCACCTATGGACCGGCCGTACGGAGCGGGCCCGTGGTTCGCGTGACGCGCGGCGACAAAGTGACCGAAGTTTCGGTTGGGGGTAAGTAAGATGAACAGCAAAGCCAATTTCAAGGCAGCGGCAATGGCCCGCACCCTGGCCATCGGCCTGGTGGCAGCAACCCTGGTCTCGGCTCCCTCGGCGCCAGCGGCGGCGCAGGCAAGCCAGAATGCCAGCAGCAGCATCGATCTGTCGGTCGGTCGCGGCCGCCTGATCAGCCTTCCGGCCGCGATGACGGATATCTTCGTCGCCAACGACGAAGTCGCCGACGTCCAGGTCCGCTCGGGTCGGCAGCTCTATATCTTCGGCAAAAAGCCGGGTGAGACGAGCATCTACGCCACCGACGCCAGCGGCCGGGTCGTGTTTTCGACCGTCGCCCGCGTCGGCAATAATATCGAGACCATCGACCAGATGCTGTCGCTCGCCATGCCCGATGCCAGCATTTCGGCGAACACGATGAATGGCTTTGTCCTGCTCACCGGGACGGTTCAGTCGCCCGACGATGCCGCCGAGGCCGAAATTCTGGTTCAGGCGTTTGTCGGCGAAGGCACCAAAGTGCTGTCGCGTTTGCGCACCGCGACGCCGCTACAGGTCAATCTGCAGGTTCGCATCGCCGAAGTGAACCGCACGCTGGTCAAGGAAATGAGCGGCAACCTGTTGACGCGCGACACCGACGGCGCACTGGGCAACGGCTTCCTTGGCAGCATCTTTGGCGGTCGCAACGCCGGTACAATCACGGACATTCCAGCGCCGACGGCGGTGTTCCCGGGCAGTCCGGTTCCGGTGCCCTATAATCCCGCCACAGGCCTGCCGCTCGCCAACGGTCGCACGACCATCGGCACCAATTATCAATTCAACCAGCCTGCCGGCAAGCGCAGTCTGGCCGGGGCCGGTCGCCTGTTTGGGCTCGATTTGATGGCGTCGCTCGATATCGGCGAACGGTCGGGGCTGGTTGCCACCTTGGCGCAGCCCAATCTGACCGCGATTTCCGGCGAGACTGCCGACTTCCTGGCCGGCGGCGAATTTCCGGTCCCGATCCCCGGCAACCTCGCCGGTACGACGATCGAATATCGCAAATATGGCGTGAGCCTGGCCTATACGCCCACGGTGCTGTCCAACGGCCGTATCAGCCTGCGCGTTCGCCCCGAAGTGTCGGAGCTTTCGACCGAAGGCGCGATCGAACTCGACGGCTTCCAGGTTCCTGCACTGACCGTCCGCCGCGCCGAAACGACGGTCGAACTCGGATCGGGTGAAAGCTTCATGATCGCGGGGTTGATGAACAACCGCTCGATCGGTGCGATCGACAAAATGCCCGGCCTTGGCGACGTGCCGCTGCTCGGCATGTTGTTCAAATCGGACAGTTTCCGCCGCGGCGAGACCGAGCTGGTCATCGTGGTGACCCCCTATCTGGTCCAGCCGGTGTCGGCGAACGACATCAAGCTGCCGACCGACGCTTTTCAGGACGCCAACGATCTGCAGCGGATCCTTCTCAACCAGACCGGCGACGGCGTGACGGGCGGCGACCGGCCAAAGCCGCGGCTCGATAGCAATGTCGGCGACGCCGATCGCCCGCGGGGCAGCAGCGCCGACGCTGCGCCCGGTTTCAGCATCAAGTGACGTGCAGGATTTCAGGAGCAAAGTGATGAAGAAAATCGCAACTTGGACGGTCCTGGCCCTGAGCACATCGCTCGCGGGATGCACGGGCGCCGCGTATAGCAACCGCAGTCTCGATTCGGTGCATCAGCCGGTCGTGCAGAATGCGATCCATCAGTTCGACGTCGCCGCCTCCAGCGGGGAACTGCCGCCCAGCGAGCAGGGCCGCCTGCAAGGCTGGCTCGACGCAATGGGCGTGCGCTACGGCGACCGCATTTCGATTGAGGATCCGTCGGTTTATGGAGCGACTTTGGCGCAGTCGACGGTACGATCGATGATCGCCCGCCGCGGCCTGCTGATCAGCGAAGACGTTCCCGTGACCACCGGTACGGTGCCGCAGGGACATCTGCGCATCATCGTCACGCGCGCGTCTGCCTTTGTTCCGGGCTGTCCCAATTGGGACAGCAAGTCGTCGATCAATACGGCCAATGCGACGTCGTCGAACTACGGTTGCGCGACCAACAGCAACCTCGCATCGATGGTCGCCGACCCCAACGATCTGATCAAAGGCGCGCGCAACGATCGCTATGATCCCTCGGCGGCAACGCGCGCGATCAAGACTTATCGTGAAAAACCGCAGACCGGTGCCGGCGACCTGCGCGGCGAAAAGACCAGCGAAGGAGGTGGCAAGTGAACGCTCCGTTCAAATCTGCGGGACTGCGTGATCCGTTCAGCGCCTTTGTGTGCGACGATGACACGCTGGAGTTGATCCGCGCCGCAGCCAACGACATGGGCTGGCCGATCGAAAAATGTAACAAGGGCGGCCTGCGCAACGCAGTGCAGTCGCTGTCGGTGTCCGCCAGCCCGAACATCCTGTTCGTCGACATGTCCGAATCAGGCGACCCGATCAATGATATCAACGCGCTCGCCGAAGTCTGCGAGCCCGGCACGGTCGTGATTGCAGCTGGCCAGGTCAACGACGTCCGCCTGTACCGCGACCTACTGTCGAGCGGCATACAGGATTATCTGCTCAAGCCGCTGTCGCTCGAACAGGTCCGCGAATCGCTGACCATGGCGCAGGCGATGCTGACGGCGCCGAAACATGCCGACGCGCTTGACGACAAGCCGCACCATATGATGGCGGTGGTCGGTGTGCGTGGTGGTGTCGGCGCTTCACTCGTATCAACCTCACTCGCCTGGGCGATGAGCGAACAGGCGGGCCGCCAGACGGCCCTGCTCGACCTCGACGTCCATTTTGGCACTGGCGCACTGACGCTCGACTTAGAACCCGGCCGCGGCCTGATCGACGCGATCGACAATCCCAGCCGCATCGACGGGCTGTTCATCGAACGCGCCATGGTCCGGGCATCGGACAAGCTCAGCTTGCTGTCGGCCGAAGCGCCGATCCATCAGCCAGTGATGACCGACGGGTCGGCCTTTTTCCAGCTGGAAGAAGAACTGCGCGGCGCGTTCGAAATGACGATCGTCGATATCCCGCGTCAGGTACTGATCCCCTTCCCCCACCTTGTGGCGGAAGCCGGAACGATCCTGCTCGTCACCGATGTGACGCTGGCCGCGGCGCGAGACACCATTCGCCTGTTGTCCTGGTTCAAACAGAATGTTCCCGGCGCTCGCGTGGTGCTGGTCGCCAACAAGTTCCAGAGTGCCGTTGGCGAATTGTCGCGCAAGGAATTCGAATCCTCGATCGAACGCCACATTGACGTCGTCATTCCATTCGACCCGAAACTGGTCAGCCAGTCGGCAAAACTCGGCAAATCCTATGCCGAAGTCTGCAAGGGTTCGAAGGCGGCGCAAGTGTGGTCCAATCTGATGCGTCTGATCCTCGATGGCGCCGAGATTGAAGCCGAAGAAGCGCAGGCAGCCAAGACCAAGGCAAAATCGGGCGGATCGCTGCTCGGCAAACTTGGGTTGATGACGAAAAAGGGCGCGAAACAGGCAGCATGACGACCGCCTGACCGGACGTCACCACCAAGAGCGATAGAAGCGGACATTTGCCGACATGAACCTGCCAGTCATCCTTATCCTAGCGGGGGCCGTTCTGGCCTTTGGCCTTCTCGTCGTCCTGCTCGGCGGGCCTTCGGCTGGCAAGGCAAAGACGCGGCGACTGGCGATGGTCAAGGATCGCCATGCCGCCTCGACCGAGGCGGTGGTAGCGGCGCAGATGCGCAAGACCATCCAATCGGTAGGCGGCACCACGACGCTGACCAGCCTGATGCCGCGCCGCGAAGAGATGGAAAAGCGGCTCCGCAGGACCGGCAAGGGGTGGACGCTCTCCCAGTATATGTTTGCATCGATGGGCCTTTTCGTCGTTGTCACCGGCGGGATGCTTGCGATGCGGGCGCCGCTCGTGATGGCTGGCCTCATCGGGCTGCTTCTGAGCCTTGGCCTGCCCTATCTCGTCGTCGGTCGCGCAATCAAAAAGCGCGTCGCGAAATTCAACACCCGGTTTCCTGACGCGATCGACCTACTGGTCCGCGGCCTGCGGTCCGGGCTGCCCGTCACCGAAACCTTTCAGATCGTAAGCCAGGAGCTGCCGGGACCGGTGGGCGAGGAATTCAAGGGCGTCATCGAACGCATCCGCATTGGCAACACGATGGAAGCGGCGTTGCAAGAATCTGCGGTGATGTTGGGAACGCCAGAGTTTCAGTTTTTCTGTATCACCATTCAGATCCAGCGTGAAACCGGCGGCAACCTGGCCGAGACCTTGTCCAACCTGTCCGACGTGCTGCGCAAACGCGCCCAAATGAAGCTGAAGATCCGCGCCATGTCGTCCGAAGCGAAGGCCTCGGCCTATATCGTCGGCGCGCTGCCCTTCTTCGTCTTTGGCGTCGTGTGGTCGATGAACCCGACCTATCTCGCGGGATTTTTCACCGAACAGCGACTGATCGTTACCGGGATTGGCGGCCTGATCTGGATGAGCATCGGCGCCGGGATCATGGCCAAAATGATCAGTTTCGAAATCTGAAGGGGCGAACACAGTGAACAGCAGCCTCCTTCTCACCACCTTTACCGGCGCCCAGGCCGGCCCGACGCTGATGGGCGTCGACATCATCTGGGCTGGCACCATGCTTGCCGCAGTTGGCGTATTCGCGGTTCTGTTCGCCATTTATGGTGCGCTGACCGTACGCAATCCGATGACCAAGCGCGTCAAGGCGCTCAACGAGCGCCGCGAACAGCTCAAGGCCGGCATCACGGCATCAACCGCGAAACGCAGGGCAAAACTGGTTCGCAAGAACCAGCATGCCGACAAGATGCGGACCTTCCTTGGCAAACTTCAGGTGCTGCAGGAAGGTCAGGTCAAGGAAGTTCAGCAAAAGCTGGCGCAGGCCGGGATTCGGTCCAAGGACTTGGCCGTCGCAGTGATTTTTGGTCGTCTGGTCCTGCCGATTGTGTTCGGCGGCCTTGCAGCCTTCCTGATCTACGGCCTCGACATGTGGCCCGACCTGACGCCGTTCAAGCGGTCGGGCGCGACGATGGCCGCGTTGGTGCTTGGCTACAAGGCACCCGACCTGTTCGTGCAGAACAAGCGCACAAAGCGTACCCACGCGATCCGCAAGGGGCTTCCCGACGCGCTCGATCTACTCGTGATCTGCGCCGAAGCCGGTTTGACGGTCGACTCCGCCTTCTCCCGCGTATCGAAGGAACTGGGCCGGGCCTATCCCGAACTGGGCGAGGAATTCGCACTGACCTCGATCGAGCTCGGCTTTTTGACAGAGCGCCGTCAGGCGTTCGAGAACCTGGCCTATCGCGTCAACCTGGAGTCGGTGAAGGGTGTGGTTACGACCATGATCCAGACCGAGAAATATGGTACGCCGCTCGCCAGCGCACTTCGCGTGCTGTCCGCCGAATTCCGCAATGAACGCATGATGCGCGCCGAAGAAAAGGCCGCACGTCTGCCCGCGATCATGACCGTCCCGCTGATCCTGTTCATTCTGCCGGTGTTGTTCATCGTCATCCTGGGTCCGGCAGCCTGTTCGCTCAGCGATGCGATGTCGGGCGGCAGCTTCGGCTGATCGCCACGACCAATCGAAACGATACGGAGGGGCGGGCGCAAACCCGCCCCTTTTCGTTTTACATCACCTGCTGTTCGATCGCACCAAAGATGCTGTGGTGGCGCTCGTCATCCATCCAGATACGAACGCTGTCGCCCTTTTGCATGAAAGGCGTCTTGGGTTCGCCCTGCTGGATCGTTTCCACCGTCCGCACTTCGGCCAGACAGCAATAGCCAAGGCCCCCGGCAGCGATCGGTTTGCCCGGACCACCGTCGGCGTCGCGGTTCGATACCGTGCCCGATCCGATGATCGTGCCCGCGCCAAGATCGCGGGTCTTCGCCGCGTGGGCGATCAGCGCGCCAAAATCGAACGTCATGTCGACCCCCGCATCGGCGCGGCCGAGCGGTTGGCCGTTGAGGTCGACGCACAGCGTGCCATGCAGCTTGCCGTCCTGCCAGCGATCACCCAGCGCTTCCGGCGTTACGAACACCGGCGACATCGCACTCGACGGCTTCGACTGGAAAAAGCCGAACCCCTTCGCCAGTTCGCCCGGAATCAGACCGCGCAGCGACACGTCGTTGGTCAGTCCGACGAGCAGGATTTTTTCGCGGGCCGCGACCGCATCGATGCCCGCCGGGACATCGCCCGTCACGACGACCACTTCGGCCTCCATATCGCACCCCCACGCCGGATCGGCGAGCGGGATCGGGTCGCGTGGGGCGAGGAAGGCATCGCTGCCCCCCTGATACATCAGCGGATCGTGCCAGAAGCTGTCAGGCATTTCGGCCCCGCGCGCCTGCCGCACCAGTGCGACGTGGTTCACATAGGCGCTGCCGTCAGCCCATTGATACGCGCGCGGCAACGGCGACGCCGCCTCGCGCTCGTGGAACCGCTCCTTGGGAATGGCATCGTGATTGAGATCTTCGGCCAGCGCGGCAAGGCGCGGCGCAGCATAAGCCCAATTGTCGAGCGCGGCCTGCATCGTTGCCGCGATCTGACCGGCGTCGGCATACCAGGCCAGATCGTCCGAAACGACGACAAGACGGCCGTCGCGGCCCTGTTTGAGCGAAGCTAGTTTCACGAAAACTCCTTTGGCTGGCGACGCGGCTTAACCGACATCGCCGTAAAGGAGCGAAAGTCAGCGCGACGTCGTGATCGAAGCGAAACAGGTAAAGCCGCTCTGCCCCGCCTGCAAGCGCCGGATATACTGCAGATAGGCCTGCGACTGGTTATAGGTCGTGCCGGGCAACGTCTGACCGCGGAACGCGCGCTTTACTTCTTCGCCGGTAAATGGCCGCAAAGCGCCCGGAAACGCGCCCTGCGTTCCCGGCGGGACCAATTTGCCCTGGGTATCGATAAATTTACCGGCGCCGCCCGGGCCGGGGACCGGTATCTGGCAATTCATCACCGACACCGCCGTCTGCGCAAAGGCAGGACGGATCGTCAGCGCCGCTGACACGCCTACCGCGCCGAGCGCCAGCATGCGCCGCCGCGAGGGAATGGCGTCATCGGTTGCGACGGCGTTCTCAGTCGGAATATCGCTGCTATCCATGGTCGGCGCATAACCCAATGAGGACGCAAGGAAAAGCAAAACACCGCTTTCCGCCGCGCGCATCCCGGATTGGGACATTCGCCGCCAAAGCATTAACGCCCGCAAACAGCCTTGCGCCCGCCCCTCGCTTCGTGCGAGGCGACACACGATGTTCGATCGCCTGTCCAGCCTCGTCATTGCCCTGACGATGGTCGCCATCGCGGCGATCTTTGCCGCGTTGACCGGCGGGGATCCGCTGGCGATCGTGATCATGGCGGTCGCCGGGCTGGTCGCCGCAGCAACCGTGCACAGCGCGATTCCTGCCGTCGTACCCGAACCGCAAAGCGCAGCTCCGCCCGCCGCCAACGATGTCCCGGCTTCGCTGTTTCGTCATCCCGATTTCGCACATTGGGTCGATCAGGAACAGGAACCGCTGCTCGGCACTGCGGACAATATTGTCACCATCGCCAACGACGCGGCGGTCCGGCTGCTCGGGCGGCACATCGTCGGCGCCGACGTGCGGACCGCGATCCGCCATCCCGCGGCGACCGAGTGGTTGTCGCGGATGCAGGACGACGCGCTGCCCGAAACCGTCAATCTTATCGATTTTCCACGGCCCGGCCAGCGTTGGACAATGCGAATCGCGGCCTTGTCCGGAAGCGAGAACATCATTTTCCTGTCCGACCGTTCGGCCATCGACGCCGCCGATCGCATGCGGTCCGATTTCGTCGCCAATGCCAGCCACGAACTGCGCACGCCGCTTGCCGCGATCCTCGGCTATGTTGAAACGCTACAGGAAATGAACGGCGAAACCGATGCGCCGACCCGCGATCGCTTCCTGTCGATCATCGAGCGCGAAGCGCGGCGCATGCAGCAGCTGGTGATCGACCTCTTGTCGATCTCGCGGGTCGAGGCCGACCGTTTTCGCCGACCGACGGCCAACGTCGATCTAGCCATGATCATCCGCACCACCGTCGGCCAGCTGAGCGACAGCGAACCGGCGCGCGCGAAGGACCTGGTCACAAAGCTCGGCGACGGTGCGCAGCCGATGCTGGGCGACGAAGCCCAGCTCAGCCAGCTTGCGCACAACATCATTTCCAACGCGATGAAATATGGCCACGCCGGCACCCCGGTGACGGTCGAGCTCGTGCGCGAAGGCCGCCGCGTGCGTCTGTCGGTCAGCGATCAGGGTGACGGTATTGCGCCCGACCACCTGCCGCGTCTGACCGAACGATTCTACCGTGTCGACGAAGCCCGCAGCCGCTCCGTCGGCGGTACCGGCCTTGGTCTTGCGATCGTCAAGCATATCGGCGAGCGCCATCAGGGACAGCTCGATATCGACAGCGAAGTCGGCAAAGGAACGCGGGTTTCGGTTACATTTCCACTGTCAAGTAAAGGGTGACGACCCGCGCCCGAGACAACCAGAACGGGCCAGTCCTTGACTTTTGGCCCGGAATGGCCCATCTTTAGCAGGCTATCGTCGCTTTCGACGGATTTTGTTGCCGCACGGGCAGTACCTTCCTTCCTCACGCTTCCTGGCGCCGCCGATATGGATCGGCGGTAACTCCGCTTCCGTGAAAGGAACGACCCATGCCCACCGGCACCGTAAAATTTTTCAACACCGACAAAGGCTATGGCTTTATTGCCAACGAGGATGGCTCGGGCGATAGCTTCGTCCACATCACCGCCCTCGAACGCGCCGGCATGTCGACGCTGAACAAGGATCAGCGCGTTTCTTACGATCTGGAAACCGACCAGCGCGGCAAAGTGTCCGCTGTCAACATCCAGTCGGCCTGATCTTTGGCCAAAGAGGAACTGCTGACCCTCGACGGCCAGATCGATGAGATCCTTCCCGACGGACGCTTTGGCGTCACGTTGGAAAATGACCATCGGATCATCGCTTATACGGCAGGCCGGATGCGACGTTTTCGTATCCGGTCGGTCGTCGGCGACGCCGTTCGCGTCGAAATGACGCCTTATGACCTGACCAAGGGCCGCATCGTCTATCGCGACCGCGGCGCCGGTCCGGCCGGAAACGGTCCGCGCAAGGGCAACCGGCGCTAACAACCAGAACAACAAATATAACAATGATTACAGGATAATATGAATTTTACTCTAAATGCTTTCCCTTCCCTCCTTCGGCCCTTTGCCGCGATCGACGCGCCGGCCGAAAAGACGATCCGGCGCTCGCCGACCCTGACGCGCCGCGAACTGCGGCGACTGATCGCCCAGATGATCGACTGAACCCACTCAGACCGACCGACCAATTCACTCCAGACCTAAGGATATCTGCCATGTCGAACACCAGTGACTTCTATCAGGCCCAGGCCGATAAATGCGCAGTCGACGCGGCAGCGAGCACCTTGTCGCAGGTTCGCGACCGCAATTTGCGCGCCGAACAGGCATGGCGCACAATGGCCGAACGTCTGGTTCAGACCGAAGCGACGCGCGCGCGCCAAGTCGCTGCCACCGCGGCAAAAGCCGAAGCGAATGCCGACGCCGCCGCGATGCAGATTGACGGCCTAGAGCGTTAATCGACCGCTTCGAGCAGGTCGGCAATCTTCCCGAACATCTCGTCGATCTGGGTTTTCTCAACGATCAGCGGCGGCGAAAGCGCGATGATATCGCCCGTCGCGCGCACCAGCAGGCCATTATCAAAACAGGCATGGAACAGCTCCATCGCGCGCGCCGTCGGTGCGCCGGCGCGCGGTTCCAGCTCGATCCCGGCGACCAGCCCGATCGTGCGGACGTCGATGACATGGCGCCGCCCGTTCAGGCTGTGCGCCGCATCCTCCCAATAGCTACCAAGTTCATTGGCACGGTCGAACAGCCCGTCGCGCGCGTACAAATCCAGCGTGGCGAGCCCCGCCGCGCTCGCCAGCGGGTGCCCCGAATAGGTATAGCCGTGGAACAGCTCGATGCCCGCATCGACACTGTCCAGCACTGCGTCGTGAAGCTCCCGCTTCACCGCTACCGCACCCATCGGCACCGCGGCGTTGGTCAGCCCCTTCGCCATTGTGATGATGTCGGGGGTCACCCCCCACTGCCCTGCCGCGGTCGCGCCGCCGACGCGGCCGAAGGCGGTGATCACCTCGTCGAAGATCAGGATGATGCCGTGCTTGTCGCAAAGCTCGCGCAGCCGCTGGAGATAGCCGACCGGCGGCACCAGCACCCCGGTCGATCCCGCCATCGGCTCGACAATCACCGCCGCGATTGTCTCGGCGCCGTGGAGGTCGACGAGCAGCTGGAGATCGTCGGCGAGCTCGGCGCCATACTGCGGAAAGCCGCGCGTAAAGGCGTTGCGCGCGATGTCATGCGTGTGGCGCATATGATCGACGCCGGGCAGGCCGCCGCCAAAGGCGCGGCGATTGTTGACCAGGCCGCCGACGCTGATCCCGCCAAAGCCGGTGCCATGATAGCCGCGCTCGCGCCCGATCAGCCGCGTGCGCGTGCCCTGCCCCTTCGCACGCTGGATCGCGAGCGCGATTTTCAGCGCCGTATCAACCGATTCGGAGCCGCTGTTGGTGAAGAATATCCGGTCGAGGCCGTCGGGCATCAGCGCCGCAAGCCGTTGCGCGAGTTCGAACGGCAGCGGGTGGCCAAGCTGAAAGGTCGGCGCAAAATCGAGCGTCGCCGCAGCTTTAGCGATGGCGTCGGTGATTTCGACGCGGCAATGGCCAGCGTTGCTGCACCACAGCCCCGATGTGCCGTCGAGGATCGTTCGCCCGTCGCCGCTCTGATAATACATGCCGCTCGCCGACACGAGCTGGCGCGGGTGCGCCTTGTACGCGCGGTTGGCGGTAAACGGCATCCAGAAGGCTGCCAGCGGATCATTCTCGCCCTTCATCGCCATCCTCTCCTTGCCGGGCGCATCGATACCGCCGACCCTCGCCTTCTTGACGACGAGGCGAGCGCCCGGTCAAGCCCGGTCCGTGCAGATTGAAGCGTCGCCGATTTCACGCAAGCAAAGAAACGAGCATATAATCATGCCAAAAGTGGCTGATTAGCGCCCCCCTCTGGCGCTTCGTCCAACCTTGCGATACGCTGCCATTGCACAACGGGCCAACTCCTCGGCCCAATCGGGGGCTCATGTCAGTCAATCTGGAACAATGGATCAGCGACCATAAGATCGACGAAGTCGAATGCATCGTCCCCGACATCAACGGGGTGCAGCGCGGCAAGGTGCTGCCGGCCAAGAAGTTCCTCTCCTCGGTGAAGGACAAGTCGCTGCGCATCCCTGGCAGCGTGTTCATCTGCACGATCGACGGCCATTATCCCGAGGATATCGACGACATCTGGGACAAGGATCCCGACAAGATCCTGGTCGCCGACGCCAGCACCATTTGCGTCGCGCCGGGGTTCAAATCGCCCACCGCCTTCGTGATCGCCGACGTCCTCAACCGCGACGGCAGCGAGGTCGACATCGCGCCGCGCACGATCCTGAAAAAGGTGCTCGCGCTTTATGCCGAAAAGGGCTGGCGACCGGTCATCGCGCCCGAAGTCGAATTTTACCTGGTGTCGCAGAATGTCGATCCTGACTTTCCGCTAACCCCGCCGACCGGCCAGTCGGGGCGCAGCGAGTCCGCCAGTCAGCCCTATGGGCTGGAAGCGATGAACGAATATGAGGATATCATCGATCATATCTATGACGATTGCGAGCTGATGGGGCTCGACATCGACACGATGATCCACGAAATGGGCGCCGCGCAGCTCGAGGTCAATTTCGAGCATGGTGACCCGCTGCGTCTGGCCGACGAGGTATTTCTGTTCAAACGCGTTGTGCGCAACGTCGCAAAGCAGCACGATGTCTATGCGACCTTCATGGCCAATCCGATGGCGGGCCAGCCGGGCAGCGCGATGCACATTCACCAGTCGGTTGTCGACGCAGCGACCGGCAAGAACCTGTTCTCGACCGCCAACGGCCGCGACAGCGCGATGTTCCGCAGCTATATCGCGGGCCTCGTCCGCTATATGCCGCAAATCGCGCCGCTGTGGGCGCCCAACGTCAACAGCTTCCGCCGCATGCGCCCCGACAGCGCGGCGCCGATCAACGTCCAGTGGGGCGAGGACAACCGCTCGTGTGGGTTCCGCGTCCCGATTTCCGAACGCGCCAACCGCCGCGTCGAAAACCGCCTGCCCGGCGCCGACAGCAATCCCTATCTGGCGATCGCCGCATCGCTGATCTGCGGTTACATCGGCGTTGTGGATCGCATGGTCCCGGCGAAATCAATCACCGGCAGCGCATACAACCGCGCCCGCACCCTGCCCCGCACGCTGGAGGCGGCGCTCGACCGGTTCAGCTCGTGCAAAAAGGTCCGCAATCTGCTCGGCGACGACTTCTTCGAAATCTTCTTTGCGGTGAAGGATTATGAGCTGTTCAACTACCAGTCGGTGGTGTCGAGCTGGGAACGCGAACATCTGTTGATGCGGGTCTGATCCGCGCGCGGCCATGACCGACCCGCTCGCCAACAGCTATTATGCCGCGACCGCGCACGAATGGTCTGTGCATGCCGATATCGAGGGTGAGTACGCCTGTGACGTTGTTGTTATCGGCGGCGGTTTCACGGGCTTGTCGGCGGCTCTCGCCTGCGCCGAGCGGGGCTTTTCGGTCATTCTGGTCGAAGCGGAGAAGGTCGGCTTCGGCGCATCCGGACGCAACGGCGGGCAGTTGATCCCTGGTCTTCGCTGGTCGGCTTCCGAACTGGAAGCCGAGTTCGGTCCCGAACGCGCCGCTGCGCTGTTCGACCTCTGCTGGCGCGACAACCGCGTCAAAAACCGGATTGAAAAGCACGGCATCGACTGCGACCTCAAGCCCGGGCATCTGGAGGCTGCGTGGACGCCGAAGGATTTCGATGCGATGCGACGTGAGGCCGACTACCTTGCCAAAAGCCAAGGCTACGAAACCGAAGTCATCGCAAAAGCCGAAATGGGCGCTCATATCGCCAGCCCGCTTTATCATGGCGGCATCCACGATCCGCAGGGCGGCCATTTTCATCCGCTCAATTACGCAATCGGCTTGGCGAAGGCAGCCGAAGCGGCGGGCGTCCGGATTCTTCAGGGGCAGCGGGCGAACTGGATCTTCGACGGCAATGGCGGCGAGTTGTTTTTCGGCGAGTCGACGATAGGGGCACGCTATTTCATCGACGCCACCGATAGCTGGATCGGCCAGGTCGAACCCGACCTTGGTCGCTACACGGTACCGATCATGAACTATAACATTGCAACCGCGCCGCTCGCGAACGCCAACGCATTGCTCCCCAGCGACGCCGCAGTCGCCGACAGCCGATTCGTGCTCAACTATTTCCGCCTGTCCGCCGACAAGCGCCTGATTTTCGGCGGTGGTGAGCGTTATTCGCAGACCCCGCCGCGCGACATTGCAGCCTTCGTCCGCCCATTCATGGCGCAGGTGTTTCCCCAGATCGCCGATGCCAGGATCGACTATGGCTGGGGCGGCGCGGTGGCAGTGACGATGAACCGGCTGCCGCATATCGGGCGGCGCGGGAATGTCTTTTTCGCGCACGGCTTTTCGGGCCATGGCGCGCTGGTGACGACGCTCGCGGGCGAGCTGATTGCCGAGGCGATGGCGGGAATCGCGGAGCGCTTCGATGTGCTCGCCAATCTGCCCAGCCGTCCCTTCCCGGGCGGCAAATGGCTGCGCCAGCCGCTCGCGACGCTGGGGCTGCTCTACTATGCGATGAAGGACAGGCTCGGATGATTTCACTTGCCGCCATCGCGCGCGTCGCGACCTGCGAGCGCGAGCGCTTTCGCGCCGCCAACCCGCGCGCCTTTGCCCATCATGCTGCGGCAAGCGGCTGGTTCCAGTCAGTGCCGTTTCACTGGATGAAGGACTGGCCCAGCCCGGTACCGATCGTCGCGGCATCGGCAAAGGATGCCACGCTGACCAGCATCGACGGGCAAGCTTACGACGACTTCTGCCTCGGCGACACCGCCAGCCTGTTCGGCCATTCGCCGCCCGCGCTTACCGTGGCGCTGGCAAAACAGGCGAGCGAAGGGCTGAGCTATATGCTGCCCACGGAACGTGGTGCGGCGCTGTCCGCGCGGCTGGCGGCGATGTTCGGCCTGCCGCAATGGCAGGTCACGACGACGGCGAGCGAAGCCAATCGTGCCGTCATCCGCTGGTGCCGCGCGATCAGCGGGCGAACGAAAATCCTGACCTTCAACGGCGCCTATCATGGCGCGGTCGACGATGCGTTCGTCGATCTGAAGGACGGCCAGCCTGTCATGCGCGCCAGCCTGGTAGGCCAGGCCCATGATCTGCGCGACACAAGCACCGTGATCGAGTTCAACGACCCGGAAGTGCTCGAAGCCGTACTACGCGGCGGCGACATAGCGTGCGTACTTGCCGAGCCGGTGATGACCAACGTCGGCATGGTCCGCGACGCGCCGGGATTTCTCCAGACGCTACGCACTCTCTGCGACGAGACCGGCACCCTGCTGGTGTTTGACGAGACGCACACAATCTCCTCGGGATACGGCGGCCATGGCGTCACCCATGGTCCGGCCCCCGACCTGCTGGTGGTCGGCAAGTCGATCGGCGGCGGCGTTCCGTGTGCAGTCTATGGCTTCACCGCCGACGTAGCGGCGCGGATGGTGGCGCTCAACCGGTCGCGACCAGCGGGTCACAGCGGCATTGGCACGACCTTGTCAGCCAACGCGCTCGCAATCACCGCCATGGACGCGATGCTGGGCGAGGTCATCACCCGCCCCGCCTACGACCACATGCTGCGCGGCGCCGCGCGGCTAGTCGCAGGGCTCGAACAGGAAATCGCCGCCGCCGGGCTCCACTGGCACGTCACCCAGGTCGGCGCGCGGGTGGAATTTCTCACCTGCCCCACCCCGCCGCGGAACGGCGGCGAGGCGAAGGCATCGATGCACCCCGAATTAGAGGCGGCGATCCACCTGTTCCTCGCCAACCGCGGGATTTTGCTGGCGCCGTTCCACAATATGATGTTGGTGAGCCCGGTTACCGGCGGCGACCAGATCGACCGGCTCGTGGACGGCTTCGCCGACTGCACAAAAGCGCTGAAGGAGTAGAGCGGCGATGTCAAAATCATCGGGCGTGATCGCGCCGCGATCGGAAGCCGAGGCCTTTTTCAAGGCCAACCCCGACGTCGATTCGATCGAGATGATCTACACCGACATGGGCGGCGTGCCGCGCGGCAAGCGGCTGCGGCAGCACGAAGTGATGGCGGTGTATGAAAGCGGGCGCATGTTCCCCGGGTCGATCACCGTCGTCGACATCACCGGACAGGATACGGTCGAAACAGGTCTCGTCTGGGAAGACGGCGACGCCGACCGGTCGATGAAGCCGATCCCCGGCACCCTCGTCCGCACCCCATGGGGCGGCGACCATGCCGCGCAGTTCCTCGTCGATTTCTACGAGCTCGACGGCACCCCGCACGACCTCGATCCGCGCCATGTGCTCGGCGGCGTAATCGATCGCTTTATCGCCGACGGGCTGACCCCGGTGCTCGCGGTCGAGCTGGAATTTTATCTCGTCGATCCGCGCCGCGCGCGCGACGGCACGGTGCGCCCCGCCC
>JAEMRT010000139.1:9143-10713 GCA_016463225.1 Sphingopyxis sp. | reverse complement strand
ACCCCAACCCTCCCCCAAAGGGGAGGGAGCAAAAGGATGAGACAATGAACCTTCAGGACATGTTCGGCCTCGACGGCCGCATCGCGCTCGTCACCGGCGGCTCGCGCGGCATCGGCAAGATGATCGTCGAGGGCTATCTCGCCGCGGGTTGCGCCCGCGTTTACATCTCGGCGCGCAAGACCGCGCAGATCGAGGAAGCCATCGCCGATTTCGAAACGCGCTATCCGGGCAAGGTGATCGGCCTGCCGGTCGATCTCGCGACAGTCGAAGGCTGCCGCGCGCTGGCCAAGGAACTCGAAGCGCGCGAGGAGCGCCTCGACATCCTCGTCAACAACGCCGGTGCCGCCTGGGGCGAGCCCTTCGAGGGTTTTCCCGAAGCGGGCTGGGACAAGGTGATGGACATCAACGTCAAATCGCCCTTCTTCCTCACGCAGGCGCTGCACGGATTGCTCAAGGCGGGCGGTTCGCACGAACGCCCCGCAAAGGTCATCAACATCGGCTCGATCGACGGCCAGCGCCTCAACCCGTGGGAAACCTACAGCTATCACGCGTCGAAAGCCGCGATCCTCTACCTGACCAAGCGCCTCGCCGCACGGCTGGTCACCGACCATATCCTCGTCACCGCCATCGCGCCGGGCGCCTTTCAGTCGGACATGAACAAGGCGGCGCGTGATCACGGCGACGCGGTCGCGCAAAGCATTCCGGTCAAACGCATCGGCGTGCCCGAGGATATGGCCGGTGCCGCGATCTTCCTCGCGTCGAAGGCGGGCGACTATGTCGTCGGCGACACGATCACCGTCGATGGCGGGCTGGTTCATGGCGATTTGCGGACGAGCATCGACGCCTGATGCCCTCGTCACCCCGGACTTGATCCGGGGCCCATGCCCGCGCCGCTGCCATCGATGCCGGATCAAGTCCGGCATGACGAAATTGGGGCAAATTGACTCCCTCCGATCCGTGGTGTATTATGTAACTAATGCACCAAGGAGATGTGCCATGCGTCTTGCGTTCCTGATCCCCCCGATGATGCTTGTCGCTGCCTGCGGGCAGGAAAAACCGGCGTCCGACAGTCCCGGCGCGTCGGTCAACGCCGACGGCAACGTCCAGATCACCGTGGACAAGGATGGCGGCGAGCTGAAAATCGACAGCGACGGGGTGAAGATCGACCTCGATATCCCCGACCTCGGCGACATGGATATCAATAGCGATTTCGATATCGACGGGGTCAAGCTCTATCCCGGCAGCAAGATCACCAATATGGACATCGATGCCAGCGACAAGAATGGCGTCGACAAGGCGACGGTGAAATTTGGCTTCACCTCGCCCGCCGCCCCGGCGAAGGCTGCCGACTGGATGGCAGGCGAATTCGCGAAAAAGGGCATCAAGATCACTCGCACCGGCAACAAGCTCTCGGGCAAGGACAAGGATGGCGCCGATTTCACGATCATCTTCGGCCCCGACGGCGCGAATGCCAAGGGCGAGGTGGTGATTACAAAGAGCTGAGGCTCGGCCCAGCACCCACCTCCGTTCGTGTCGAGCGAAGTCGAGACACGCTGGCGCGGTGTTCGCG
>JAEMRT010000139.1:0-9133 GCA_016463225.1 Sphingopyxis sp. | reverse complement strand
TTCGCGTGTCTCGCCTTCGCTCGACACGAACGGGACGTGGTTGGCTATTTGCTACCCGCTGTTCCGCAACGCCGTCGCAATCGCGTTGATCGTCAGCTGGATACCCTCCGCAATCCGCGGATCGGTCTCCCCCGCGCGATGCCGCTTCATCAGCTCGATCTGGAGCAGGTTGAGCGGCTCGATATAGGGCAATCGCAGCCGGATCGACGCCTCGAGCGCCGGATTCTTGTCGAGCAGCCGCGTCTGGCCGGTGATGGCGAGCAACCCGTCATGCGCGCGGTTCCACCCGTCGCGGATGCGGCCGAAAATCGCGTCATGCCCGTCGATGCCCGCTGCGAGCTCGGCATACCGCGCCGCGATCCCCATATCGGACTTCGCCAGCACCATTTCCATATTGCCGAGCAGCGCGGCAAAGAACGGCCAGCCCGCCGCCATGTCGGCCAACAGTGCCTTGTCCTCGAATGCCGCAAACCCCTCGCCCGTCCCGTACCAGCCGGGCAGCATTGCGCGCGACTGCGCCCAGCTGAACACCCACGGGATCGCGCGCAGATCCTCGATCGCGCTGCTCTTGGTGCGGCTCGAAGGGCGCGACCCGATCTTGAGCGTCGCGATCTCGGCGATCGGCGTCATCGCGCGGAAGAAATCCTTGAACGCCGGCGTGTCGTACACCAGCCCGCGATAGGCGGCGAAGGCGCTGTCCGATACCGCATCCATCGCCGCGGTAAAGCGCGCCGCGTCGGCATCGCTCAGCGCCTCGGGCTCCAAGCTCGCGAGCAGGCTGGCCGATACCATCGCTTCCAGATTGCTCGCCGCGCTGTCGGCGGTGCCATATTTCGCCGCGATCACCTCGCCCTGTTCAGTGATCCGGATGCGCCCCTGCACCGTGCCCGCAGGCTGCGCGCGGATCGCGGCAAAGGCGCTGCCGCCGCCGCGCCCGACCGCGCCGCCGCGGCCGTGGAACAATTGCATTGCGGTATCGGCCTCCTCGAACACCGGGGTCAGTGCCTGCGACGACTGATAAAGCCCCCAGGTCGAGGTCAGGTACCCGCCATCCTTGTTCGAATCCGAATAGCCGATCATCACTTCCTGATGCCCGCGCTGGCCGATCTGCGGGCCGATTTCGGGCATCGCGAAATAACGCGCCATGATCGCGGGCGCCTTGTCGAGATCGGCGATCGTCTCGAACAGCGGCACCACCATCAGGTTGCTTTGCCCCGCCGCTTCGCCGCTCCGCCATAATCCGGCTTCGCGCGCGAGGACATGAACCTCGAGCAGGTCGGACAGCGTCTGCGCCATGCTGATGATCCACTGGCAGATGGCATCGTCGCCCAGCCGCGCGCGCACATCGGCGGCGGCGTGGACGATCGCCAGTTCGCCCGCGGTCTCGTCGCTCCACTGGTGCCACGGTGCGGCGAGCGGACGGTCGCTCGCCAGTTCGGCGGTGAGCAAAGCGACACGCGCCTCTTCGTCGAGCGCGGCATAGTCGGCGCATACGCCCGACACCTTGAGCAGTTCGGCGAGCACGCGCTCGTGCACCGCGCTGTTCTGCCGCATGTCGAGTGTCGCGAGGTGGAATCCGAACACCTCGACCGCGCGGATCAGCCGCCCCAATGCACCGATCCCGCCGAACTGCCCTTGGCTGTTCGAAGACAAGCCATTAGCGATGGTGACCAAGTCGCGGCGGAAATCGGCGGGGGTCGCGTAAGCTTCGCCCTTCAGCGCCGAAGGCCGCGGCGGCGCCTTGCCGACAATCTGCGCATAAGTGGCGCAAAGCCGCGCATAAATGCCCGACAAGGCACGGCGATAGGGCTCATCGCGGCGGCTCGGCGCGCCATCGCCGCTCGCCTCGGCCAGCGCCTCGACCGCTTCGGGAACCGCGGCAAGGCTCGCCGACACCGACAGTTCGGCGCCCAGCCCATGCACCGCGTCGATATAATGTCCGAGCACCGCCGCGGCGTTGCGCCCGGTCGCTTGCTGTAACGTTTCGGCGGTGACGAAGGGGTTGCCGTCGCGGTCGCCGCCGATCCAGCTGCCGACGCGCAGGAAGCTCGCGGGGCGCTGCCCCAGTTCCTTTTCCCAGCGTGCATAGAGTTTCGGCACCACGGGCAGGAAGACGTCGCGCAAATAGGTCAGCGCATTGTCGATCTCGTCGGCGACGAACAATTTTTCGGTGCGCAGCGGACGCGTCTGCCACAGCAGCACGATCTGCCGCCGGATCGCATCCTCCAGAATATCGCCCTCGGGCGTCTCTTCGGCGCCGGTATCGCGCAGCAGCATCAGCTCGGCGATGCGGTTCTTGTGGTCGAGCACCGACTTGCGCCGCACCTCGGTCGGGTGCGCGGTCAGCACCGGCGCGACCAGCGAGGCGCTCAGCAGCGCCGCGATCGCGTCGCTATCGATCCCGTCGGCCCTGAGCTGCGCGATCGCCGCCGCGACGGTCGCCTCGGGTTCGGCCGCAACCCCTTGCCGGTCCTCAGCCAGATTGGCGAGCATCGAGAACAGCATGAACCCGCGCACGAAGGCGACGGTGTCGTCGAGGCTCAGCGCATCGAGCCCCGGATCGATCGCTTCGGCCCCCGCGATGCCGCGGTGCCGGTCGACGCTCGACGAGCGGATATATTCGGTCTGCCGGAACAATTTGTCGCCGCCATAGGCGCGGATGACATCGCCGAGGATCCGCCCCAGATAGCGGATGTCGGGATTTTGCGAGATCTGGATCGGCGGCCCCATGGCGTGATTGCTGCACCTGCGAAGGCGCGGGGTCAAGCGGCAGGGTGCGCGCGCATAGCTATGCGCGATATTTTGGTACGCGGTGCTGCCAAACCAAACCGGCACACCAGAGCCAAAAGGAGCAACGCGGGAGGAAATCCACAACCACTGCGACGGCACACCGGTACCTCCCCGTCGTTGTTTCGGGGGTTTGAGGCAGCTAGCCCGTCACACTGACTCTGCGAAAAGGAGAAACGCCATGCTCGCGCTGATGCTCATGCTGTCACAGGCTTCGTCTCCGGCTCCGGTCCTTCCCACAGCGGAACCGGTTGTTTCACCGGCCGATCAACAGCTGATTGGGCAGTCCGCCTCCATGGGCACCATCCTCTACGCCCTCGACAAAGCGGCGCGCGTGAGCACCGACGCATTGCTTGCAAAAATGGATCGCACGCAGCTCGCCGGATCGGGTGGCTATGTCATTGAGCGCGCGTCCGATACGGCGCTGCGGGCCACATATTTTCGCGGCGAGGGCCAAGACGCGCGCGCTTTCTTTGTGGCCGAAGTTGAAGGCGAGAAACTGTTGCGTTCCGAACTGCTTCCAGCCCCCGTGCCGCTGACCGCGCGCCAGGCGGAGCTGGCGGCAGCCCGGGAGATTGCCGCGAAGATCGCCGTCGCCGAGGGCTATAAACCCTGCTCGGCGGCGCCGTTCAACACCGTCGTGGTGCCGACCTCCGAGGGTCCAATCGGGGTGTATCTCCTCACCGCGCAAACGACGGCGGCTAGCTATCCCATCGGCGGACATTTTCGCGTCGTTGTCGGCCCGGATGGGGAGAAGTGGTCAAGCCGTCCTTTCAGCGCGAGCTGCCTCAATCTTGACCTGCCCAAATTGCCGGCGGGAAGCGAGCCGGTTGGGTTGGTGACCAGCAATCGCCTCGATCCGGTGCCAACCGAAATATTTGTGTTCGCGTCCCATTCGCTGGGTTTGCCACTTTATGTGGCCACGAACGATCAACGGCTTTGGCAGGTGGACGGTCGCACAATCGAACTGCGACCGGACAAAATCAACTGACGCCTTCGCACATGTCGCGGGTCGCTCGCCGTTGTGGCGGAAGTCGAGGCGGTTATCAGCGCGTCTTGACCAGCGTCAGCGTCCCCATGTCGATCCGGCTCCGGCCGTCGAACGCCACGCTATTGCGCGTGTCGGTGATGAACATCAGCCGCCCCGACGCGTCGGTGATCCGCGCCGACACGGCATAGCTGTGCCGCGGATCGAGCGGACGCTGGTCGACGGTCAGCGAAAAGGCGAAAGGCACCTGACGCCCGTCGGCGGTGAAGCTTTGCTGCGCGATCGTGCGCGAGGGCGCATCCATCAGGCTGACGTCGCTCAGCTGGATTTCGATCTGCGCCGTCGGCAGCAATGCGATGCGCTCGCGATAGGTGATCTGGCCGGTCACCGACACGGGCTGTTCCGACGGCCCCAGCGTCGCGCACGCGGCGAGCGGCAGGGTGGCGAGGCTGAGCGCAAGCGCGCGGGCGATACGGACCATGGTTGTTCTCCTGTTCTGGCTGGCGGCCCGGTAGCGCCGCCGCGATGAACCCTGTCTGTCCAGCTCGTTGCCCGTCGGTCAGCCTTCCAGTTCGACATCCCAATACAGCCAGTCGATCCAGCTCGTATGCAGATAGCCGGGCGGGAACGCGCGGCCATTGTCCTGCAACTGCCAGCTCGTTGGGCGCCAGGGCTGACGATAGATCGGCATCCGCGCCTGCTGCGGGGTCCGTCCGCCTTTTTTGAGGTTGCACGGCGCGCAGGCGGTGGTGACATTTTCCCACGTCGTGCGACCGCCCAGCCGGCGCGGCACGACATGGTCAAAGGTCAGATCCTTGCCCGACCCGCAATATTGGCACGAGAAACGGTCGCGCAGGAACAGGTTGAAGCGGGTGAACGCGGGGTGCTGCGATGGTTTCACATATTGGCGCAGCGCGATGACGCTGGGGATCGGCATCGTCCGCGTCGGCGAGTGAATCTCGCGTTCGTAATTTTCGACGATGGTGACGCGGTCGAGGAAAACCGCCTTGACCGCGGTCTGCCAGGGCCACAGGCTCAAGGGATAATAGCTGAGCGGCGTATAATCGGCATTCAGGACAAGCGCGGGACAGCTATCGGGATGCCGGGCGAGATCGGGATGGAACATGGCGGTTGGACATTGCCCCCATTGCTGATCAGATGGCGCGCCACTGCCTTCCTCAAGTGACAAGCCTATTACATGCCGCATCAGAATCTGACGTCAAGGGGGCATCTGCCGCAAGATATGGAAGGAAAATGATGACGGCGGCACAGTATATGGAGTCTTTACCACACCGATGCTGACCCGTTTCGCGCCCAGCCCAACCGGCGACCTGCACCTTGGCCACGCTTATAGCGCGGTGCTTGCGCATGACGCGGCGCGCGCGGCGGGCGGCGCATTCCGGATCCGCATCGACGATATCGACGGCAGCCGGTCGCGCGAGGAATATGTCGGGGCGTCGCTCGCCGATCTGACTTGGCTCGGGCTCGGCTGGGATGGCGAGCCGGTGCGCCAGTCGGCGCGGCTTGGCGATTATGCCGCCGCTCTCGATACACTCCGCGCCCGCGACCTCGTCTATCCCTGCTTCTGCACCCGCGCCGATATTGCGGCGAGCCTGAGCGCCCCGCACGGACCGTCGGGGGCGGTCTATCCCGGCACCTGCCGCGACCTCACTGCTGCCGAACGCGAGCGGCGGATCGCCGCCGAGCCGCATTGCTGGCGCCTCGATACCGCGCGCGCATTGGCGATTGTCGGTGATCTGATCTGGGAAGAACAAGGGCAGGGGATGCGCACCGCCGATCCCCTCGCACATGGCGACATCGTCCTCGCGCGCAAGGATGCACCCGCCAGCTATCATCTCGCCAGCACGCTCGACGATACCGCGATGGGGGTGACGCATATCATCCGCGGCGGCGACCTGATCGCCGCGACCGACGTCCACCGGCTGCTCCAGGCGCTGCTCGACCTGCCGACCCCGCTTTACCGTCACCACCCGCTGATCTTTGGCCCTGACGGCAAGCGGCTCGCCAAGCGCGACGCCGCGGCGTCGCTCGCCGCGATGCGCGCCGCTGGCGTGGATGGCCGCGCGCTCGCCGCCGATCTGCTCACCGGGCGCCTTCCTACTGGTTATTCGCTGCAAATGCCCTAAATAGGGGGCATGAACATATTGCTGATCATCGGCGTCGTCGTGGCGGCCGGCTTCGTCCTTTTCTCGCTCGCGCGGGGGCTCTTCTATTTTTCGCAAGGTCACCAGGCCGTGATCGACGGGAAGGTCGAGGAAAATCAGCTGATGCAGAACAAGATGATGATGTCGCGCGTCAAATGGCAGGCGATCACCATCATCCTCATCGTGCTGATCGGCTTGCTCGCCGCAGGCGGCTGATCTTGCCGCTGCGCAAGCCTCGCTAAATGGTCAAACTGAACAAAATCTACACCCGCACCGGCGACGATGGCACCACCGGGCTGGTCGACGGCTCGCGGATCGCCAAATCGGCGCCGCTCATGGCGGCGATCGGCGACGTCGACGAAGCCAACAGCGCGATCGGGATCGCAGTTGCGGCGCTCCATCCGAACAGCGACGCCACCGCGATGCTGGTGCGGATCCAGAACGAGATGTTCGACCTCGGCGCCGACCTTGCCACCCCCGCCGACATTCAGTTTGGCTTTGGCCCGCACGACATGGCGCTGCGCATCGTGCCCAGCCAGATCGCGCGGCTGGAGGACGAGATCGACCGGATGAACGACGATCTCGACGCGCTCAAGAGCTTCATCCTGCCCGGCGGCACCGACGCCGCGGCGCGGCTCCACCTCGCGCGCGCGGTAACGCGCCGCGCCGAACGGGCGGCGGTCGCGGCCGGTGCGGATCGCGACCTCAACCCGCTTGCGCTCACCTATCTCAACCGCCTGTCCGATCATCTGTTTGTGCTGACCCGGCATCTGAACGCCGCGGCGGGCGGCGACATCCTGTGGAAGCCCGGCGCTACGCGCTAGCCTATCGTCGCCCCCGCGAAGGGCGTTCCAGAGTCACGTGCCTCTGAACGCGGTCGCCGTCGTCCTTGATCTTCGCTGCCGAATAAACCGCTAGCGGCCCCCGCCTTCGCGGGGGCGACAGGTCGCGTTCCCTAAATGTTCTAGACATTTCATCGGGGCGTAACCATATTCGATCTTCATGCGAAACCGAATCGCACCGCGGGGGATTGTCTCATCATGGCCAGCCGAACCGACGCTTCGTCCCTTGTCCCATCCGCCGATGCGCCAGAGTTGCTCGCCCAGCGCTTTGCGGCGACCCGCCGCCTGTCGCTCGACCTTGTCTCGACGCTGTCCGACGCCGATGCCAGCGCGCAGTCGATGCCCGACGCTTCGCCCGCCAAATGGCATCTCGCGCACACGACATGGTTCTTCGAAACCTTCATCTTGCGCGATCATGTCCCGGGCTATCGTCCGTTCGACGATCGCTACGCCTATCTGTTCAACAGCTACTATGAGGCCGAAGGACCGCGCCATGCGCGCCCGCAACGCGGCCTGCTGACCCGCCCGTCGCTCAGCGATATCTGCATCTGGCGCGCGCATGTCGATACTGCGGTGCAGACCGCGCTGCCCGATCTGCCCCCCGCGGCGCATGCGCTGATCGAACTCGGCATCCAGCATGAGCAACAGCATCAGGAATTGCTGCTCACCGACCTCAAGCATCTCTTTGCGCAAAACCCGCTCGGCCCGGCCGTGTGGAAGGCCGAAACGGCAATCGCGAGTGAAGTTGCGCAGTTTTCCGCCATGAAATGGATCGAGGGCAAGGCAGGCGTCGTCGCGGTCGGGCATGGCAAGGACGGGTTTTCGTTCGATTGCGAAGGCCCGCGTCATGACACGCTGCTCGCCCCGCACGCGCTCGCCAGTCGCCCGGTCAGCAATGGCGAATGGCAGCAATTCATCGCCGACGGCGGCTATCACACCCCGTCGCTCTGGCTCAGCGACGGCTGGGCGTGGGTGCAGGCGGAGAGCATCGACGCCCCCGCCTATTGGGACGGCGACCGCCAGTTCACCCTGTCGGGTTGGCAGGCCATCGACCCCGCCGCGCCCGTCACCCACATCAGCTTTTTTGAAGCCGACGCCTTCGCCAGCTGGGCGGGTGCGCGCCTGCCGACCGAGTTCGAATGGGAAGCCGCCGCGGCGCGCCTCGATCCGGCCTCGGGGCAGCAGCTCGATATCGCGGGACCGGTGCAACCCGCCGCTTCGCCCGATGACGCCGATCTGCAACAGATGTTCGGCAGCGTGTGGGAATGGACCGGCAGCGCCTATCGCCCCTATCCCGGCTTCCGCGCCGCGCCCGGCGCGGTCGGCGAATATAATGGCAAGTTCATGAGCGGCCAGTTCGTGCTGCGCGGCGGCAGCTGCGCCACGCCGCGCGGCCATCTGCGCGCGAGCTACCGCAATTTCTTTTACCCCCACCAACGCTGGCAATTCACCGGCGTGCGGTTAGCCAAGGATCTCTGACATGGGCGTTGTTCGCAATCTCCGGCAGGTCGATGCCGATGCTGCCGGGGTCGATATCGCGTTTCGCGCCGACGTCCACGCCGGGCTCAGCCAGACGCCCAAGGCGATCCCCGCGCGCTGGTTCTACGACGCGACCGGGTCGGCGTTGTTCGAGGATATCACTGCGCTCCCCGAATATTATCCGACGCGCAGCGAAACCGACCTGCTCACCCGCCACGCCCCCGACATCGCCGCGGCGATCGGTCCGGGGCGCGCGGTCGTGGAACTGGGTTCGGGCAGCTCGACCAAGACCCCGTTGCTACTGGGCGCCATCGCGCCCGCTGCTTATGTGCCGGTCGACATCTCGGGCGATTTTCTGCGCGACAGCTCCGCAGCGCTCGCCGCGCGCTTCCCCGGCTTGCCGATCTATCCGGTCGAGGCCGATTTCACCCAGCGCGTCGCATTGCCACGCGAGATTTGCCCGCTGCCCAAGCTCGGCTTTTTCCCCGGCTCGACGATCGGCAACATGGTCGCGCGCACCGCGATCGACCTGCTCCGCAACTGGCGCGACGCGCTCGGCGAGGAATCTTTGCTCCTGATCGGGATCGACCGGATCAAGGATATTGCGGTGCTCGAGCGGGCCTATGATGATCCGGCGGGGGTCACCGCGGCGTTCAACCTCAACCTGCTGGAGCGGATCAACCGCGAGCTCGGCGGCGACATTCCAGTCGAAAACTTCACCCACCGGGCGGTCTGGAACGATGTTCATGCGCGGATCGAAATGCATCTGGTCGCGGCATGCGACATGGGCTTCACCGTCGACGGGCGCGGCTATCATATGGCGGCGGGCGAGACGATCCACAGCGAGAACAGCCATAAATATGGCGCGCGCG
>JAEMRT010000046.1:22575-37820 GCA_016463225.1 Sphingopyxis sp. | reverse complement strand
AATCTGACGCTGACCGCCACCTATCTGAACAGCCGTACCAGCAACCCGATCGCGGCCTTCCCGTCACCCACCCCGGCGATCGAGGCGGCTTTCCCCCAGCGCTTCCTGCGCGATGCGGACGGCAATCTGCTCCAGATCGACACGCGCCCGACCAATTTCCTCCGCTCGCAAAGCGAACAGCTGCGCTGGGGCTTCGACCTGTCGATCCCGCTTAAATCGCACATCCAGAAAGTCATGGAGGCCTGGCGCGCGGCGGGCGGCAAGCCGGAGGATCGGCCGCCCGAATTGCAGGCTCTGTTCGGCAACCGCCAGCCCCGGCCCGAAGGCGCCCGCGCGCCCGGCGAAGGCGGTGACCGGCCGCGTGGCGAGGGTGGCATGGGCGCTGGCGGCGATCGACCGCGTGGCCCCGGCGGCGGCGGCTTTGGCGGCCCGCGTGGCCCCGGCGGCGGTAGCGGGCGGCTGAGCTTCAGCCTCTATCACACCTGGCATCTGACCGAGAGCATCACGATCGCGCCGGGCGTGCCACAGCTCAACTTGCTGGATGGCGACGCGACCGGATCGTCAGGCGGCCAGCCGCGCCATGAGCTGGAGGGCCGGATCGGTTACATGAATAACGGCATCGGCGCGCGGCTGGGCGTGGACTGGGAAAGCGGCACCCATGTCGATGGCGCGCTTGGGGGTACGTCGCGGCTCGACTTCGGCAGTCTGGCGACGGTCAATCTGCGCCTGTTCGCCAATCTGGGGCAGATGCCGCAGCTGGTGAAATCTGTTCCCTTCCTGCGCGGCGCGCGGCTGTCGATCGGCATCGACAATATCTTCAACCAGCGCCGTGATGTGACTGACGCAACCGGCATGACGCCGCTGCGTTACCAGCAGGATTATCTCGATCCGCTGGGTCGCGCAGTAACGATCAGCTTCCGCAAGCTCTTCTTCCCCAATTTTGCCGCCAATAATCGCCCGCGTAGTTAAATTGCTGTTAGCCACGCCTAAAGCATGGTCTCCCCCGGTCGTTATGATGTGCATAAACGGTTCGGGGAGACGGCAGATGAAGCCTATCAGAATTGTGGTGGTCGACGATTCGCTCACCATCCGTGCGATGATCGAAACCCTGCTCGAACGCGACCGCCGGGTCGAAGTGGTGGGCATCGCCCGCGACGGGGTGGAAGCGATCGAGATGATCCGGGCGGAAAAGCCCGACGTGGTGACGCTCGACATCGCCATGCCTGGTAAGGACGGCATGACGATATTGGACGAGATTATGGACATGGAACCATGCCCGGTGATCATGTTATCCAGCCTGATGCGTGACGGCGCGCCGATCGTCGCCGAAGCGATGGACCGGGGGGCAGCTGCCTGCTTCAACAAGGCGATGATAGTGCGCGAAGCGACCCGCTTCGTGACGCTGATCAAGAGCGTGGCACGCGGCCTCATCGAGGCGGAAGCGGAACCGGTGGCGATCGCCGCCTGATCATAGTGCGACTAACGAATTAGGGGGCAGGGGCAATCGCTTCTGCCCCCTTTTTCATGTGTGCCGATCAATCAGGGGTCGATGCATTGGAACTGGCCAGCGCCATGGCCTGTGCTGTGCCTGTGGCAGGCTTCACCGTGGCGTCATTGCCCGACAACATATAAGCGCTCAGCGTCGCGATGCCCAGAACCAGCGCCACGCCGATGACGGCCAACCCGTTGCGACGCCCGCGTCCCTTCACATCACGATCATTTCTATCCTGCATCGGCTGTCTCCATCAAGGGTATGTGCCGATCATAATCACCGCGCAGACGAGCAGTTCCGGGACGATTTCGTGATATTTTATTGCTGGGAACGGTAATCCCGGCGACCTGTCAGGACGCCAGCGCCCTCGGTGCATTACGCAGCGCAGCGATGTCCACGGTTCCGGCAAATTCCACGCCCATACGGTCGTCTTTGGACCAGCGGGCGGTGGCGTTGATGAACTGGCCTTCGCCCAGCTCGATCGCGAACAATGTGCCGAGCGGCACGTTCCACAATCCCTCGATCAGCGCACCGGTGGCGGATATGTTGCGGACCCGGCCGGTATAGACATGGCCATCATGATGCACACCGATGGTGCGCAGCATCGTCTTGCGTTCCGGGCGGCTCGACTGGAAGCCGTCAGCCGATGCGGCTGACCCGTTAGCACGCTGGCCGGCCAGCACGTCGGCGGCGGGCATCGGGCGGCCATAGATATAGCCCTGGATATGGCTGCACCCCAATTGTCGGATCAGCGCCAGTTCGTCCTGCGTCTCCGCGCCTTCGGCCGTCGTATCCATGCCCAGCGCCTCGGCCAGGCTGACGATCGCCTTGATGATCGCGCTGTTGCGGCTGCCCTTGGTCGCAGCACCCCGCACGAAGCTCTGGTCGATCTTGATCTTGTCGAACGGTGCCTTTTTCAGATAGCCGAGCGAGGAATAGCCGGTGCCGAAATCATCGAGCGCCAGCCGCACGCCCAGCGCTTTGAGCCGTGCGAACATCGCGTCGGTGCCGTCATCATCGTTCAGGAACACGCTCTCGGTGATTTCCAGTTCCAGCCGTTCGGGCGCAAGCTGCGCATTGGCCAGCGCGTTCATCACCGTGGACGGGAAACCCGGATTGGCAAATTGGGTCGGTGACACATTGACCGCGACGCGGATATCCTCCTGCCACTGGACGGCATCGCGGCAGGCGGTGCGCAGTACCCATTCGCCAATCTGTGCGATCAGCCCGGTATCCTCGGCGATCGGGATGAACAGGGCAGGGGAGATCGCTCCACGCACCGGATGGTTCCAGCGCAGCAGTGCCTCATAGCCGGTAATCCGCTCCGTCTTGGACGACACCACCGGCTGATAGACCAGGTGCAAACCATCGGCGGCTAGCGCATGGCGCAAATCCTCCTCCAGCGCGCGGCGATCTTCCGCATCGGCGTGCATGTCCGACGAATAGAAACGATGGACGCCCCGGCCATTGCCCTTGGCCGCGTAGAGCGCCAGATCGGCGTTGCGGATCAGCGCGTCGGCGGTCACGCCATCCTGCGGGCAGGAGGAGATGCCGATCGACACGCCGATGACGACGGCCGTTCCCTCAATCGAATAGGGTTGGGACACGGTGGCGATAATGTTCTGCGCCAGCTGCGCCAGCATTGTCTGGTCCTGACGCCCCGGCAGCAAAATCTTGAATTCGTCGCCGCCCTGCCGCCCGACTAGACCCCGGTCGCCGACCACCCGCTGCAATCGCTGGCTGACCTGCCGCAACAGCGCATCACCTGCGGGATGGCCCAGCGTGTCGTTGACGCTTTTGAACCGGTCAAGGTCCAGCATCATCAGCGCGCAATCGCCCGCCTTGCCATGCCGGTCGGCGACGGCCTGCTCCAGAGAGCGGAGCATCTGGATACGGTTGGCCAAGCCCGTGAGCGAATCGAACTGCGCCAGCCGTGTGACCTCTGCCTGGCTGCGGCGCATTTCGGTCAGGTCCGTGCCTGATCCGCGAAAGCCGTGAAACTGGCCATATTCGTTGAACACCGGCTGGCCGGAAATCGACCACCAGCGCTCCTCCTTCGCCATGGCGGCGCGGACGGATATGTCGGAAAAGCCGGTGCGCGCCGACAGGTGAAAGCCCAGCGTGCGTTCGCCATCACCCTGCTGCTTGTCGCCGGGCCGGATGATTTCGGTGATCGGGCGGCCGATCAGCCCGTCCTTGGGCGCATCGAGCGTATGGGCCAGCGTATCGGAAATATAGGTCAGGCATCCCTGCCGGTCGGTTTCCCAGAACCAGCCGCGCCCGGTTCGCTCATGTTCCTGCAACAGCCGGTCGGACCGTTGCGCGCGCAAATCCTGCCGGTGGCGCTCGATCGCGCGTTCCCGGTCCGCCGTTGCCTGCCGCAGCGTCGCGACCGCCATGACGATAATGCAGCTGACCAGCAGACCAACCTGCGCCAGACCTGCCTTTTCCGTGACAGACACCAGCAGCGCGCCCAGAAAATAGCTGATCCCCAGCAAGCGCCTGTCGCCAAAGATGCACACCGCCAGCAGCGCGACCGCCAGTTCCGGCACTGCGGCCAGGAACATCGAGTCGGACGCAGCCTTTGGCTCATGCCCCAGCCACAGGCTGAAAGTCAGGCCGGACAGGAACAGCATTGGCAGCATCAGCCAGTTCTGGATATGCGGCATCCGCTCTTGAAACAGCGACCAGCGCGGCACCACCATCAACGCGCCATCCACCAGCAGCATCGCGGTCATGATCGCCGCCTGCTCACTGTCACCGGGGCGATAGAAAGGGATGCCCAACAGGGCGATGACACACAGTTTGGCCAGCAAAATCAGCGGCCACAGTCGCGCGATCTGAACAAAAGCGCCCGAAATCCAGGACGCGGCAACCTCGGTCCCGCTTTCCGCCAGTCCCAGCGCCACGATGAGCGACATGGAACGGGAGGGGCTATCGGTAAGGGACGCGCGCGATGGAGACATGCGCTTTGTTTAACGTCCGTTCGTTTACGGAGGATTACTCAACACGACCAAACTGTTGTGTAATTAACGGAACAATAAGTACCGAAAATTACCGACCGCGATCTAAACTCGCATCGGCATCAATACATAGAGCGCCGGGCTGCGGTCATTTTCGCGAATCAACGTCGGTGCAGCGGCATCGGCCAGATGCAGTTCTACCGTTTCACTGTCGATCTGGCCCAATATGTCGAGCAGATAGCGAGCGTTGAAACCGATGTCGAAACCCTCGCCCTGAAAAACGCCCGACACTTCTTCGGCCGCCGTGCCATTTTCGGGGCTGGTCACCGACAGGGTGATCTTGTCGCGGTCCAGGCTCATTTTGACCGCGCGGGTCTTTTCGGTCGCGATGGTTGCGACGCGATCCACCCCTTCCTCGAAACTCCGTGGGTCGATCTTGAGCAGCTTGTCGTTCGCGGTCGGGATGACGCGGCTATAATCGGGGAACGTGCCGTCGATCAGCTTGCTGGTCAGGATCGCGCTGCCCAGGCCAAAGCGGATCTTGCTGGCGGACAGCGAAATCTGCACCGACCCCTCAACCTCGTCGAGCAATTTGCGCAATTCGCTGATACATTTGCGCGGGATGATGATGCCGGGCATCCCGTCCGCGCCATCGGGGCGGGGCACAGTGACGCGGGCGAGGCGATGGCCGTCGGTCGCGGCGGCTTTCAGCACCGGCTGGCCGTCATCCGACACATGGAAATAAATGCCGTTCAGATAATAGCGCGTCTCTTCGGTCGAGATCGCAAAGCGCGTCTTGTCGATGATCTGCTTCAATGTCTCGGCGGGCAGTTCGAAACTGGTCGGCAGGTCGCCCTCGGCGATGACCGGGAAATCGTCACGGGGCAGGGTGGACAGGTTGAAGCGCGCCCGCCCGGCCTGGATCAGCATCTTGCCATCGGCCGCAGCCAGCGACACCTGGCTGCCTTCGGGCAGCTTGCGCGCGATGTCGAACAGGGTGTGGGCCGAAATGGTGGTCGCGCCAGCCTGCTCCACCTGCGCGGAAATGCTTTCGACGACCTGAAGGTCCAGATCGGTCGCCATCAGCTTGATCGCGCCATCGGCCGACGCCTCGATCAGCACATTGGACAGGATCGGAATCGTATTGCGCCGCTCGACCACCGACTGGACGTGGCTCAGGCTCTTCAACAGCGTCGCGCGTTCGATGGTGGCCTTCATGTCCCTGTTCTGTCCGTTTCTTTTCTGCAAGTGGCCCGGATGCACTCGAATCCGGGTGACTATGATGGATGGTTCTTCATAACCGCTGTTGCGGCATGGGCAAGCACTCGCTCACGCTTTCCCACAGCAGGACGCTTGCAAAACGGGACAGGGTGCGCTCTGCCATGGCGCATGAGCCGCATCGCTGCCCTATTGATGATCCTGTTGCTGGCCGGAACCCCTGCCATTGCGCGGGATTCGCTGGGCATGTTCGACCGCTGGGGGGCGTTCCGCGATCCCGGAGATGGCCAGAATGGGCCGCGCTGCTATGCTATCGCTCGGCCAGCCAAACGGGATGGCCGGGCCAGCCCTGGCTTCGCTTCGGTCGGCACCTGGCCGCGGCAGAAGGTGCGGGGCCAGGTCCATTTCCGCTTGAGCCGCAGCCGCGCAGACAAGGCATTAGTGACGCTCAGCGTCGGCGAACGCCGCTTCACCCTGGTTGCGGGGCGGAGCGACGCCTGGGCCGCCGACCCTCGCGGTGACGCGGCGATCATCGCCGCCATGCGATCAGCCAGCAGCATGAGCGTCCAGACCAGCGACGCGCAGGGCCGCGCCTTTGCCGACAGCTACGCCCTGCGCGGCGCAGCGACGGCGATCGACGCAGCGGCGCTGGGGTGCGCGCGATTGCGGTGAAGCGGCAGCGCTTTAATAATCCGCGAAAATCGACTATGGGCGCGGTCATGCAATCAGCCGCCAACCCCATCATGCCGATTCCCGGCCTTATCGATCCTGTGCCCGTGCCGCGCGCCGTGACCCCGCGCACCGATGGCCGCACCGACCTGCTCGGCCTGTCGCGCCCGCAGATCAAGTCCGTGCTGGAGGAAGCCGGGCTGGACATGAAAGCGGCCAAGCTGCGCTCCAAGCAACTATTCCACTGGCTCTATCATCGCGGCGAAACCGATTTCGAGGCGATGACTGACCTGGCCAAGCCGATGCGCGGCTGGATGGCGGAGCGCTTCGTTGTCGGTCGCCCGCAGGTGGTCGAGGCGCAGGTGTCCACCGATGGTACCCGCAAATGGCTGCTCCGGTCGGACGACGGGCAGGATTATGAAATGGTGTTCATTCCCGATGCGGATCGCGGCACGCTCTGCGTGTCGAGTCAGGTCGGTTGCACGCTCAATTGCCGCTTCTGCCACACTGGCACGATGCGCCTGGTCCGCAATCTAACGCCCGGCGAAATCGTGGGTCAGGTGATGCTGGCGCGCGATGCGCTGGGCGAATGGCCCAAGGGCAATATGGGCAGCGCTGCCGCCATCCCGGACGATGAGGATGAGGACGCGCCGCAATATTCGCCCGACGGGCGGATGCTGACCAACATCGTGATGATGGGCATGGGCGAACCGCTCTATAATTTCGAGCATGTCCGCGATGCGCTGAAAGTCGTGATGGATGGCGATGGCCTGGCCCTCTCGCGCCGCCGCATCACACTGTCGACCAGCGGGGTCATCCCGATGATGGCCCGCGCCAGCGAGGAAATCGGCGTGAACCTGGCCGTTTCGCTCCATGCCGTGACCAAGGAAGTGCGCGACGAGCTGGTGCCGATCAACAAGAAATATGGGATAGAGGAGTTGCTCCAGGCCTGCGCCGACTATCCCAAGGCCAGCAATGCGCGCCGCATCACCTTTGAATATGTGATGATCAAGGACAAGAATGACAGCGACGATGATGCGCGCGAACTGGTCCGCCTGATCCGCAAATATAAGCTGCCGGCCAAGGTCAATCTGATCCCGTTCAACCCCTGGCCCGGCACCGACTATGAATGTTCGACGCCTGAGCGGATTCGATCGTTCAGTTCGATCGTATTCGAAGGTGGCATTTCCGCCCCCGTCCGCACCCCGCGCGGGCGCGACATCATGGCGGCCTGCGGGCAGTTGAAATCGGCGAGTGAAAAGAAAAGCCGCGCCGAACTCGACCGGCTGGCGGAGGAAAAGCAGGCGGCGCTGGGCTGATCCTCTCCTGATGGAGACAGGATGCCATAAGCCCCGCCCGTCACGGCGGGGCTTTTTATGTGGGGGAATGATGATGACCGATGACGAGATTGAGCGGCTGGCCACCGGCTTTTGCGCCTGCACCCTGCCCAAGGCGCAATGGACCCATGGCGCGCACTTTGCGACCGCGCTGTGGCTGATTCTCCAACGTCCCGAAATCATAGCCGAACGCGACATGCCCGCCATGATCCGCCGCTATAATGAGAGTGTTGGCGGGGTGAACAGCGACACGGGCGGCTATCATGAAACCATCACCCAGGCGTCGTTGTATATGACCCGCGCGCTGCTGGCTGGTCTGCCGCCGGACGTGACGCCCGCATCGTCCTTCGCCACGCTGATGGCATCCCCATTGGGGGACAAGGACGGGCTGTTCACTTACTGGTCGCAGGACACGCTGATGTCGGTCGCCGCGCGCCGCAATTGGGTTGCGCCTGACCTGCAATCCCTGCCTGCATAGAAAAAGGGCGACCCGTTGCCGGACCGCCCTTTTCTTATTCCAAACTGGTCCTGAAAAGGATCAGAAGCGGAAACCGACGCCAACCATCGCGGCGTCACGGCCACCGATATTCTGCTCATATTCGGTGCGCTGATATTCAGCCGAGATATAGGTGTTGGGGGTCGCGGCAAATTCCAGACCGCCGCCGAAACGGACGCCCTCGAACGCCGCGCCAACGCCCAGCGTTTCGATGCGGGTGGTGGCATAGCCGACCTTGCCGAACGCCAGGACGCGCGGGGTGGCGACGAAGCCGACGCGCAGCGACGCGGCGAGATCACGGCTGAGTTCCACGCCGGAATCGCCGACAGTGGTGTCGCCCAGGCTGACTTCGACGCCGCCGGTGATGCGGGGGGCAAGCGCCAGATCATAACCGGCGGTCACGCCATAGGCAAAGCCGTCCTCGTCGCCGGCATTGTCATAGCCCAGCGTTACGCCAGCGCGCGGCCCGGTGAAGGGCGCAGCATCCTGAGCGAGAGCAGGGGCCGAAACGCAGGCAGCAGCAATCGCTGCGAAAATCACAGTTTTCATAAAGTCCTCGATATTTATATTCATAGCCGAATAGAGAAATTCATCCGGCGTTCAGGTTCGGTGCCAAGAAATCATGGCTGAAATAACACAACTCCTCCTGCCCATATCTCCTCCTTGTCTGGAGATTATATGGACGCGATCGGCATCGGTATCGCGCAACCGCCATCTAGGTTCGCCCTTTTGGTTTGCAAAGGGGTCAGACCTTTATTTCACATGATTTCAACCTTCTGTTGCAAAAGTGTAACAATGCCATGGGATGGCTGTGCGCGCATCATGGCGAACATTCGTGGACTGGGCGGCGTGATCGGTTAGGATAGCGACCATGAACAGTCAGACCCCAAAGGCGACCGGCACGGTCAGGCGGCATCGCCTGTCGACGCGCCTATGGCACTGGCTGAATGCGGCATTGCTCTATGTGCTGTTCACCAGCGGACTTGGCATCTTCAACGCCCATCCCCGCCTCTATTGGGGGCATTATGGCGCGAATCTGGATGCGGCCTGGCTGGAGCTTGATCGCTTTCCCGGTTGGCTCACCCTGCCTGCGCTCTACAGCTTGGCCATGTCGCGCCACTGGCATCTGGCGGCCGCGCCGATCTTCGCCTTCGCGCTGCTTTTCTACATGCTCTGGAGCCTCGCCAATCGGCACATCGTCCGCGACCTCGCCTTCCGTAGCGATGATCTTGCCCCGCGCCATATCTGGCAGGATATCAAGGATCATGCCCGGCTGCGCTTTCCCACGGGCGACGCGGCGCTGCGCTATAATGTGCTGCAAAAGGCCAGCTATATCGGCGTCATCTTCATCCTGTTGCCGCTCATCATCCTGACCGGGCTGACCATGGCGCCGGGGATGAACGCGGCCTGGCCCTGGCTGGTCGATCTGTTCGGCGGGCGGCAATCGGCGCGCTCGCTCCACTTCATCGCGGCTTTTGCGCTGGTCGCTTTCTTCCTCGTCCATATCTTGATGGTGCTGCTGGCCGGGCCTGTGAACGAAGTGCGATCAATGATCACAGGCCGCTATCGCGTGCCGGAGGAACGGCCATGATTCTCACCCGCCGCACCCTGCTGCTGGGGGGCACTGCCACGCTGGCGGGGTGCGACCGGTTGGGGCGGAATGAAAGCGTGCGCGAAGCCCTCTTTTCGGCTGAAAATTTCCACCGCTGGGCGCAACGCAGCCTGATGGCGCGCGACGCGCTGGCGCAAGAGTTTCGCCCCGACCAGATATCGCCAATCTTCCGCGCCAACGGCACCGCCAACCCCAATACGCCGGCCTATAAGGCGTTGTGGCGCGGCGGCTTTGCCGACTGGCGGTTGCCGGTGACGGGGCTGGTGACGCGCCCGCTGTCCCTCTCTCTGGTGCAATTGCAGGCGATGCCCCACCGCACCCAGATCACCCGCCATGATTGTGTCGAAGGCTGGAGCGCGATCGGCAAATGGCGCGGCGTTCCGCTGAAAACCATCCTGGAAGCCGCCGGATTGCGCGACAGCGCCCGCTATCTCGTCTTTCGCTGCGCCGACGATATGGGCGGGGGACGGCCCTATTATGAGAGTATCGACCTGTTCGACGCCTTCCATCCCCAGACGATCTTGGCCTATGCGCTCAATGATCGCCCCTTGACCGTCGCCAATGGCGCGCCGCTGCGGCTGCGGGTCGAACGGCAATTGGGCTATAAACAGGCCAAATATCTGATGGGCATCGAAGCGGTCGCATCGCTCGACGGCATCGGCAAGGGGAAGGGCGGTTACTGGGAGGATTATGCCGGCTATGACTGGTATGCCGGGATTTGACCTGCGCCTTCGGGGGTGACAGATTATTGCCATGACACTGTTCGAGCGGATATTGCGGCGACTGGTCACCCACGGCCAGTTGACGATCTTCACCCCTGACGGCACCCATTTTACGGTCGGCAAGTCCGACCCCGCCTTTCCTGATCTGGCGCTGCGGTTGCAGGACAAGCGGGTCGCCTTCGACATTGTGCGCGATCCGCGGTTGGGCATGGCCGAAGCCTATATTGACGGGCGCGTGACGATAGAGGGTGGCGGCATCATGGAATTTCTCTCCATGATCCGCGCCAATAATCCGTGGGAAAGCGGCCGATCGATCGACGCAAAAAGCGCGCTGTCCCGTGGGTTTGGCAGCGCCCGGCAAAAATTGTGGCGCGCCAATCACAAGGCGCGGGCCAGGGCCAATGTCGCCCATCATTACGACCTGTCTGCTGCGCTCTACGCCCTCTTCCTCGACCGCGACCGCCAATATAGCTGCGCCTACTGGCCCGACGCCGACAATGACGCGGGCATCAGCCTGGATCAGGCGCAGGAGGACAAGAAGGCCCATATCGCGGCCAAGCTGCTGCTCAAGCCGGGAATGCGGGTGCTGGATATCGGCTGCGGCTGGGGCGGCATGGCGCTTTACCTCCACCGCACCTGCGGCGTCGATGTGACCGGCATCACCTTGTCGGAAGAACAGCTCAAGATCGCCCGCCAGCGCGCCGCCGACGCGGGCGTGGCCGACCATGTCCGTTTCGAGTTGATCGACTATCGCGACATGAAGGGACCGTTCGACCGCATCGTGTCGGTCGGCATGTTTGAGCATGTCGGCACCGCCCATTACCGCACCTTCTTCAACACATGCCATGACCTGCTGACCCCCGACGGCGTGATGCTGGTCCACACGATCGGCCGCATGGGCGGGCCGGGCATCACCGACGCCTTCACCCAGAAATATATCTTCCCCGGCGGCTATATCCCGGCCCTGTCGGAAATGGTGGCGGGCAATGAGGGGACGCGGCTGATGGTGACCGATGTGGAGGTACTGCGGCTCCATTATGGCCTGACCATCCGCCACTGGTACAAGCGGGCAATGGCGCACCGCGCCGACATCATCGCCCTCTATGACGAGCGCTTCTTTCGCCTCTGGACCTTCTATCTGGCGGGCGCGGCGACGGTGTTCGAGCATGGCGGCATGGTCAATTACCAGGTCCAATATGCCCGCAACCGCCGCACCCTGCCGATCACCCGCGACTATATGCAGGAGGCGGAGGCCGCTCTCCAGGGCCGCTGACTGGCTGAACCGCCGCTAAATGGCGTGTTCGCGGACGGTTCAGTCGAGCTGGCGCATTGTCCCCCTCATGGTCCCGCCTCTGGAGCGGCGGGGCATGTGAGGAGAGAGCGACATGAACATCATCTGGAAAGGTGCCGCGGCACTCAGCCTGACTATTGCCGGCCTCAGCATGGCAGCCCCGGCACAGGCGCAATATTATGGCGGCTATCGCGATGGCTGGCGCGGCGACCGCGGCCATCACTGGAATAATGGCCGCTGGGACAACAGGCGCTGGGACAATCGCCGCCATTGGCGCGGCGACCGGCGCGACTGGCGTTATCGCAGCTATCGCCAGCGCTGCTGGACCGAATGGCGCTATGACCATTATCGCGACCGTGACGTGCGCGTGCGCATCTGTCGCTGATCGCATGACCAGCCAGCAACCCGCCACCGACCGGAGGCGGGTTGCAGCAGGACGGGCAAACGGCTAGGCGCGGGCGCAACCTTGCAGGAAATATCTGACCATGAGCGACACGCCCCCCGATCATCTGTCCACCAACCCGCGCAGCCCCCATTTCAACATGGACGTGCTGCAACGCGGCATCGGCATCCGCTTCAAGGGGCGCGAGCGCAATGATGTCGAGGAATATTCGATTTCCGAAGGCTGGATCCGCGTCGCCGCCGGCAAGACCCGCGATCGCCATGGCAACCCGCTGACGATCAAGCTGAGCGGCCCGGTCGAAGCCTGGTTCCAGACTCCGGCGGCAGAGCCCGAAGAAAAGCCCGCCGACGCCGAATGACCGGCATCGGCGCTGCTGCGCCAATTAGTTCAGCATCGTTTCCCGCTTCACATCGGCGATGATCGCGCTCAGCGTCCGCTGCGACGGGGCGCTGTCAGCATATTCGACGATAAAGGGATCGGCCTCCAGTCGCGGCGTGGGCTTGCGTCCGTTCGCCTTAACCTGCGCCATTTGCGGCGCGGCACGTCGCGTCGTCATCGCGGCGGGCACTTGCACCTCGTCCCATTGATGGCGATCGACACGGGCAAAGCGCACGCTGCTGCCCAGCGCGGGGTCGGGCGTGAAGTCGTGCAGCTTCGCCTTGGCCGGATAGATGAAGCCGAAGGTCGGGTTGGTGCGCGCGCCCATCTGGCCTGTCGGGCTGTGCCACACCCGCACCTGGCTCCAGTCGCCTGCATCGGACACGTCGATCGCCAGCACATCTTCCTCGATCGCGCCGGGCACCGACCAGTTGGCATGACGGATCAGCACGCGCCGGTCATCCAGCACGCGGCTGACCACCGCGACATGGCCCAACGTCATGGGTCCAGCCGGACGAAAGGCCAGCACCGCGCCCTTTTTCGGCTTTGGCCCGCGCTTATACTGCGCCGCCGCCTGGTCCCACCAGGTCAGCGCATCGCCGCGAATCTCTACCCCCGACACGATGCGCGCATAGGGGACGCATTGCAGCGCGCTCGCACCCCATAGGGGTGCAGCGCTCAGACCGGACAGCAGGCACACCGCTGCCCAGCGAAACTGTCGAACCATATGCGATCTCGAAACCCTGAGAATCGCCCCACCGGGATCGATCCTAGTTCCTGACCTGTTATGAAGCGGTTAAGCCGTTCAAAAAGCAGAGCGGGCAGCGCCGGTAACGCTGGCATCGGCCATGGCGACCTGCACCGGCTGGTCGATCGTCTTGGGCTGGTCGGCATAGATGAAGCCGTTGGCCGGGTTGGAGCGCAGCCCCAGATTGCCGATCGGGCCGTACCAGACCCGGACATCGGACCAGTCGTTATTGGCCGACACGTCGACGGCGCGGACATTGCGCTCGATGCCGCCGCGATAGGACCAGTTGGCATGGGTCAGCAGCACTTCGCGCTGGCTCACCACCTTGCTGACCATGGCGACATGGCCAACCGGCATGGCGCGGCTGGAGGCGAAGGACAGGACAGCGCCGACGCGGGGCTCATGCCCACGATCATAACGGCCCTGGGCCTGATTCCACCAGGTGTTGGCGTTGCCGTGCAGCTGGATGCCGGACACCTGACGGGCATAGGGCGCGCATTGCAGCACGCCAGCGGTCGCAGGCGAAACGATCAGGAAAGAGAGCGCACAAAGAGCAGCGGCGATAAGCCGTTGAAAACCACTGATCATGCGAATGCGACCCCGACCTTGCTTCAGGCTTTTGCCCCGTTGAGAGGCTTTAGGGCAGAGCGAGGCCGAGTTGAAAAGCGCCGGGCGACGAGTCGTTGCGGAGGCGGGTTATGTCGCGGAACGAAAAACGTGGCCACCCGTTACCGTCAGCCGGGTTGCCGACGATAATTCGTTGAAAAGACTGGATTCCGTCCCGGTCATCCACACTTGCCCGCCCGTTTCCTCCAATCGGTCGAACAGGGCGGCCCGTCGCGATGGGTCGAGATGCGCCGCCACTTCGTCAAGCAACAGCACCGGCGGCTTGCCGCGATGCTCGGCCACCAGTGCAGCGTGAGCCAGCAGGATCGATAGCAGCAGCGCCTTCTGCTCGCCGGTCGAACAGAGCGCGGCGGGCTGCTTCTTGGCAATGTGGATCACCGACAGGTCATGCCGGTGCGGCCCGGACAGGGTGCGCCCCGCCGCCGCATCGCGCCGTCTTTCCCGCCCCAGCCGCTCGCCAAGCGGCAAGTCGCTATCATCCTCCTCGCTGTCTATCGTCACCAACGGTCGGGCAAAGGGCGCGTCAGGCTGCCCCGCCAGCGCCAGGTTCAGCCGCGTGACCAGATCGCGTCGCGCCGCCGCCAGTGTCGCGCCATGCTCGCCCATCTGCGCCTCCAGCGCGGACAGCCAGGCAGGATCGGCCCGACGCGGATCGGACAGCAACCGGTTGCGCGCCCGCATCGCCGCATCATAACGCGCGCTGTGCGCGGCATGGGCCGGATGCAGCGCCAACGTCAGCCGATCCAGAAAGCGCCGCCGCCCGCCGGGGCTGTCGAGGAACAGCCGGTCCATCGCCGGGGTCAGCCAGACGATCGACAGATGATCGGCCAGCGCATTGGCGGACGATGCCACCCCGCCAATCCGCACCTGCCGTCGGTCGGGCGTGGCGGCGGCAACCCCGGTGCCCAGCACCGCGCCATCCACCTCCGCCGCGATGCCAAAGCCGCCCGGTCCGTCCTGCCGCGCCATCGCCCGCAACGCCGCGCCGCGCAGCCCGCGTCCGGGCGCCAGCATCGACACCGCCTCCAATATATTGGTCTTGCCTGCGCCATTGTCGCCGGTCAGCAGGATGAAGCCATGATCGGGCACGATCAGCGCGTCCGCATGATTGCGGAAATCGCTCAAGGTCAGGCGGCCGATCATCGCCCGGCTGTAGCGGCCAAGTGGCGGTGGGGGAAGCGGCAACCATCACACCGTTCGCTTCGAGCGAAGTCGAGAAGCCCGAACATTAGCGCAGGTTTCTCGACTACGCTCGAAACGAACGGATCGTTTCTAGCAGCGCTTGCGCG
>JAEMRT010000046.1:21767-22565 GCA_016463225.1 Sphingopyxis sp. | reverse complement strand
GTCCCGTCATTGATAATCGTCAGCGTCGCGCCATCGGCTGCCGGGCGCAGCGCCAGCTTGCGCGTCCAGCTTTGGCCCTCGCCGGTGAAAGCGGCCTTAACCGACAATTGGCCATCATCCCCCGGCGTCACCGCCTCGACCATGCCGACGCTTTCGTGAAAGACAAGCTGGTCCGGAAGGATATTCAGCTCCAGATCGGCCATCCGGTCTCCGCACTTGTCTGTCACGCCGGTCCAGCGGCCCAGCAATGCGGCGGGGATCATCCCGGATGCCCGCACATCCGGTACGGGCGACTGCGTTGGCACCGTGGCGTTAACTGGTGGCGGCACATCCAGCGTACGCTCCGTACGGTCACTAATATTCGTCACCACGCCGGGCTGCACCTCCGGCTTTTCGGCAGGCTTGTCGCAGGCGGCAAGGGCGATCAGCGGTAGCAGGGCAAGGGTATGGCGCATCATAACAGAACCGGCGAGCTGTCCCGCGGTTCCTGTCCCTGATCGTGACCAACGATCGTCGTCATGCTATTCTCCCCGCCGATGTGAAAGAGGGAGGGCATGTCATGCCGGTGCTGGGAATAGGCGGATTATTTTTTCGCGCGCGTGATCCCGACGCGCTGAACGCCTGGTATCGCACCCATTTGGGCGTGGGCGCGGGCTGCGTGTCCGACCCCGACGCAAAGCCGGACGAATGGACTTGGCGGACATTGGGCGGCCCGATGGTCTTTTCCGCGTTCAAGGCCGACAGCGATTATTTCGCTGCGGACAACGGGCTGTTCATGAAGCTTTTCCGCTACATCGA
>JAEMRT010000046.1:0-21757 GCA_016463225.1 Sphingopyxis sp. | reverse complement strand
CAATCTGCGCGTGTCCGATCTTGATTCCCTTCTGAACGGCTTGCGGGACGCTGACATTGCCGTCATCACCGATCCGGAGTGGGATCATCCCGATGTCGGGCGTTTTGCCCGCATTCATGATCCCGAAGGCAATGCCATCGAATTGTGGGAGCCGCCCGCGCCCGCCGCCTGACCGTGATTTTAAGGAGCCTGATGATGAAGCGCCTGTCCCTGTTGCTCGCCGCCGCTGCCACCCTGCTGGGATCGAGCGGGGCGATGGCCGCCCTTGCCATTGGTGCCAAGGCACCCGACTTCACCACGCGCGGCGCGCAGGCGGGCAAGACCTTCACCCTGACCCTGTCGCACCAGTTGAAGCGCGGCCCGGTCGTCCTCTATTTCTTCCCCAAGGCATTCACGCCCGGCTGCTCGGCTGAAGCGCGCGAATTTGCCGACCATATCGACAAGTTCAAGGCGGCTGGCGTAACCGTCATCGGCATGTCGGCCGACCCGGTCGATGATCTGGTCGCCTTCTCGACCAAGGAATGTGCGGGCAAATTCGCCGTCGCTTCCGCTGGGCCGGGCATCGTGTCGGGCTATGACGTCGCGCTCAAGATGCGCCCCGGCATGACCGACCGCACCTCCTACGTCATAGCCCCGTCCGGGCGCATCGCCTTCGTCCACTCGGAAATGAATTACGCCGAACATGTCAAAACCACTTTGGCAGCAGTGCAGGCGATGAAGCAGAAATAAAAAAACGCCGTTCGTGCTGAGTAGGGACTGAGCGAAGCCGAAGGCCCGTATCGAAGCATTATGCGCTGCGTGTGATCCTTCGATACGCCATTTCGACTTCGCTCAATGGCTACTCAGGACGAACGACGAACGGGGTAGTTTGCCTCCAAGGCCATTCACTCACCAAAAAATCCCCACCCGCAATCCGCGCCAGTCCCGCTACATCGTGCGCATAGATATAGGTCCAGGCCTCTACCGGCCCGTCGGCGGTCATCACCGTCACCAACTCGCGCCGATATTCATGCGGCTCAGGGAATTGCGCGGCACATTCCTCATATTCGTCTAGCGGCGCCAGCAATGTAGCCGGATCGGCTAGGGCAAACAGATCGCCCGTCACTACCCCTTCATCACCCGGCACGAAGCCCGGATACGTATCGACCCGATACAGCGCACCGCGCGCCGTCGCCCGTCCCACGACAAGCGCCACGCTGCGCAGCCATCGCGCCATCGGCCCATCGAAACCGGCCCGCAATGTGCCATAGACGAACAGCAAAGCGCCGCTCATGCTGCACCCTTGGAAATTATCCCGATAAACGGTGAATTTTCCCAACACGCAGAAACTTCCACACGCATGTTTCGCTCTTTCGCCGCTGAAAGTCGCGAATTTCTGCGTAAAAGCAAAACTGGCATGGCTCCTGCAATCCTGTTGGGCATCAAGGCCGGATAGCCCGGCCAGCCAAAAATCAGGGAGTTTCTACCATGTCCATCGCCAAGTTCCACAGTGCCGCTGTCGCCCTTGTCGGCGCCTTCATCGTCGCCAGCCTGTTCGTCGGTGCCGCGGTGCCGGTCCTGCCGATTGCCTGATCGACCCGCACTTTTCCCCAAAATCCCAAAATCAGAAGGCCAGACTCATGAACAACAGCTTCACCCTCGACCGTCGCCACGGCCAGATCATGGGCGTATGCGCGGGCTTGTCCAACCGCACCGGACTGGACGTCACGCTGATCCGCGTCGCCACCGTCCTGCTGACGCTGTGCGCACTCGGCCCGGTCGGCGTTGTGGCCTATCTGCTCGCAGGCTGGCTCGCGGAAGGGTAAGTCGACGGCAAGATCGGACAAAGTCAGCTTATAATAAAAGAGCCGCCCCGGCATAGGCCATGGGCGGCTTTTTAATATCCCGACGATTCGGGGTAGAGATGAGCGCGGATTGCGCTCAGGCGTAAAGCACCGAATAGAAGGTCAGCATCTGCACGCCGACCGCAACCACCAGCGCAGCGCCCTGAAAAGCCTGTCGCATATATAACTCCAATATGGTCATTCATTGCCGCCCCATCCGGGCGGACCGGGCCTATGCGCCCGTCATGCTATTGTAACAATCGCAAAGCGCGGCGCACCGATTGCAACAAATGCAACAGACTGTGACTATGTGGTCGCACTCAATGCCAGCGCCGCGGCCGGGTTGCGCACCTTCGCGCCACTGATGAAGAAGGCATAGGCATCGCCGGCCGCCGCCTGCGTCCGCAGCCGTGCTGCCCAGTCCGCCAGCGTCGCCGCGTCATAGCCGGTCGCCTCATCCTCCTGCGCTCGCATCAGCCGCATGTAGGAAAACCCGACGTCCGCGCCCTGAATTGCGGGATAGGTGTCATGATCGGCCAGCACGACCGCAGCACCAGCCTCCCGCGCCATCCCTAGAAAGACAGGGTCATCAAAGCTGGCGTGCCGCACCTCCAGCGCATGGCGCAGCGGCACACCATCGACACTGGCCGGCAACAGCTTCAGGAACGCGCCGAAATCGTCGGGATCGAACGCCTTGGTCGGCATGAATTGCCACAATATCGGCCCCAGCCGGTCGCCCAGTTCGGCAATCCCCTGTCCGACAAATTTGGCGACCGACTCGCCCGCTTCCCCCAGCACCCTGCGGTTGGTGCAATAGCGCGACGCCTTGACCGCAAACTGGAAGCCGTCCGGCACCGCCTTCGCCCAGCCTGCAAATGTCGCGGGTTTCTGCGTGCTATAATAGGTCGCGTTGATCTCGGTCGCGGTCAGATGTTGCCCGACATAGGCCAGTTCATCCTTCTGCCGCAGTCCAGTCGGATAGAAAGTCCCGCGCCACGGCTCAAACACCCAGCCGCCAATGCCGATCCTGATCCGCCCCGCCATCCCGACCTCCCGCGCAATATTGCATTACCTATGTCTATCTCACTGTCGGCCTTTTCAAGCCGATCAGCCATGGCTTGACCCCGCGCGTCGGTTTCGCCGTCCCATCCATCCGCCGCGCTCGCAGGATCTGGACGGGTTTGACGATCATCTGCCCCCGCATCGGACCCGTTCCGCAACAGGTCGGCACCGCCAATATCTTTTTCACGACCGCCATCCCGCCCACGACATGGCCGAACGCGGCATAGCCGATGGACCCCTCGCGCGCGTCCATCGTGGGCGTCGCACCGATCGTGATGAAGAAATTGCCCATCGCCGAATTGGTCCGGTTTGGTCGCGCCATCGAGAGCGTCGCATCGAGATGGCGGATGCCGGTCTGGCTGGTCGGCTCATGCACCACCGGCGGCAGCGATCGCCGCACATCCATATCGATCCCGCCCTGGATCAGCCCTTGTTTCGGATCGCTCTTGCGCCGCGCCGCGCGATAGAAGGTCACGCCGTCGAACCGCCCGTCATCCACATAGGTCAGGAAATTGGCTGATGTCCGCGGCGCGCGCCTGGTGTCGAGCGCCACGATGATCGTTCCGACCGACGTTTCGATCGCCACCCGGATATAGCCGGGCGTCGGTCGGTTCGCAGGCGCTGCATGGGCAAAGCTGGACGAAAGCAGGGCTGACAGGATGGCAAGGCAACGGACAAACAGACGCATCGACAGACGAACACTCGCGGCAGGGAGAGGTGAAGCCCCAAAGGCTAAAGCTGCCGCACGATCAGCGCAATCGCCCGCTGCCAGATAGGCTGCGCGTGACATGATCAGGATGAGGAAAAAATGGTGCCGGGGACGACATCAAACTGGATAACCAAACATCTGAATTACAATGAAATTATCACGCTTGACATTTGGTGATACCATTGAAAATACCATCAAAATTCGTTCATTTTTAGTTCGACATTTGTTCACGCTAAGTCGCCACTATTTTGCGACGAAGCGATTTTGAGGGTGCTGTCCATCTATGTCGCGATAACATGCCCAAAAGCCAAGCAGTTGTGCATCCAAGAAGTTGACTTCACTTTTTATCCATCGACTTATGAGATCGCCAAAGGCAGCACTTACTTAGACGCAACACTCAAAACGACATGCTGCCGTTCGATATGACCTAACGCACCCAGCTGACGACATCGGGAAGCGCGCGCGCCGCACGGTCTAGCAATCGTCCAATTTCGCTGTCAGATCGCGCGACGCTGATCACAAGCGTATCCATCGCTCGCGAAAGCGGGATCATCATCCAGCGCGCGGCAACTTGGCGGGCAGCCTCGTCTGCGTCACCCAAGGTCTGCCCGGCGCAACGGCCCGCCTGTTGCAAACGATGTTCCCAAAACCGGTCCAACCCAGTTGCAAACACTGTCCACCCTTCAAGCCCGCGGCAACTTTCATATTGTACAATTCGGGGCGCTGCGATGTCGCGCGGCATATCGCGCCGGACATCATAGCTTGTGCCGTCCCAGCAATTGATTCCTTCCCTGGCAAGGAAGCGCGCTACAGGCGTTAAGCCATCCGCCCCAGCGCGCGCTATTTCCGGTGGCACGATATAGAGGCAATCGATCAGACTGTTACCGGTAGCCACCGCTTCGGCGAATAGTTCGTTGTGGAGGGCTGGTGCGCGCAAAAGATCGCCTTCGACAAGCAAGACCTTGCCGCCAGGGGCTTGATCATTTGGTCCCAGATCCCAACCCGGAACGCCAAGTTCGCCAGCGATAAATCGCGTAAACGCAGCAAGATTGCTCTTCATGCGCAAGCTTTGCCGCAAGCGCTCAACTTTGACCGCACCGCCGGCCTGATCGTAGCGCCAGGTGGCGACATCACCCCGAATGAGTTGATCGATCCCATCGGCAACGACGATGCGCTCGGCGCCGAACACCGAACGGATGATCTCGATTTCGCTTGGCGGCCAATCCTGACCTTCGTCGATCAGCACATGATCGAAGCGAAATAGATCGGGCTCCCGCATGCGAAGGTCGGTGAGCTGTTCATCGGTGATGTCGCCAGCTTGCAGCAGTTCGGCAAGAGTCCGGGCACGCGCGCTATATTCAGCCAGGAGATCCTCGTCCTCGCGCAGCAGGTCAAAACGCTGCAGCACACGGCCAACCAGGGTCATCACGGTTTCGACCCGGATCCCTCCCTGATCATCTGATCCCGGTACCGCGGTCAGCGCCATCAACCGCCGCAGATCCGCGGCAAGCGCCTGATTATAAGTCAAGAGCAGCGAGCGAGCCGCACGATCCTGATAGGCGCGAGCGGCAAGGTTCAAGAGCAGGCTGGTTTTGCCGGTGCCGCCATGTCCGCGCAGGATGAAGGCTTGCTGGCCCAGATCGCCTTCCAGAGCATCGAGCTGCGGCGCGCGCTGCGCCAGCCGCTCCATACGGCGTCGGTCGAGCCGGGTAGGCTGAAGCGGCGTGAAGATCGGAAGTCGCTCAATCCTCTCGGCGAGGTCGTCATTGCAGCATGAAAGGGTGGGGATGTTACCTCCCGCAAGCCAGGGCTGCCGCATTTCAGAGATCGTCGTCAGGATTGATCCAAGGCTCTGATCGCCAGCGATGATGTTGTGCGGTCGGCGCGGTAGCTGAGCGTCTTCGACATTTTGCAGCGCGACCAGATTCACGACCCGTGGCCGATTACCCAGCCGTTGCTCGCAATCCCCCAGAAACGCGTGCATCTGCTCGACCGCCTGCTCGGTCGCGCTCTTCCAGTCAGCGCCGTACCGGACCGACACGCCAAGACCATCAAATCGTACACCCTGCGGATCGTGGCTTTTGAGTTCGATAGTCAGCACCAGATTGCGCAACGCGATTTCGCCAAGATGCTCGCGCTGCCCGTCGGCGGCGTCGATCAACACGCGCCGCCGCGGCCGAAACCGCCGGCCATTGAGCCTGACTAGCACGACGAGATCGACGTCCTGGACCCGGCCGCCGAACACTTTGGCGCAGCTGGCGATCTTGATCAATTCCGGGCCATCCTCAATGCCTGGAAAAGCCTCACGGAACATCGCCGCCAGCCTGTGCGCATAGCGCGTCTCTTCCCGATCTTCGGGTCCGATGACTTGGATCATCTTAAGGGACCGATGGCTGGGCGAGCTTGAGGAACGCCTTTTCCGGCGAACGACGCAGCTGCCACATATCGATAAAGTCGATGATCACATCGCCTCCCTCAGCGAGTATCGCATTAACGGCATCATTCTGCTGCAGCGTCCAATGCTGAAGCTCGTTGATCCCGCGCCACAGCGGATGTGTGAGGATCAGCGCGGCTCCCGTCGACGGCGCGTAGAGGCTCCATAGCGGGCCAGCCGGACGTGCCTCGATTGGCAGGCGTGTGCTGGTCACCGTGCGCGCGAAGCTGATCGCCTCTTCTTCCTGCCTGCCCAGCCAGCGCGAAAGCGTCAGTTCCTCGCCTGCCGCCATATCTGCGGCGTCGAGTGCGAGCCGCCAATCGAGTAAGGAGTGGAGAAAGCGGTTGTCGTAGCTGCGGAGGCAATCGGGACATGAACTGTCGCAATCACGTTGATGGCGCGCCGATGTGAATAGATTCGCCGAGGTCGAGTGCATTGAGGCAATCACCTCGTCCATGCGCTCGGGAATGACGAGTTGACGGGCATAGCCGGCACCATTTTCCAGACTGTCCGCGAGGAATATCCGCCTTGTCTGGCTCGCGCCGACGCGCATCGCTTGCAATCCGGCCTGCAGTTCAGCCGGATCGATATCCAACACGGTCCCGGCTGCACGCCGCAGCAGTTCGGTGAACGACCAGATCAGCGCCAGCCCGGCTGGCACTGACGGCACATCAATCACGCCATCCGGCCCAGGTATGGCGTTCGAGCGCAGCGACACGAGCAGAATGTCGGTTGTCTTGATGCTGCCGATCGCAATCTGCAAATCATTGCGAGCCGAACGCGTACTCAGATCGACTTTTGGTGAGTAGAGCCCCGGATCCCAGGCGCACAGGCTGCCATCACGCTCGCGCGCCAGCGAGAATAGCCGGCCATTGTTGTCGTTCAGCAAGACTACAGGCACTCGCGGCATGGGCTGCAGCGCGAGGCCACCCAGCACGGTCGCGGGCGTATCGGGCGGCATGATGCCAAGCTGCGGCGGTGGCAGCATCGGCCCGCGCTCCGCCTGTTCGTCATAGTCGATCGCGCGATAAATCGTCCGAAATCCGCGCGGTTCATGCACTGGCACAATCTCGGTCATGGTGCCGCATATGGTGCAGGGTGCCGTCTGATCCGCGCCGAGCTCGGTTGCTTCGCAGGTCCGGCAGCGCGACAGCGTCACGGGCGGTCCGAGCGGATCGATGGGCACGATGCGGCGCTGCGAAACCTCGAACGCAGCGAAACCGCATGCGACGTGAATTTCCTTGTCCTTGAGCGTCTCCGCCCCAGGTGAAAAGCTGGAAATCGCCATGTCGAGTGGTCGATCAGAAATCCGTGCAGCTTCATCGTCACGGCGACTGTTCGGCCAGCGATAGTAGAGCGGCCGGACGCGAGTCGGAAAGCCAAACATTGGCAGCAGACCAGCAGTCGCAAGCACTGCGCTGAGCTCATCCTGGATGAAGCGCCGGTCGGCGACTGCCGCATCAATCTCAAGCGGTAACTGCGTGCGTGCCCATGCCGTCAATGTTGCGCTACGCTCAGTCAGATTGCCGGGGCTGAGCGCGAGAAGGCCTTCCACAACCTCTGGAACTTCCGCCGCACCGGCAAGCCAGGCGGCAATCGGTGCGCGGTAGCACTGCTGCCAATCGTTGCGAAGACCAAAGCTGCCGTGATTGCTGTCCTTGGTACGAGCCGGACGCTGGTCGGACGGCAGCGAAAGAAACGCGCGCCGCAGCAACTCCGCCGCAATAACACGGCGGACGATATCGTCCTGACGCAGATCGAGATAAGGCTGCGGCGGCGCATCACCGGTCATCCGCCGGGCATTGGTGAAATAGTAGTCGTCATGGGTGCGATCGCGGCACAAGGTAACCGCGAAGGAGAATGGCTGACCTGCGCGCCCTGCTCGCCCGACGCGCTGCTGATAGTTGAATCTTTGCGGCGGGACGTTCGCCATCACGACGCTTTGCAGCTGACCGATATCGACACCGACCTCCATCGTGGTGGTGACACTGAGCACATCGATGCTGCTCGTCAGATGATTTTCGCGCGGCGGATCGAGGAGCGCGCCCTTAAATTGCCGCTGGCGGCGACGCTGTTCATCCAATGGCTTGGTCTGGCCGGTGAGTTCCTCGACCCGCAAACGATGCGCCGGCTGGCGCGACAGCCAGCCATAGTAATCGTCCAAATCATCCCCGCGTTCGATCTCCACCAACTCGGTACCGAAGCACGCATGATTGGTGCAGATGCCCGCGCTGCGGTGGCAATGGACCCGCGCACAACGGCCGCAACGATACGCGACTTCGCGGGCCGGCAGCTGGAATACGAGGCCGAGATCGACGGTCCGCTCCGTACGGATTTTCCAGTCGGTGCTGACCAGTCCGGCGCCCTGCAGCGCATCCTGCACCTCGCGCTTGAGTTGCACAGGATCCGCAAGGTGATGCGAAGCAACTGCTTCGAGATATTTACGCAGCCGTGTCGGCATATCCTGGTTGATAAAGCCACTGCCTACAGCAGTCGGATCGCTGCTAAAGCCTTTGCGCAGGCCGATAATGCGCAGTGCCGAGGCGATAACTTCTCCCGCTGCACTGCCCGGCAATGAAATCTGGCGATCAAGTGGCTGGGCGGGTGCCAGAAACGCCGCACCGATCGATTCCAGGTCACGACCAGCACGATCAAAAATGACGTCGGCAAGCGCGTGCGCCAGTATGAGTTGGTGCCGCCGTACGCTGGAATCGAAGCGGCCAGGCGGAAGTCGATCCCACTCGCCGGCCGGGGCGTCATAGAAGCGCCACCAGTCAACGCCCTCAATCGCGCGCAGTGACACTTTGGGGCCTGCCGGATTCACGCCAAGCGACACCATTTTGCGTTCAATCTCGTGGAGCACCTCGCCCCAGGTCGGATCGGGTGTCGTCGCGACCTGACTTTCCAACTGGGCAATCAATGCCTCGTCTTCAGCTTCGGCGACGCCTCGCGCGAGAAGGCGATACGCCGCCCAAACATCGGGATGTTGCGAGCGGGCACGGGCAAGGCGCTCGGCTTCTTCGCCGACGAGTTGCGCCCCGCCGGCCGCGTCCCGCATCAGTGCGGTGACCGGTCGCTGTTGTCGCGGGGCGATGGCCCGCCGCAGGAGTTGGCGCAGCAGATCGCGGAAATGATTATGCTCAAGGCCCGCCCCGACCTTGGCTGCATCATCGCGGCTGTCGGTGAACACAATTGTACGCGCGGCCGTCGCATTCTCGCCCAGCGCACTGACGAGCCGATCCGTCAGGATCTGGGTAATCTGCCCAGTACCGGTAGTGTGGGCACGCACAGGGGTGCGAACAACGCCACTGAAATAGATGCCATTGTCCCCATTATAGCCCTTCTCGCTACAATGCGGACAGCGTTCGGGCAAAGCCGGGACCGCGACACCATCATGCTCCGGCTGGCGAACAACGCGCATGAAGCAGCCGGTCGGCGTTTCAGTACGGCCTGCCCGGCGCAACAGCCCGAGCCCATAGTCAAGGACAGCGTCGTCGAACGAGAAACGAATGGGCCGCTGCGCACCCGGTGGGGTCTTCGTCCAATTGGCGTTGCGCGGCGCCTGGCGGGGCCAGTACCACATATATTGATCATATTTGCGACGGAAGACGAGCTCGACCTCGCGCGCCGGCACCGAGCGTGGCCCGGCATTGAGATACCAGTGATCGGTAGGCCCGGCACTGCTCCCGTCGCTACTGACGAATCCACCGAGAAAGGCCTCGCCGCACTGGAAGCAATAGAGAAGTTCAAGGACGCGCGCGCCGCAGCCGCACCTGGCGCGCGGCGCCGGATAGAGCTTGCCGACCCGCCGCGTGTCGGTGCGAAAGCGCTCTTCGACTTCGGTGCAGTCGGGATTGGCGCACGCCCAGAATCCTCGGATCATTCGTGCAAGCGCATGCGCGCGGAATCGCGGCGCGGTGAAGCCGGCATCGCGCTGGCCAATTCCAGCCAGCACCGCTTCCATTGCCGCCAGTCCATCTGCTCCATCCGGCGCGTCGAACAGCGCTTCGCGCAGCTGGCTGACCGACTTCGGCCGCGTATCGCCATCGTGCAATGCCGCGCCGGCGAGCGCTTCGATCAGACCCTGGTCCTGCGCTGCCTCGGCAAGCACGGTATCGCTTGCGCCCGCCAGACGCGCCAGCTGGGCGGCATTGAGCCGACGGTGCGCGGGCGGCGGAACCGGATCGCCCTCGATGATCTCGAAGCTGGCCTGGGGGACGCCGAAAAACTGCTCCACATAATCTTGCCCGGCCTGACCATCGAGGCTGGCGCTAGTGGCAATGCAACGCAGCTGCGGCGAGTCCGGCGCCAGGCCGAGACGACGAAGCAGGTTGCGGACCACCAGCGCGACTTCGGTACCTTGCGTCCCACGATAACTATGGAGTTCGTCGACCACAAGGGTGAGGCAGCGCGACGGGTCCGCGTCGAGCCAGGCGCGGGTGGAGGCGAAGATCGGCTCCTCCACATCGCGCATCAGCATGACGTTGAGCATCGACACGTTGGTCACCAGCACATCGGGCGCCGCACAGACCATGTCCCAACGGGTCAGCATTTCGCCCGATCGCGGATCGGAAAATTGCGAGATCAGATCCTGCTCGCGCCCGGCGATACCACGCAACTCCGCTTCGATCTCGCGCAGCTGTTGCGCCACTTCCTGTGCGGAAGGGTTGTCGAGCAGCGATGGAATGGATTGCGAACCTAGCGTTGCACCGGTGTAGCGGCCAAAGAAGAAGCTCGGCGCGCCGGGATACTCGACCGAAGCCTGAAGTGCGCGTCGCAACCGGGTTACCTGATCCTCGACCAACGCGTTGGTCGGATAAAGCACAATGGCACGTACGGCCGCCGCGCGCCCGGACCCGGCCCGCAGATGATCCCATGCGCCTTGGGCAAGTGGGTTTTCCCACCAGGCGTTGACCGATGCCGGAGCCCCCCAGCTACCCGATTCCATCAGTAACCGGGCAAGGATCGGCAGTAGGAAGCATTCGGTCTTGCCGGAACCGGTTCCGGTGGTGACCACGACATTGCGCTTGGCCGCCGTGTTGGCAGCGAGCGATACTGCAAGGGATTGCGCTTGGTGCGCGCGCAGGCGGCGTTCCGGTGCGCCTGGAAACAACATTTCGGCCAACCGCATAGCCGATCGCGGATCAACCCCGGCCGTCGCACAGGCCTCGGCAATCGTCGGCCCTTCCGGATACGGTAGGAGCGTTTCTATCAATGGCTCCTGGAAAATCAGGCCATCTTCCTGCAACAACGCCTCTCGCTCCTCCATCAACTGAGGATCGCGCAACCAGAAGGCGGTGTTGAAATACCGCAGATAGCCTTCTTTAAGCGCGGCATAGAGACTGGTGGGGGTCGCGCGAGGCATGGAAATCCTTGAAGTTAGAGACCGAGCGAGCGCTGGATGTGGCCAGCGACGATAGGGGGCACGAAGAGATACTGGACCGACCAGAGCTCACGACGGACCAGCGCCGGCGCGCCAGCGCATAAGGTGGCGACCCGGTCAAGCATCATGGGCAGTTCCGCGCCAAGCGGCACGGTGAGGATCTGCTCGGCCGGATCATAGGCTATAAATGCAGCGCCCGCCTGCGCCGCCGCTAAATGCTTTGCGCTCAGCGGATCCACGATCCGCATAATCCCGGGGTCGTCCGCTTGGGAAACGCCATGTAGCCGCCCATGATGTTCCACACGATAAGCCCCCGCTCCCCGCTCATCGTCCGCCTCGATCCATTGACGTGAGCCCAAATCGAACCGCTCGACTTTGGCACTACCGATTTGGAAGCGCTCCGCCAGTGGTAACAAGTCGGCCAAGGGCGGGAGATGCGCCGCCACACGCTCAGGAAAGCGCTCGCTGGTCGCAATTGCCAGCCCCTGCCGCTCAAGCGCTTCGACCAGTTCCAGCAGCGCATCGATGCTCTCAGGCCGAACGCGAATGACCGGCAATTCCTCGCCCTCGATTACAACATTTGCATTTTGTGCCGATGTCAGGGTTTCGATCAGCCGATCAGATCGCGCGCCCGCCAGCACCCAACTACCATCGCTGGTCTCAACCAGCGTTGTCGGCGCGATTTGCCAGCCAGCCGGACGCTGGGTCCGCGGATCAAGTCGGATATCGATGTGCCCAAGTGCGGAAAGCGCGCGGGCTGCTTCCGCTGCAAAATAGGGTTCGTCTGGCGCCAGCGATTGCGCAATCTCACGAAGCCCGGCCCAGCTGCCAGCGCCCATATAGCTCATGGCGTCGAGCATTAGCGCGAGCAGCGGTCGCGACCAGTGAATCGCTTGCGCGGCGGGAAGTCGGGCGCGGGGTGCTTCAGCTGGACGGCGGACATAGGGCATGCGCCGCTGCGCCGGTGCCGCCCGTCGCGGAGCCCCGCTCCGTCGCCATTCATCGCGCTGGCAATCCCGACACTGCATATGTTTGAGGGTATAGCGATTATCGTCGGGCTGCGCCGCATCGACGATCCAATAGTGATGGCCGCGCACTGCGCAGGGCATGGCGTAGGTACGATGATCGGGAACCAGTGATGGTCGCGGCCGGGGCGGCGGCAATGCCACCGGCAATGTGATCTGCAATCGCAAAGGCACGGGCGCAAATCGCTCGCCGGCCGCGCCTTCCAGCAAGGCACCCTGCACGATGAGCGCCTCTTCATCGGCGATCAAAGTAGTGGTGACCAGCCCGATCGCCTCGCCGATCGCATAGGCCGAGAGCATGCCCTCACCGCGCAGGGGGCGTGGATGGCTTGCCGTCCGCAAACGAAACGGCATCTCGTCGAGCACCCGCACAGCGTCGCGGGCAGCAACCTGAAGGCTCGCAAGATAGTCGCCGCTCACAAGCCCTGAACCGGCAAGCGCCGCGCCGGCACGCCCAGTCCCCTCTACGGCGACGAGCTTGTCCGGGCCTTCATCGAGCGCGCGCCGCCGTTCGACACTCAGGCGCAGCGGCCGCTCGGAGGCAAGCGTCGCGGTCAGTTCCGGCGGTGCATCGACATGCCAGGTCTGGCGCCCGAGCCGGAGCCCACCTTCAAGCGCGATCACATCCGCGCGAATGGGAGACAATGCCGCCAGCACATCGCGCAGTTCGTCTTCCGGGGTGTCGACGAGCAGCACATCGAGGAACGCGACCCACCCCACCGGCAAACCATACAAGGTATCAGCATTCAGCGTACGAAAGCCCGGTCGGGCGTAGCGCTGGAGGTGGCGCTCGACCTTTTCCAGCACATCGGCATGGGCAAGGATGATCGAGCGCTCAAGCAGCTGGGCGCGCGTGACTTCGTGCCACAAGGCGTCACGCTCATCATAGGTGAGGACCAGGATCGGATTGGAGGAGCGCGCGACGGTAACCGCTGGTGGCTCTCCACGCTGTAAGGTGAACGCCCCAGCGAGCAGCGCACCCAAGGAGAACGCGCTCCAGGGTTCCAGGGCACACAGCGGACTGCCACGCATGGGCGCGATCGCCAGCGCCTCGCCCGCACCAGCCAGCCCTTCGTGCCCGGTCGTGTCGGTAGGTGCCACGATGCGATAGCCGCCCGCCACGCGCGATGCAGCCGCCTGACAGGCGAGAAAAAGATCGATGGACGGCAGCGCGCCAGGCGTGAGTTCCGCACGCCAAAGCAGCGGCACGCGACCAGAATCACGTTCCGCCTGAACCTGGGCCGCAGGGCCAGCCCATGCCTCGAGTTCTGCGCAGGCGATCAGCGTTATGCGTCGCCGTGCCTCTTCATTGCTCCATAGCCGCCGCAGCCTGGCCGGCGCTGTCGCCGTGGCCAACCAGTGCGCGAGATATTGGTCCATCTCCAGCGGCGCCATGCGCCGTCCCGGCCGAAGGGCGTAGTCCTCGAACGCCCCGGCGAGCCGCAACCGGTCATGTGCGCTGACCAGCGCCTGCGACAATGGGTAGCCGATATTGACGCGCCGGTCGGTTACCTGGGCAGAAGGCAGTCCGAGTTCACCGTCCCATTGGACGAGCCAGTCATTGAGTTGCTGCCAAAATTCGACCGTATCTTTGAAGCAGCGTTTGACCCGCGCCCCAAGCGAAGGATTTGCGTCGAGCAGATCGAGGAGGCGGTCATAATAATTATGCGCGGCATGCTGAGCATCGCCGACCATCGCCTCCGCGCCGAGAACCAGCACGGTTAGCAGCGCCAGAAAGGGCGGCGGCTCGCGCATGCCGTCATCCGCCCAGATTTCAGCTTCGCGGACATGCCAGAGAAACGGTGTGTCCACTCGGTCCCAGCCGAGGGATCCACGTACCGCAGCGACAAGCTGCGCACGTGCGTCGCCCGCTTCCGGTTCAACCAGCGCGGCGGCGGCTGCCACCAATTCAGGTTCGAGATAGAGATAGGCAGGCGCCTGCGCCCGCGGTTCACTGAACAGCGTCGCATAGATTGCGCTATTCCATTTGCGATAGCGCTCCAGCGCAATCGCGCGCAAGTTGCTCAACCCAAAGCCCTTCCCCTTGCACATATGGTTGGCGAATAAGATGCCGGACGCAACCAGAGAATCATCCGGTTACAGGTCAAAAGTTTGAACCGTCGAAGAAAAATATCGCTGAATGCCGTGAGGTGAATGTCACGCGCCTCTAACAATAAGGATCGAAAGTCGGATGCCCGAACGTGAAGAGGAGAGCGCGTTTCTCGCAGGCGCCCACCTAAGTGCCGCGATCAAGGATATCCTATGCGGTCGCGAGATACGCTGTGCCGTCGCCTTTTGGGGCAAGGGATCCTCAAGCATCTTCGCGCCCAAAGCACTGAAGGACGTGAAGATCATATGTGACGTCGCGCTCGGCGGCACCAATCCTAATGCGCTCGTCGATCTCGGGGCCCCCGATCGCAAGACCCTACGCCATATCGAAGGCCTGCATGCGAAAGTCTATCTGTCAAATCGCGGGATGGTGATTGGCTCCGCCAACGCATCGGGCGGCGGAATAGGCTTTGAGAAGACCGCTGGATTGATCGAGGCCGGCATCCGACACGCGCCAACCAGCGCTGCCTATGCGGCTGCCAGTGACTGGTTCAATAAGCTCTGGCGTAAAGCTCGAATAGTGGATGAAGACGCCGTTGCGCTCGCGCGCAGCCGGTTCCGCCCGCCACCGGCAGGCCCTCGTTTGCGCCGCGATCAACAAGCGAACTCCGTGCTCGACGCGATCGTGAACGAAGTCGATCGCTTTCGCGGGGTCGGCTTCGTGCTGACCAGCGGATCAACAACGGTGAAGCAACGCGACGCCGCAGCGAACGCAACAATCGCAGCGGACAAAAAGGGCCCGGTACCCCGTTTGTCGGCAAGCAGACAGGATGAGATCCGCGCCTGGAATCCGGGCAATGTGTTTAGCGAATGGTCACCTGCCGAGGTCGATGCCTGGCCTCGGCGCTTCATCTGCGCGCATCGCGGCGCGAATGGCGATATCCGATATTTTTTCTACGAGCGCGCATACACCACGATCGTGGACGAGGACCGCGCCATGGTTTTGGCGGCGCGGCCAGGGACGATGCGTCGCGAGCTAGGATTCGAGCGCGGCACCGAGGCGCTCGCGGCTGTCGATGCCCCTCGGCTGCGGAAGCTGTTCAAGCGCGCTGCGGCAGACAGTCATTGCCTGTTTGAAACGCCGGAAAAACTCATTGCGGCGCTCAATGCACTTGGTCTGTAGCCCGAGCGATCGCCGTTACGTCTAATGCTGATTAGGCGCCGGGATGTCCCAGATATCGAGCGTCATATCCGCAAGCCAGCGCGCGCGCTGACGGATATCGGCGCGCGTCCACTGATCAAATGGCGCCATCGCCACGACGGCGCGATCGATCGCGGTGTTGCCGATTGCCGGTCGCTCGGCGATCGCGCGGGTAAGCAGGAATTGCGACTTGGGATAAACCGGACGCTTCGCCGAATAGGGACGACGGCCAAGCGAACTGTTGATCGACCGTTCGGCGAGCGCCAAATTGCCGATGCTCCAGAGAAGATCATAGTCACCAGCGCCCTCGCCAAATTCGGCGCGCACAGCGTCGTCGGGCGTTTGTGGCAGTATATGCTCTATATGGATGTTGCTGCCATCGGTGTAGCGGGACAGCCATCGACACCCCTCGCTGTCCCGACCATAGGCCAGCAAGTCAACATGCTGGGTCAGTTTTGCCAGCAGATAGCGCAGCTGATATTGGCGAAGCGCTGTCCCGTTGAGCGCAACCATCTCGCGGTAAAAGCGTCCAGCCAGTTCAGCGCGCCTGACGACCAGGGTCGTTTTAGCAAAGGCGCGATACGCTTCGAGCGTTGTGACATTGGCGATCCGCACCGCCCAGTCGGGGAAGAGCGATTCAAACTCGCGGCTTGGTGTCCGGGTGACCAGGTACGCGACCAGCAGCGCTTCGACGTCACGGCACAGTGCTTCAAACACCGGATCAGGCAAGTTACGTGCGGCAAGTAGCAGAATGAGATGCTGGCGCGTCGCCCGCCCGGCCAACAGCGAGATTGCCTCCAGCGATACATGCGGCTTGCCGTCAGGACCAAGGCCATCGAGGAAATGGAGATAGCTTGCCAGGGCCTCCCGTAGCGTCGCCACAAAGCCAAGCGGATCCTTGCTGTACCCCACCTTGGCATCGTTCGCGCTCAGCCAGGCATAAAGCTCGTCCTCCCGCAATTTGGTGACGCCATAGGTCGCGAAGAGATAGTAGCGCAGGAACCGCAAAGGCTTTTCGCCAGCATTGTAGAGCGCGTCGGAGAGTGCCTTCCAGCTATCCTTGAGCTTTTCGAACTCGGCAGGCGCAGCCTGGATGAAAAGAAGGTTCTTAAGTAGGTCCATGGCATCGAGGCCGCGCCCGCGATCGTTGATCGTTTCGAAGATTTTGAGCGCGCGTGCGAGGCTGTCTGTCCGGATCCGGATCAGCTTCACCTTATCGACCAAGTATGCGTAGAATTTGCGCACCGCCGCGGGGTCGCCGCCCAATTCCTCCTCGAGAAAACGCTGGATCGTCGCATAGGCGATGGCGACATTGCGCATTGACCGCGTCCCGGCGATGGGCGGCGCTATCCCCTGCTGCAACTTGCCGAACACATCGCCAGCATCGGCATATTGGGGGTCGAGGCGAACTCGGAAAATATCGTTTCCCTCTGCATCCGATCCGGTGTCTGCGATCAGCTTGGAGACCGATGCGATCTGGCTTTCACCAAGCGCCAGCAGCCGGTCGCGAATTGCGCAAAGGGGGACGAAAAGGGTCGTCGTGCGCTGCTGGCCATCGATGAGGTCAAACGCCCCGTCCTTGCGCGGACACACCACAATTGAGCCGATGAAATATTCGGCGTCGCCACCATCAAGCTGCTCGGTGCGGATGTCGCGCAGCAGCTGTTCGACCTGAGCCTCTTCCCAGACATATTCACGCTGATAATCAGGCACGGCATAGAAGGATTTGAATACCTCCGAGACAGTTTCGTCATTTGATTCGATCGTTGCCATGCGTCCTCCTGCCTCGCCATAAACTCTAGCTACGTGCGTAGGGCTGCCGAGGCCTTGTGAGCCTGCACAGCGACCGAGGCACCGCCTGGAGGCGGCGTATAGGACGTTTAACCCGCCGCTCGGCAAATTATTTCGATCCCTTTATGTTCCGATATTGCATCAACATGACTCTTCATGCAGAAGCTTGCTGCAAGTTGCAGCGGAGGTGGGCGCAATGGCAGTAATCGCAGAAGAAGGCGTGGTTCGCGTAACTGCGTCGCTGAGCCGGGGCCAGGAAGCCGCATTGAAGGAACTGGCCTCAAGGCATAAGGTGAGCGTTGCGTGGCTAGTGCGTTATGCGGTTGACCAGCTGGTCGAGCAAGGCCGTGGGACCCAGCTGCCACTCGACTTTGGCCGACGCAATTAAATCATGGCTTTGCTCGACCTCCTCGCCCCCTCCCGTGCGCCTAACACGGGAGCTTCAGACACGTCGGTCGTGAGAACAGCGCACGCCAAAATGCCCGTTATCGATCTTTTTGCTGGTGCCGGTGGCCTCAGCATCGGCGCGACCGATGCTGGCTGCAAGGTCCATGCCTGCGTCGAACTCGATGCCGTGGCCTGCAAGACCCTGCGCGCCAACGCCTCTTATCATGGCGCCGTCCTGGAAGCGGATGTCGCGGCTATCACGGGACTCGACCTGCGCCAAGCGGGCGGGCTTGCGCCGAGCGATCCGCTGATCGTTGTTGGCGGCGCGCCGTGCCAGCCCTTTTCCAAAGCGGCCTATTGGGTCGAGGATGGCGAGGAATCGCGCTATCGCCGTGCCCGCGCGGCCGGTATCGCGATGGAGAAGCCCGCAGCACCAACCGAAGCGCGCGCAGATGCTCGCCGGACCCTGGTCGAGGAATTTTGGCGCCTGATCTTCGAATCGAATGCTGATGGCTTCGTGTTCGAGAATGTTCCGAGCATCAAGCATCCGCGCAACAAGCCGGTGCTGGACGGGTTCCGCCACGCGGCTGAGGCGGCAGGCTATAATGTGACGCAGGTCACCGCCAATGCCGCGGAATATGGCGTAGCGCAGACCCGCGAGCGCGTGTTCCTGCTTGGAGCCAAGCGCGGTACGCCAGCTGCGCCCGAAGCGAGCCACACGCTTAAGAATGAAGTGGGGCGCAAAGCCGCCGTGACTGCGGGGCAAGCGCTCGAAGGATTTGATCGCCCGCAATATTTCGAGCCGGAAGAGTTGATCGTGGGGCGCTGGGCCGAGCATCTGCGGACCGTTCCGCCGGGCTCGAACTACAAGGCGCATACTGCCTGGGCGGGCCACCCCAACCCGACCTTCGAGGCCGAAACCCGCTTCTGGAACTTCCTGCTCAAGCTCTCGCCGGATCGCCCGTCCTGGACCATCGCCGCTTCGCCAGGCCCCTGGACTGGCCCGTTCCATTGGGCCAACCGCAGGCTTCGCAGCGTTGAAATGGCCGCACTCCAGGGCTTCCCGGAAGGCTATACACTAGTCGGCAGCCGACGTGAGCGGGTGCGCCAATTAGGTAATGCCGTCCCACCCCCATTGGCGCGCCGGATGGTTGAAGCGGTGCTTGAAACGGTCGAGAGGTAAGCCTGTCATGCGTAGCATCAGCTTGTTCAGCGGCTGCGGCGGTCTTGACCTCGGTTTGCACGAGGCCGGGTTTAGCACGGTTCTGGCCACCGATTCCGAAAAGCTCTGTGCCGACACTTGGCGGCAGACGATGCCGTCAACACCGTTCCTGGTCGGCCGGATCGGGGCGCTCACCCGCTCCGAGATCATCGCCGCGCTCGGCGGCAAGATTGGCGAAATTGATTTGGTTGCCGGCGGCCCGCCCTGTCCGCCTTTCTCCAAGAGCCGGTTCTACCGCAAGGACAAGCCGCGCGCCCTTGAGGATCCCAATGGCTGGGAGACGATCAATGGCTATCTGAGTATGCTCGACTGGGTCCGTCCGCGCGCCTTCATTCTCGAGAATGTGAAGGGGCTGGCGTATAAGGTGCATGCCGAAGCGCTCGAGACGATCATCGAGCGGGCGGAGAAGCTTGGCTATAAGGTCAGCACGTTTGTGCTCAACGCCGCCGATTTCGGGGTTCCGCAAATTCGGGAGCGTTGCTTTGTGGTCGGCTCGCTCGACGCTAAAGTTGCATTGCCGCGCCCGACCCACAGCCGCGAACCCACGCCGGGACTGCTCCCTTGGGTGAACACGGGCGAAGTGCTGCACGATCTCGATACCGAGGAAAATGCCAGCGACGAGGGCCATTTCGCCGGTGGCCGACATCATGATCTGCTGTGCCAGGTGCCGCCGGGCGACAATTACCTCTATTTCACCGAGAAGCGCGGCCACCCCGCGCCAGAGTTCAAATGGCGCGGGCGCTATTGGTCCTTCCTGCTCAAGCTGAGCCCGGACATGCCGTCCTGGACCATTCAGGCGCGTCGCTCGAACAATATGGGGCCGTTCCATTGGCGCAACCGCATCCTGCGGATTAGCGAGATCAAGCGGCTGCAGACCTTCCCGGATGCCTTCAAACTGGCCGGTACGATCGAGCAGCAATGGCGCCAGATCGGCAATGCGGTGCCGCCGATGCTCGCTGCCGCGGTTGGCCGTAGCGTTGCCGAGGCAATCGGCGCCAAGCTGCGTGACGCCGCATGAGGCGCTTGCCTTCGTTCAACGATTTCTCGCCGGGCATCATTGGCGATGTGCGTGAGCCGCTCCGCATCCTGGATGCACTGGCTCCCGATATTCAAGCGATCATCGCTGAATGGGACCGCGTTTTCTTTAAAAGCGCTGGCAACAAGCGCGCCAGCACCAACATCCCAGTGACCTTGACCAGCCTTGGGCTGATGACCCGGACACCACCGTCGCTGACCGAGGCGGGTCAGGCAATCCTTGCCGCACCCAGTGCGGTCACCGCCGCCCAAGTCATGGCCCGGCACATTGTCGATACGCGCAATGGGATGGCGATCATTGACGCGGTGCGCTCGCTCAACACGCGCGGCGAGAAGTTGAGCAAGGACAGTCTCAAGCGCGAGTTAGAGATAATCGGGATCGAAGGCCTGTCGAACGCGACCACCGATCATACGACGTTGCTCAACTGGATGATCGAAGCCGGGCTGTTCGAGCGTAACGGGAATGCCAATCCGCAGCCGGATGAAGCGGTCATGAAAGCCGCACTCGGGATTTCAGCATCGGAGCGCTCGAGCTTTGCTGACTTACCGCTTAGCCAGCAGATTTTTCTGCAGGTGCTACGGCGCGTGGCAGAAAGCAGCGGTGGCGGTGAGATCGCGGCCAAGCAGATTATCGACGAGTGCCTACGCGATCACCGCGCCCGTTTCGACGAAGATCAGATCCGCGCCAAGGTCATCAAGCCGCTGGCCGAAGCCGGCTGGATCGAATTGCCTGCTACGGCGAGCAGCGGGCGCGGTGGCAAGAGCGGCCCGATCGCGCCCTCGGCCAAGTTGCTCGGCATTCCGATCGAAGCCGTGCTGCCCGATTTTGACCAAGTGATCCCATCAGACCTGCGCACCAAGATTGATTTGCCCGCTGCCGAGGTCAAACGGCTGCTAGCTAGCGATCAAACCTATGAGCGCGGGCTTGGCCTTGAACTGCTCGCACTCAAGATGATCCTCGACATCGGGCTTGAGCCGCGCGCGTTCCGCCTGCGCAGCCGCGACACTGCCTATGCCGAGGTGGACCTGACCGCCGAAGGCAAGAATCTGCTTTTCTCACGCTGGAACTTTCAGTGCAAATGCGTTGGCGGGCGGGTCAGCCTTGGCGATGTCGCCAAGGAAGTCGGCCTAGCCATCTATTCCAAGGCACATGTCGTGGCGGTGGTGACGACCAGCGACTTTTCGAGTGAGGCGGTCGCCTATGCGCGCGAGATCACGCAGGCGACCCATCTCCAGTTCCTGCTGGTGAATGGTGCAATCGTGCGCAACTATCTTGATAAGGGCGCCAGCGTGCTTCTCGATCACGTCGCTGCCAATGCGGCCAGCGTGATGGCGCAAAAACGCAGCCAACCGATCGCGCCCGAAGCGGAAGCTTGAAGGCAGCGGCTCATCGTGTTGCCTAGGCCAATTGATGATTATTAGGCCAACTCAATCTCTATTGGCAACGTGAGGTCCGATCTGGCATCCGTTCAGAAAAGAGCGGACGCAGTGAGATAATTACGAACGCCTCGGTAACCGCGACTAGGATGTTTATTAAATGGCCCGACTCTCAAAGCAGAGATTGCTGGACATCATCATTAGTTTGATCTGCCCCCCGCTGAGTGGCCCAGAGACTATGATAGTCTGGACCATGAAG